>NZ_JAYMFF010000007.1:0-152574 GCF_035989245.1 Adlercreutzia wanghongyangiae | reverse complement strand
CATCGCGTGCATGGGCCCTCCTTGTCTGACCGGGCGCGGGGCCCGGATCGGCTGTTTGCGCCAGTATAGGGGATTGGCGTGAGAAATACAACAATAACACGAACGAATATTTGTATTATTTTCCCTTTTCTGGTATGATCCTGCCATCATCGCTGGTGGGGGTCGTGTCTTTTTAGCCAAGGGGGTTGCCACTGCGCGGCGATTTCGGGATGATGAACCGATGCGCTTCCCGTCCGGCGCCATGCCGGGGGCGAGCGCCAATGACGGTGGAACGAAAGGGACACCTTGGAACAACTGCAACGACAGGCACGGCGACTGCTCGCGGCTTTTCTGGCCGTGCTCCTCGCCGGCTCGCTTGCGGGCGTGCTGCCCGCATCGGCGTGGGCCGAGCCTGCCGATGACGGGCAGGCGGCGGTGGATTCCGCCCAGCAGGCGTTGGATGCCGCCGAGGCCCGCATGGGCGAGATCAACGCCGAATACGATGCGCTTACGGCGCAGGTGGACGATCTGCAAACGCAGATCGACGAATCCACGGCCCTGGCCATGGAGGCCCAGCAGGCGATGCTGGAGGGCCGGGCGGCCCTAGGCGATGTGGCGGTGAGCGAGTACCGCGACGGCGCCTCGGCGAATTTGCTGATGCTGCTGATCGACTCGAAGAGCTTCGACGACTTGCTGCGCAATATGGAGTACGTCACCCAGATCATGGACTTTCAGGCCGAGGAGGTCGCGCGCCAGCGGGAGCGCAAGGAGGCCTTCGATGCGGCTTCCGAGCAGCTGAACACCCAGAAGAACGAGCAGGAGGCCGCCTTGGCCGCCCAGGAGCAGAAGCGCTCCGAGGCCCAGGCCGTGGTGGAGGAGGCCTCGGCGCATCTGGACGAGGCCAAGGCCGACCATGCCGAGCGCTTGGCCGAGCTGGCTGCCCAGGCCGAGGCGATGCGCCAGGCCGAACAGGCCGATGACGGCGGCGGCTCGAATGCCGAGGGGGCCAATACGGTCGATCGCCAAGAGGTGGTGGGCGACGACGCGCCGGTGAAGCCGAACCCGAAGCCTGTGGAGGACGATGACGACGAAGACGAGGACGACAATGCCGGCAACGTGAGCGACAAGCCGTCGAGCGACGCGGGGTCCGATTCGGGTTCCAGCTCGGCCAGCGGCTGGAAAACCGGCGTGGCCTCGGCTTACGGTGGCTCCACCGATCCTTACACCCCCAACCCCGGTACCACTGCCACGGGGGCTGTCTGCGACGACAACTCCATGGGCGTGGCGGTGCCCATGTCGCTGACGGGCTATCGCAAGCTGTTCGGCCGCACCGTGGAGATATCCTGGAACGGCAAGACCGTGTACGCCACCGTGAACGACTGCGGCGGCATGGGCGGCGGCAGCCGCGCGCTGGATTTGCAGCCGGGCGTGTGGAAGGCCTTCGGCTTCTCCAGCTGCCGGGCCTGGGGTCTGCGCACGGTGAACTACCGTTTCCTGTAGCGACGCGGGTGCTGGTCGCCGGTGCTTGCGGGGAATTTCACGGACGGATACCCTCAAAGTGCGCTATACTGCACTGTTACATGCGATGACGAAGATAAGGTTCGCAGACCGAGGTCTCCAGAGAAGGGCTTTGCCGCTGAGAGGGCCCGACTGCAGGCGCGAACCCGTTCCCTTCCGAGCAGCGTCCTTGAACCCGGTGGCTCTCGCCCCGGTGCGTAGGGGGCGACGGCTCGCCCCCGTGATCGGGCGTCAACGAGCGGGCGACGGCCCGCCGCGCCTCCCTTCCAGATGGTGCGGCCCGTTGCCAACCGAGGTGGTACCGCGAGAGCCCTCTCTCGTCCTTGGATTGCGAAGGCCCAGCCTTCGGCCAAGAACGAGAGAGGGCTTTTTTGTTGGACGAACGACGAGAAAGGCAGAAGCAGGTTATGGCAATTGCAGAGGAACTTGCCGCACTGCGCGAGCGCACCCTGGCCGACATCGCTGCGGCCACGGACCTGGAGGCCCTGGACGCCGTGCGCGTGGCGGTGTTGGGAAAGGCCGGCACCCTGACGGGCTATTTGCGCTCCATGGGCTCGGTGCCCGCCGAGGAGCGCGCCAGCGTGGGCAAGGCCGTGAACGCGGCTCGCGTTGAGGTGGAGGAGGCCCTGGCTGGAGCCCGAGCGGCCCTGGAGGCCGATGCTCTGGCGGCCGCCATCGACGCCGGCGCGGTGGATGTGACCCTTCCCGGCCGCGCCCAGCAGATGGGCACGCGCCACCTTATCAACGGCATTATCGACGAGGTGTCCGACATCTTCTTAGGCCTCGGCTACAAGGTGGTGGAAGGCACCGAGATCGAGACCGACTACTACAACTTCACGGCCCTGAACGCGCCGGCCGACCATCCGAGCCGTTCCATGCAGGACACCTTCTACGTGCGCGACCTGTCCGGCGACGCCTCGCGGGTGCGCGGCGAGTCCGACGTGCTTCTGCGCACCCAGACCTCCGGCGTGCAGGTGCACGTGATGGAGGACTGGGATTTGCCCATCTACATGATCGCGCCGGGCAAGGTGTACCGCCGCGACGTGGCCGATCCCTCGCATCTGCCCCAGTTCCATCAGATCGAAGGCCTGGTGGTGGACCGCGGCATCACCTTCGGCGATCTGAAGGGCACCCTCGATTATATGTGCAAGGCGCTGTTCGGGCCCGAGCGCAAGACGCGCTTCCGCGCCCACTACTTCCCCTTCACCGAGCCCTCGGCCGAGGTGGACGTGAGTTGCGCGGTATGCCACGGCGAGGGCTGCCGCATGTGCAAGGGCACCGGCTGGCTGGAGATCTTGGGCTGCGGCATGGTGGACCCCAACGTGCTTTCTATGAGCGGCATCGACCCGGAGGAGTACTCGGGTTTCGCTTTCGGCATGGGGGTGGAGCGCATCGCCTGCCTGAAGTACGACGTGCCCGACCTTAGAATGCTCCTCGAGGGAGATATGCGATTCTTGCGACAATTCTAGTTGCGACTCTGCCGGGGTCGGGCTTCCGGGTAGTGCTCAGTCGCTCAAACAGTCCTCGCTCGGCGGAAATGCCCACTGGGCATTTCCGTTCGCTGCGGAACTCGCTTGGTGAGCACCACCCGAAATCCCTCTACGCATAGCCACGGTAGGGAAGAAATCTTGTTGTCAAATGAGACAGGCGATTAAGAGGAAGAAATTAGTATGAAAGTATCTTTGAAGTGGCTTTCGGAGTATACGCAGGTGCCGAGTGATGTGAAGGCGTTCTGCGATCGGCTCGATTTAACGGGTACGGGCGTGGAAGGTGTCGAGCAGACCGGCGAGGCCTTTGAAGGGGTGGTCGTGGGGCATGTGCTCACCTGCGAGCCGCATCCCGATTCCGACCATATGCATGTGGTGACCGTGGATGTGGGCGCGGACGAGCCAGTGCAGATCGTGTGCGGCGCGCCGAACATTGCTGCCGACATCCTGGTGCCCGTGGCAACGGTGGGCGCGGTGCTGCCCGGCGATTTCAAGATTAAGAAGTCGAAGCTGCGCGGTGTGACGAGCTGCGGCATGTGCTGCTCCCAGCGCGAGCTGGGGATGGGCTCCGACCATTCGGGCATCTGGATTCTGCCCGAGGGCACGCCGGTGGGCACGCCCATCGCCGAGGTGATCGGCTCGGGCGACACCGTGCTCGATCTGGAGATCACCCCCAACCGCCCCGATTGCTTGTCGGTGGTGGGCATGGCCCGCGAGGTGGGTGCCATGTACCAGCAGCCGGTGACCTATCCGCTGGCCGCCGATGTGGCGAAGCTGGCGGCGGTGACGGCCGGTGCCGAGGTGGACGCGAGCGTGACGGTGGAGGTAGCCGATGCCGACCGTTGCCCGCGCTATACCGCCCGCGTGATCGACAACGTGAAGGTGGGCCCCTCGCCCGACTGGCTGGCCGAGCGCGTGAGCGCTGCCGGCGGCCGCCCCATCAACAACGTGGTGGACGTGACCAACTATATTCTGTACCTGTACGGCCAGCCCCTGCACGCCTTCGACTACGACACGCTGGCCGCCGCGGACGGCTCGGTGCATATCGTGGTGCGCGGCGCGCAGGACGGGGAGGTGCTGACCACCCTGGACGGCGAGAAGCGCGAACTGACCGAGGACATGACCGTGATCGCCACGCCCGAGCGCGCCGTGGCGCTGGCCGGTGTGATGGGCGGCCTGGACACCGAGGTGACCGAGGCCACCACCACCGTGCTGTTGGAATCGGCCGACTTCTGCAACGGCCGCACCTCGCGCACGAGCCGCAACCTGAAGCTGATCTCCGAGGCCTCTATGCGCTACGAGCGCGGAGTGGACGAGAACCTGTGCGAGGTGGTGTCCCAGGCGGCCGCGGCCCTGCTGGCCGAGGTGTCGGGCGGCACGGTGCGCCCCGGCGTGGTGGATGTGTACGAGCGTCCCGCCGAGGCCGTGCAGCTGCGCTTCCGCATCTCGCGGTTCAACCGCATGATGGGCGCCGACATTCCCGCCGACTTCATCGAGGACATCCTCGTGCGCCTCGGCTGCGCTGTCGCAGCTACCGACGACGCAGACGTGCTGGCGGTGACCGCGCCCACCTTCCGTCCCGACCTGGAGCGCGAGATAGACCTGTACGAGGAAGTGCTGCGCCTGTGGGGCATGGACCGCATTGCCCCCACGCTGCCCGGTGGCCGTGAGCGCGTGGGCAGCCGCACTCCCGAGCAGCAGACCCTGCGCCTTCTGAACGACACCCTGCGCGCCTCGGGCATGAACGAGACCATGACCTACTCCTTCGCCGAGCCCGGCGACATCGAGCGCTTGCAGCTGCCCACCGAGGGGCTGGGGCTGCCCGTTGAGCTGCTGAACCCGCTGAATGCCGACATGCCCGTGATGCGCCAGTCGGTGGTGCCCGGGCTTTTGCGCTCGGTGGCCTACAACCAGAGCCGCAGCGTGCGTAACATCCAGCTGTACGAGATCGGCACGGTGTTCGCGGCCGCCGAGGGCCGCAAGCAGGCCCGCGAACGCAAGAAGGTGGCCGGCGTTCTGGCCGGCGCCATGGCAGACGACGCGTGGAATGCCCCGCGGGTGGCCTTCGACTTCTTCGATGGCAAGGGCGTGCTGGAGAACATCGCCCGCGAGCTGGCGTTGCCCAAGGTGCGCTTCCGGGCTCTTTCCGCCGACGAGGCGCCCCAGCTGCAGCCCGGGCGCGCGGCCGAGATGATGGCCGACGGCTCCGTGATCGGCTGGGTGGGCGAGATTCATCCGCTGGTGGCCGAGGCTTTCGGCGCCACGGCTCCGGTGGTGGCCTTCGAGTTGGACGTGAACGCGCTGGTGCGCGCCGCCCGCCCGGCCCGGCCCTACGTGGACGTGCCCACCTACCCGGCTGTGGCCGTGGACCAGGCCTTCGTGGTGGACGAGGCCGTGACCCACGAGAAGATGATGCAGGTGATGACCTCGGCCGGCGGCAAGCTGCTGGAATCGGTGGCCCTGTTCGACGTATACCGCGACGCCGAGCGCGTGGGCGCGAACAAGAAGTCGGTGGCCTACAGCTTCGTGTACCGCGCCCCCGACCGCACCCTCACGAGCGAGGAAGTGGAGAAGGTGCACGCCAAGCTGGTGGGGAAGGTGCAGAAGGCCACGGGCGCCGAAATTCGCGCCTAGAACCTTATCGCGAGAGACAAAAAAACGGCCGGGAGCGATCTCGGCCGTTTTTTTTCGATAAGGGGGCGCCTAGGCCGCGCCGCTGCTGCCCGAGCCCTCGCTTGCGGGCAGCTCGTCCAGGAAGGTGCGGGCCTCCTTGAACTGGCGGGTGAGCTCTTCCATGGGGTCGCGGCGGCGCTCCTGGGCGGCTACCGACTCGTCGGTGATGGCCATGGCGCAGGCCACGGCGTCGGTGTGGGTGAACGACAGCGAGATGGGAATCTCGCGCACGTTCTGGTGGCGCGCCACCTCGCGGGCCTGGCCGGTAAGCACCACGTAGGGGCGGCCCTTGGCCGTGCGCCGCACCTCCACATCCAGCGGACGGATACCCTCGGAAAAGCCCGTGCCCAGGGCTTTCAGCACGGCCTCCTTCGCGGCGAAGCGGGTAGCGTAGTGCACCTCGGGATGGGCGTGGTCGTCGCAGTAGGCCCGCTCGGCGGCCGAGTACACTTTCTCCACGAAGGCGGGGGAGCGCTTGATGATCTTGCGTATGCGCTCGATTTCCACGATGTCAACCCCCAGGCCCACGGTGTCGTCGGGAACCGCCATGGCCAGGGTGCCGTCGACGATGGCCTGGGTTTTCTTGGAGCGCGCCACGTTGCCGCCTTTCAGGAGGGGAAATTCGTATAGCTCGGCATCTTACCAGATTGGCCGCGCCGGCGCTCTCGCCGCTGCGGCGGAACTGGGCGTTTCGTGAAAGGGGCGAATCTGCGGGCCCTTCGACGGTACAATGGCACGAATAACTTGAGGCGAGATGGCGGCCCGGGCCGCCTGTTTGCGATAGGAGCAAATATATGTGCGGAATTGTCGGATACACCGGTAGCGCTGCGGCCGAGCCCATCTTGGTGGAGGGCCTGACGCGCATGGAGTACCGCGGCTACGACTCGGCTGGCGTTGCCATTCAGGAGGGCGACGCCATCCAGGTGGTGTGCCGCAAGGGGAAGGTGAGCGAGCTGGCCCACACCCTGGAGCACTTCGACTTCGCCGGCACCTGCGGCATCGGGCATACCCGTTGGGCCACCCACGGCAAGCCGAGCGAGGCCAACGCGCATCCGCACACCTCCTGCGCCGGCGACATCGCCGTGGTGCACAACGGCATCATCGAGAACTTCGCCGAGCTGCGCGAGGAGCTGGTGGCCCGCGGGCACGTGTTCTCGTCCGATACCGATACCGAGGTGGTGGCCCATTTGGTGGAGGAGTCCTACCGCCGCATGCGCGAGGCCGGCGAGGGCGATCTGCGCGCCGCCGTGGCCGAGGCCGTCTCGCGCCTGGTGGGCGCCTACGGCCTGGCCGTGATGGCCGACGGCGAGCCCGGCACCATCGTCGCCTGCCGCAAGGACTCGCCCATCGTGGTGGGCCGCGGGGAGCACGGCAGCTACGTGGCCAGCGACATCATTGCCATGATCGACGCCACGCGCGACGTGGTGGTGCTGGCCGATAGCCAGATGGCGCTTCTCACTGCCGATGCGGTGGAGTACTTCGACATGGACGGCAATCCCCTAGAGCCCGAGGTGACCCACGTGGATTGGGACATCGATGTGGCCGAGAAGGGCGGATACCCCGACTTCATGCTGAAGGAGATCCACGAGCAGCCCCGCGTCATTCGCGACACGCTGGCAGGCCGCCTTTCCGGCGGCTCCCTCGTCATCGACGAGCTGGACCTGACGGCCGAGGAGCTGAACCTCATCGACCGCGTGTACGTCATCGCCTGCGGCACCTCCTACCATGCCGGGCTCATTGCCAAGAATCTCATCGAGGGTTGGGCGCGCATCCCCTGCGAGGTGGAGGTGGCCAGCGAGTTCCGCTACCGCAACCCCATTATCACCCCCACCACGCTGGTGGTGGCCGTGTCCCAGTCCGGCGAAACGGCCGATACCCTGGCCGCCATTCGCGACGCCCGCGTGCGCGGTGCGAAGGTGTTCGGCATCACCAACGTGGTGGGCAGCCCCGTGGCCCGCGAGTCCGACGGCGTCATCTACACCAAGGCCAACAAGGAAATCGCTGTGGCCTCCACGAAGAGCTTCCTGGGCCAGGTGGTGTCGCTGACGCTTCTGGCCATGCTGCTGGGCCAATCGGCCGGCGAGCTGACCCAGGGCCAGATCAAGCTGCTGTTCACCGAGCTGGCCGACACCGCCGAGCAGGTGGAGCGCATTCTGGACACGTGCGGCCCGGCGGTGGAGGAGGCCGCCCGCGCCATGGTGGACGCTCAAAGCGCGCTGTTCATCGGCCGCGGCATGGGTGCGGCCACTTCCTACGAGGGCGCGCTGAAGCTGAAGGAGATCAGCTACCTGCACGCCGAGGCCTACGCCGCCGGCGAGATGAAGCACGGTCCCATCGCCCTTATCGACGAAGACTTCCCGGTCATCGCTATCGCCACGAACAGCCCGGTGTACGACAAGGTGGTGTCGAACCTGCAGGAGTCGCGCGCTCGCGGCGCCCGCATCATCGCGGTGGCCACTGAGGGCGACGAGGACATCCGCGCCCATGCCGACCATGTGATCTACATTCCGAAGGTGCGCGACGTGTTCAGCCCCATCACTGCCAGCGTTCCCTTGCAGCTTCTGGCCCGTGAGGTGGCCGTGTTGCGCGGCTGCGACGTGGACCAGCCCCGCAATCTGGCGAAATCCGTCACAGTGGAATAGCCGCGACGGCCGGCGACCATGAGGCAGCGATTCGACTCCCGCGCTATCTTCGCGGCCGTGGCGGCTGTGGTCGTCGTGCTGGCCGTAGTGGTCATCGCCACGGGGCTGTACTACTTCAACACCATTACCGGCCTGGTGGTGCAGGCCGATTCCATCATGCCCAACGACCAGGCCGAAGGCGCGGCCATCGTGGGTGTGACGGCCCGCATGGTCATCATCGTGGTGGGCGCCACGCTGCTGGCGGTGGGCGCCATCGCGGCGCTTCTGGTGTACCGCAGCCGCCGCGAGCTGCAGGGCGAGCGTTATGTGCAGAGCATCTACCAGGCCATCGGCGAAAACATCGACACGGCCATCTTCATCGTGGACGGCGCCGACCGCGTGGTGGAGGCCGTGTTCGAGAACGTGCAGGATATCCTGGGCGTGCCCGCCACGAAGTTCTTCGTGATGGACGGGCTGTCGTCCAACGAGGCCTACGCCAAGGTGGCCGCCATCGTGCATTCGGGGGCTTCCGACGAGCGCCGCGAATGGGAGTTCCAGTGCTTCAACGCCGCCTTCGGCCGCGACATGTGGCTGCGGGTGACCAGCTGCCCGGTGATGCTCGGCGGCGACGAGAAGATCATTTACTCGCTGACCGATGTGACCGGCGAGCACGACATTCGCCAGCGACTGCTGGACTCGGTGGCGGCGGCCGAGGAGGCCAACCACGCCAAGAGCAACTTCCTCGCCTCCATGAGCCACGACATCCGCACGCCCATGAACGCCATCTTGGGCTTTTCCGCGCTGATCGACCGCGACGCCGACAATCCCCAGGCAGTGCGCGAGTACAACCGCAAGATCGCCACGTCGGGCCAGCATCTGCTGGGGCTCATCAACGACGTGCTGGATATGTCGAAGATCGAGTCGGGCAAGACTACCCTGGCCTCGGCCCAGTTCAACCTGGGCGAGACCGTGGCATCGGTGGATGCCATGATGCGCCCCCAGACCAACGCCAAGCACCAGACGTTCACCGTGGAGATGGCCGGCGTAACCCACGAGGCGCTGATGGGCGACGAGGGGCGGCTGCGCCAGATTCTGATGAACGTGCTTTCCAACGCCATGAAGTACACGCCCGATGGCGGCTCCATCCTGTTCCGCATCGACGGCTCGCTGAAGCGCCGCGGCAGCCTGCAGCATCTGCGCATCATCGTGCGCGATACGGGCATCGGCATGTCGCAGGAGTACCTGGACACCATCTTCGACTCGTTCTCGCGGGAGGAATCCAGCCTGACCAACAAGATTCAGGGAACGGGGCTGGGCATGGCCATCACCAAGAACCTCGTCGATCTGATGGGCGGCACCATTACCGTGGAAAGCGAGCTGGGCGCAGGTTCCACCTTCATCATCGACCTGGATTTCCCGCCTGCCGAGGAGGAGGCTGCCGCGCGTGCGGTGGATGCCGCGGCCTCCCGGGCCGTGGATGCCGATGCGGCTCTGGGCGGCAAGCACTTCCTGGTGGCCGAGGACAACGATTTGAATGCCGAGATCATCGCGGCTATTCTGGATATTCACGGGGCCAGCTGCGAGGTGGCCGAGAACGGGCGCGCAGCGGTGGAGAAGTTCGCGGCGAGTGAGCCGGGCGCCTTCGACGTGATCTTCATGGACGTGCAGATGCCCGTGATGAACGGGCACGAGGCCGCCCGTGCCATCCGAGCATTGGACCGGCCCGACGCGCAGACCATTCCCATTATCGCCATGACGGCGAACGCCTTCGCGGAAGACGAGCGCGAGGCGCTGGCCGCGGGCATGAACGCCCATGTGGCGAAGCCCATCGATCTGGCGGTGCTGGCGCGCACCGTGGCCAGCCTGACGTCGCGCTAGGCGCCGGCGATGGCCCGCACGGCGGCGGGCAAAAAGGCGATCACGTCCTCGGTGGTCGTGCAGATATCGGTGAGCGCATCGGCGGCGGCCCGGCCGGCCTCGGCGTGCAGGGCACAGCCGAGCGCGGCGGCATCGCGAGGCGCGAGGCCCTGGGCGAGCAGCGCGCCGATGATGCCGGCCAGCACATCGCCCGTGCCGGCCTTCGCCAGCGCCGGCGTGCCCCGATCCATCAACTCCACCGCGCCCGATGCGTCGGCGATGAAGGTGCGCGGCCCCTTCAGCACGCAGAGGGCGTGGTAGGCCCGTGCCAGCGCCCCGGCCAGATCGGGTGCGTCCAGGGTGTCGCTCACGCCGGCTGCCCGGGCCAGGCGCGCGGCCTCGCCGCCGTGGGGCGTGAGCACGAGCGGGGCCGCTTCGGAACTGGCCGCCCGCTCGGCTGCCAGGCGCAGACCCGTCTCGCCGGCCAAAAGACCCAGAGCGCCTCCGTCGACCAGCAAAGGTGCGGGAAAAGCGCGCACGGTTTCCGCCAGAAGCTCCATCAGCGCCGGACTCGCGTCGAAACCGCAGCCGATGACGCAGGCCCAGGGGTGTCCCTCCCGAGGCGGCTCCAGCCGGGCCGGATGCCAGGTGCGCCAGTCGCGGGTTACGAGCGACGGTGAGCTGCACCGTACCGCCAGCAGCGACTTTCCCGCGCAGAAAAGCTCCACGTAGCCCGCTCCGGTCCGCTCGGCCGCGGTTCCGGCGAGCCGCGCGGCGCCGGGGTAGGGGGCGGCGCCGGCCACCAGGTACAGCTTTCCGCGGGTGTACTTGTTGGCGTCGGCGGCCGGGTGCGGCAGCAGGGCCGCCAGCTGGGCGTCGGTGCGTGCCGGGGTTGCGGATGCGGTCATGGGGTTCCTTCCTCGAAGCGTTCCGCATGCTTGCCATGGGGTGCGGCACACGGGGGCATCGCCATTGCAAACGCCCTGCTAACGGGGCGCAATCTGGTTAGCAACGAGTGGCGCTGCCCGTCCGCGCGTCCCATGCGGCGCTTCTACAATGACGGTGTTGCATAGTATACAACCAGGGTTAAGGAGCGTGGTAACTATGGATATCAAGACGGGACGCGATTGGGGGCTGTTCGTTGCCGGCCTCGCGCTGATTCTCATCGGGTTCGTGCTGCTGATGGTGCCGGGCCTGACGCTGGTGGCCGTGGCGGTCATCGCCGGCTGCATGTTCTTGGCCGCCGGCGTGGTGGACGCCTACGCCTACTTCAAGTACCGCCGGGCCGATGGCGCGAGCGGCTGGGCTTTGGCCTACGCCGTGTGCGACATCATCCTGGGCGTGCTGTTCATCGTGCACCCTCTGGCATCGGCGGCGGTGATTCCCTGGGTGCTGGGCATCTTCGTGATGGCCTACGGCATCTTCGAGATCGTGGCGGCCGTGCGCATGGCCCACGACCTGCCCGGCTGGGGCTGGGTGCTGTTCACCGGTGTGGCCTCGGTGCTGTGCGGTTTTGCCTTCATCTTGGCGCCGAGCACCTTCGCGCTGTTCCTGGGGTTCTTCCTCATGGTACGCGGCGTGCAGATGGCGGTGTGGGGCATCACCATTCCCCGCACCACGGTGCGCATCGCCCACACTCACTAAGGGTCGATGGGATCGCGCCGGCGCGGGCGCGTGGTATCATAGCCGTTGCGAATTGACTCGGGGCCCGGATTCGTCCGGGCCCTTTTGGCGGAAGGAATGTCACATGGCCGAAGCTCAGGAAGCCCTGTTCGATGCCGCGGATCCGGCGGCGCGGGCCGAGGCGCTGCGCCGCGAGATCGAGCACCACAGCTACCAGTACTATGCGCTGGATGCCCCCACTATCTCGGATGCGGCCTTCGACTCGCTCATGCGCGAGCTGCGCGAGATAGAAGCCGCCCATCCCGAGCTGGTAACGCCGTCTTCCCCCACCCAGCGCGTGGGGGGCTATGTGGGCGACCAGTTCGCGCCAGTGGTGCACGAGCAGCGCATGTACTCGCTAGACAACGCCATGGACCTGGACGAGCTGGACGCGTGGATGGAGCGGGTGCGCGAGGCCTGCGGCGGCACGCTTCCGCCTCTGTGCTGCGAGCTGAAGATCGACGGCAGCTCCATTGCGCTCACCTACGAGGACGGCGTGCTGGTGCGGGCGGCCACCCGCGGCGACGGCACCACGGGCGAGGATGTGACGGTGAACATGCGCACGGTGCGCGACGTGCCGCTGCGCCTGCGCCCCGATGCGATGGATGCCGTGACGCCCGGCACGCATACGCTGGAATTGCGCGGCGAGGTGTACATGCCCAAGAAGAGCTTCGAGGTGCTGAACGCCGCCGCCGTGACCGAGGGCCGCGCGCCCTTCGCGAACCCCCGCAACGCCGCCGCCGGCTCGCTGCGCCAGAAGGACGCGCGCGTTACCCAGGGCCGCGACTTGTCCACCTTCATGTACGCCATCGCCGACGAGCGGGCGCTGCAGCTGGACGGCCAGTGGGAGCTGCTGCAATGGCTGCGCGCCGCGGGCTTCCACGTGAACCCCGATGTGCAGCGGTGCGATACCGCCGCGGAGGTGCGCGCCTTCTGCGAGCGCGCCATTAAGCGGCGCGACGAGCTGCCCTACGAGATAGACGGCGTGGTGGTGAAGGTGAACTCGTTTTCCCGGCAGCGGGCCATGGGCTTTACGGCCCGGGCGCCGCGTTGGGCCATCGCCTTCAAGTTCCCGCCGGAGGAGAAGACCACGCTTCTGCGCGACATTACCGTGCAGGTGGGGCGCACCGGCGCGCTGACGCCGGTGGCCGAGCTGGAACCGGTGGTGGTGGCCGGCTCCACCGTGGCGCGGGCCACGCTGCACAACCTGGACGAGGTGCACCGCAAGGACGTGCGCGTGGGCGATACCGTCATCGTGCGCAAGGCGGGCGACGTCATTCCCGAGGTGTTGGGGCCGGTGCTCAGCCTGCGTAGCCCCGAAGCCCAGGTGTGGGACATGCCTGCGGTATGCCCCAGCTGCGGCAGTCCCGTGGTGCGCGACCCGGGCGAGGTGGCCTTCCGCTGCATCTCCATCGACTGCCCGGCCCAGGCCCTGGAGCGGCTGGTGCACTGGGCGAGCCGGGGGGCGCTGGACATCGACGGCATGGGCGATGAAATCGTGTCGCGGCTGGTGGAGAGCGGGCGCATGTCGGATGTAGCCGATTACTACTCGCTTTCCGAGGAGGAATTGGCCTGCCTGGACATGGGCCGCGTGAAGGCCGACGGCGATGCGGTGCGCCTGGGGCGCACGGTGGCGAAGAAGCTGGTGGCGGCCATCGAGGCCTCGAAGCGCCGGCCGTTCGCGCGGGTGCTGTTCGGTTTGGGCATTCGCCACGTGGGCAAGACCACGGCCGAGACCATCGCGGCGGCGGTGGGCAGCATGGAGGCTTTGGCCGCGGCCGGCGAGGACGAGCTGGCGGCCATCGACGGCGTGGGGCCGAAAATCGCCCACGGGCTGTGGCTGTTCATGCGCACGCCCGACAACGTGTCGGTTATCGACCGCTTGCGCGCCGCGGGCGTGACCATGGCTGCCGAGACGATGGTGCCAGGCGAGGAGGTGCCCCAGGTGCTGGCGGGGCTCACCTTTGTGCTGACGGGCACCTTGGCCTCATCGGGCATGACCCGCGACGAGGCCGGTGCGCGTCTGAAGGCCATGGGCGCGAAGGTATCGGGCTCGGTGTCGAAGAAGACGAGTTTCGTGGTGGCGGGGGAGTCCGCCGGCTCGAAGTACGACAAAGCCGTGGCCCTCGGCGTGCCGGTGCTGGACGAGGCCGCGCTGTTGCGCCTGCTGGAGACGGGGGAAGTGCCCCGCGAGGTGTAGCGGGCCGCCGCTGACCTTCCCCATAAGGGATGAAGGTTGTGCGAAGCGGTTGCGGAGGGCTCGCGAAGTGAACGTGGGCGCCCTGTCGGCATCTCGCGCGGGACTTGTGGAGGGGCTTGGCAGGGCGCGGCGCGGCTTATAGACTCCGCGTCATGCTTAGTTACCAAAATGTTTTCAAGCGGGCCCGCGCCCTGACGCTCGCCTGCGCCTTGTCCCTGACCGTTACCGCTGCAGGCCCGGTTGCCGCCTATGCCGATGGCGCCGATGCTGCCGACGCCGCGCCTGCGGCTGGCGCCACCCCGGCGGCCGATGCCGTTGCGGAAAGCCCCTTCGCCCACATCGGCGCTTTTGCCGACGAGATTAAGGAGTACGTGGGTTCGGTGGCCGACGCTGCAACCGAGCGCGCTGCCGAGGAGGAGCGCGCCGAGCGCCGCCAGGCCGTGGTGGATACCGGCATGGATCTGCGCGGCGTTCCCTATGTGTACGGCGGTACTACGCCCTCGGGCTTCGACTGCTCCGGATTCACCCGCTGGGTGTACGACCAGGCGCTCGGTATCGATCTGCCGCGCACGGCCGCCGAGCAGAGCGCCCTCGGCGAGAGCGTGTCCATGGACGCCCTGCTGCCCGGCGACCTGCTGTTCTGGGGATCGGGCTCGGGCGTGTACCATGTGGCCATCTATGCCGGCGACGGCGAATATCTGCATGCGTCCTCGGGCAAGGGGCGCGTGGTGCGCCAGACCATGGAGTACTTCGTGCCCGATTTCGCCCGCCGCTTGGTGAGCTAAGGGGTGGGAAAGGGCCTTCTTCCCTGACAATTCCCTGAATAAATGACCCCGCTTATCAGCGAAAACGGCGCGTTGCTCGGAGTTTTTCACTTTTTACAAATTCGCCATGTTCGGCGTTTTGACCGGCTGCCAAAGGAAAAAATACCAGTTCAGTTATTGATTTCTGTTCTTCTTGACAAGAGCGTTGCGTTTCTTTTCCCACGTGAAGGGCCGTTTTCCGTCCTTTCTTTCCCTGGATTTCCCGAACGGTGGGGGTATAATGCAGGCTTCGAGGCAAAAATGTCTTGGATACGCGTACCCGCAGGTGCGCTTTTGGGAGATTTGAGAGGCTGAAGGAGGCGCGATGACCTCATCGAAGAATGCAGTATCGCTCCTGACCGCTGCAGCTTTGGTTGTTGCTCCGGTAGGCGGCGTTGCCGCGACATACCAGACGGGCTTCGCCGACGATGGCGATGGTAATAACGTTCGTACCGAGGGCGGCAACCCGCTGCCGAAGAGCTACGAGGAATTGGTGAACCGCATCAACGGCGGCGAGCGCTTCACGCTGGCCGACCTTGAGCTGATGAAGGCCAATGGCGTGTTCACCGACGAGGCGCAGTATGCCGAGCTGAAGGCCATCATCGAGGGCATGCCGGCCGCTCAGGACGATGCCGAGCCCGAGGCTCAGCCAGAGCCGGAGACGCAGCCCGAGGTGGAGGCCCCGGCGGAGGAGACTCCGGTCGAGGATGCGGAAACGCCCGATGCCGACGCGGTTCCGCCGACCGAGGGTGCGGACGAGGGCCCGGCGGATGAGACGACGCCGCCTGATCCTGACACCGATGCGAACCCGCCCGCCGAGGGCGACAGCACGGAAGACGCGGATGACGATACGACGGTGCCTCCGGCGACCACCGACCCCGAGGCTCCGGGCGCGCCGGGCGAGGGCGAGGGCCAGAACCCGGTTGAGCCCCCGGCGGCCGAGAAGGTGACGACGATGCCCGAGTGGCCGAGCCTGGCCATGGACGGCGCGGCTCTGAAGGCCTTCCTGGTGGAGCAGGGCGTTCCCGAGGATGCTATCACCGTGGTGGAGGTGGAGGATTCCACGGGCACGAAGGCCCCGGGCGCCATCCTCAGCACCGATCCCTTACCCGGCACCGACATCGTGGCGGGGCAGGGCGTGACCATCACCGTGGCGAAGGCCGCCTCCGAGGAGCCCGCGCCGCCGGTGGATCCCGACCCGGTCGATCCGGTCGACCCGGCGCCGGAACCCGAGAATCCCGCGCCCGACAACCCGGTGGACGAGGGCATTCAGAAGCCCGATCCCGACGGTGCCGGCGGCGTGACCGATTCCAGTCACACGGCGGCCGTGAACAAGGGCCAGGCCCAGACGCCGCTGAAGCAGGTGGCCGTCACGGTGCCCTCCATCTCGTTCACGCATATGGACAACTCGTCCTATGTGGCGCGACACTACAGCGAGGACCTCACTACCGAGAAGTTCATCTCGCTGGTGGGCGAGCCGGCGCGCAACATCGCCGCGGAAAGCGACCTGTACGCCTCGGTGATGATCGCCCAGGCCATTCTGGAGTCCGCCTCGGGCAACTCCACGCTGGCCCAGGCGCCGAACAACAACCTGTTCGGCATCAAGGGCACCTACAAGGGCAATTCCGTGCAGCTGCCCACGCGCGAGGACGATGGTTCGGGTGCCACATACACCATTATGGCCGACTTCCGCCAGTACGAGACGGTGGAGGACTCGTTGTCGGACTATGCCGACCTGCTGAGCAACTCCATGGGCGACTTCTACGCCGGCGCGCGCAAGTCGAACACCGACTCGTTCGTGGATGCCTGCGACTTTCTGGTGGGGCGCTATGCCACCGACATCTTTTATTCCGAGAAGCTGCAGGACCTTATCGAGACCTACGACCTGACGCGCTTCGACGTGCCGCTCACCTACGAGCTGACCGAGACGTTCGTGATGCCGGTGAAGGACGAGGTAACGGGCCTGGATTTGTATCTGGATCCGGTGGCCGACAAGACCGAGTACGACGCGCTGGTGGCCGAGTACCGGGCGTACGTGGCCTCCACCCAGGAGTACCAGCAGGCGCTGGCTCGTTGGGAAGAGCAGATGGCCCGCGCCGAGGATTTGTACCACGTGCCCGTGTATCTGGAGAAGCCCGCTACGCCGGCGGCTGACACGGCTATGCAGCAGCACAAGAACGCCATCGATGCCGAGCGTTTCGCCGACTTCGACAAGCTGATTGCCGCCGGGGCGCCGCTGCCGGTGCGCGAGGGCCGTACGCTGAACGATCTGACGGCCCTGGCCAATTCGTTTTTGGGCGTGCCGTACCTGTGGGGCGGCACCACGCCGGCCGGCTTCGACTGCTCGGGTTTGGTGCAGTACTGCTATCGCGAGGTGTTCAACATCGAGCTGCCGCGTACCACCTACTACCAGTGCGAGGTGGGCGTGGAGGTTCCCTTCGAGGAGCTGCTGCCCGGCGACCTGCTGTTCTTCGACGATGGCGGCGACGTGCACCATGTGGCCATGTACCTGGGCGACGGCTACTACGTGGAGGCCCCGCACACGGGCGATGTGGTGAAGATCACCGCCATGAACGACAAGCTGCCCGACTTCGCCAAACGCATCGTGGAAAGCCGCGACATCGACCTATCGGAGTACAGCGACGAGCAGCTGTCCATGTTCGTGGAGCGCGAGAAATACCTGCAGGAGCGCGAGCAGCGCCTGGGCGTGAGCGACGAAGCCCTGGAAGAACTCACCGAATGGCTGCAGGGGCTGCAGTTCTAGGGTCGACGACTCGAGTTCTCGTTTATACTGGCTTGTGTGATTGTATCTTTGCGACATTTTGCA
Source organism: Adlercreutzia wanghongyangiae (assembly GCF_035989245.1). Taxonomy (NCBI): domain Bacteria; kingdom Bacillati; phylum Actinomycetota; class Coriobacteriia; order Eggerthellales; family Eggerthellaceae; genus Adlercreutzia; species Adlercreutzia wanghongyangiae. The sequence continues at coordinate 134,947 of NZ_JAYMFF010000007.1, read as the reverse complement.
GTGCTGGGCCTGATTGCCTTTGTTGTAACGTACCTCTGCGTTCCTCTGGCAAGAAGGCTCGCACTGCGTTTGGATGCGGTTGACTATCCCGATCAGCGCCGTGTAAACAAGCGACCCGTGCCTCGCATGGGCGGACTCGCTATGGCTATGGGTATATTCGTTACCATCCTTGTAGAGGTGGTCGGCGAGTATTGCTTTAATTGGTGGGGCTTCTACATTCATGGCGACGATCGCGGTATTCACCATGCTGGGGTGCTCGCAGGACTCTTCGTCATTGTTATGGTGGGTGCGATAGATGACGTTCGGTCGCTAACACCACGAGCGAAGCTGCTGGGCCAGATTGTAGGCTCGCTGATCATTGCTGCTTCCGGGCTACTGCTCTCCAGTATTGCCAACCCATTTGGGGATGGGTTTATTGAATTCGGCTGGTTTGCCTATCCGCTTACGGTGTTGTACCTCGTATGCTTCATGAACGTGATGAACCTGATTGATGGCCTGGATGGGCTGGCTGCTGGCATTGCGGCCATCGCGGCATTCTTCCTGTTTTTGATTGCCTTTGGGCGCAATCTGGGGGAGACGGCCATGCTGTCGGTAATTCTCTTGGGGGCGACGCTAGCTTTTCTGCGATTCAACTTCACGCCGGCGAGCATCTTCATGGGGGACTCGGGTTCACTGATGCTCGGCGCCATGCTTGGTATTATCTCGCTCATGGGAGTTATGCGTTCGCCGACCGTGATCGTGCTGGCGGTGCCGTTGGTAATTGCCGCCATTCCCATCGCCGATACGGCGGCCGCTATCGTGCGTCGTGTGTATCATCATCAGCCGATCCAGCAGGCGGATCGCAAGCATCTGCACCATATTCTGCTCAGTAAGGGCTATGGAGTGAAGCGGTCGGTGATCATCGTCTATCTATGGACCGCAGTGCTGGGCTTGGGAGCTTGGGTGATGTCCAACAGCCACGGCGTGCTGGTGTTCGCGGTGGCCGGCATCCTCATGGTGGTTTCGTTTCTTATTCTCTGGAAGCTCGGTCTTTTCGATAAGGTGCTTCGCCATCATTATCATGGGCGTCACTTGCGGCAGGAGGATAAGCCCGAATGGTATGGAAAGCACGGTCGTTAGGTTTAGCGATTTCGATTGTGCTTAAGAACCAATAGCCTTTCGCGAAGTGGTTTATACTAGTGTGCATCTGAAATCCTGAGAACGGAAGAAACGATGGGGAAGCGTCCGGCAATCAGCATTATCATCCCCGCCTACAAGGTGGAGGCGTGGGTCGAGCGCAGTGTGCAGTCGCTGCTCGATCAGACGTTTGCCGACTTCGAGGTGATTCTCGTGGATGATGGCAGCCCCGATCGCACGGGCGAGTTGTGCGATCGCCTGGCCGCAGCTGACGGTCGAGTGCGGGTGATTCACCAGCAGAATGCCGGGGCAGCCGGGGCGCGCAACAACGCCATGCATATCGCGCAGGGCGACTACTTGTACTTCATGGACGCTGACGACTGGTGCGAGCCGACCATGCTGGCCGATATGCACGCTATGGCCGAAGAGCACGGACTGCAGCTGCTGGTAACGGGCTTCTATATCGATACTTACTACGCCGATGACAAGTATTTCCGCGAGGTGCGTACGGCGCCTCAACAGGTGTATGCGACCCAACAGGAGTTTCGGGAGCACGCCCACGATCTTTTTGATCGACAACTGCTGTATGCGCCGTGGAACAAGTTGTATCAGCGTGAGTATTTGCAAGAGAGGGACATTCAGTTCCCCGAGACGTTCTGGGACGATCTTCCGTTCAACGTCGATGTAGTGCGCGAGGTGGAACGCGTCGGATGTCTTGACGGCCATTACTATCATTTCCTGCGTGCCCGCGCCGAGAGCGAGAACACGCGCTATCGCCCCGACTTGCATGCGAAGCGCTGCGAGGAGGACCAATGGCTGTGCGACCTGTTCGCAGGGTGGGGTGTGGATTCGCCGGAGGTGCGGGAGTTTCTGGCGCGGCGCCATGCTGAGCGCCTGCTGGGCAGCGTAGAGAACATCACCTGTGCCGACTGCACCTTATCGGGCGCGCAAAAGCGCGCGGCCGTGCGCGATATCATTCGCGAGCCCCGCGCACAGGAGGCGCTAGGACAAGCCCAGCCGCGCACCACTATGATGAAAATGGCGCTGGCACCCATGAAGGCCGGCAACGTCACCCTCACCCTGTGGGAAAGCCGCCTCATCTCCTTCGTGAAACGCCACAGCACCAATCTGTTCGCCCGCCTGAAGGCAAACAGATAGTATCTTTCCGATGAAAATATTTTTTGCGTATCCGGTACTTTGAAATGATATATTTTGAAGTAAATGGATATTATGTTCTGGAATAGGAAAAATAATACGACATATGAGGTGCATTATGGGGTTGACGAGTGTCTCAGTTGGCGGAATGAGAAACCTAGGTTTTACGCGCCTTGAGCTCGAGGGAATCACGGCAATTATTTCTGCGAATAACTATGGTAAGACCAATCTTATGGAAGCGCTGCGATTTGCAGTGTCTTTCATTACGGCAAGTCCGAAAGACCGTTTGTCGATGATGTCTTATACGCGCTACATCCCCTTGGTGACCGCGCTACAAAATCAAGAATTTAGCTTTGAGGTTGAGTTGGATGAACCGAGTTTGGGGAGATATCGATACATTAGATACGGATTCTCATTCGCCTGGTTACGCGATGACGGAACGGGGCGGCGCATTACTCACGAAAGCATTGAGATTAAGGCGTCGAAAACAGGAAAATGGACCAATTATCTAAAGAGAAAAGAAGGAAAATATAAGAAAACATACGATACTCGTTCTTTTAGTACCGTTGTTTTGGATGATGCTCAGTTGGCCATCGATGTGCTCACTTCTTTCGAGAACATCGATATCAATCCGGCAATTCGCAAGATTCAAAATATGGCATTTGTAATGTTCGACGCAATCGATGCGCAGGACAAGTTCTCCTCTGTTCCCATCGAATTCGAGGGAGAGCCGGCAACGGAGGGGGGAATTGCCCTCAATGACGACGATTTGCCTCGCGCTCTTTATCGGTTGCGCCAGTGCAACGAGGATCGTTACGGTGATTTCCTTGCGGCAGTGTATACGCTCTTTCCTACATTCGACTCGTTTTCCGTGGACGCTTACAAGTTGCAAGAAGAAGTGCACGAGCAGCTGCTGAAGAGTCTTGGCTCACAGGAAGGGGAAGGGGGAATTCCCTTCAGGATCAGAGACGAGCTTTATCGAGTCACTGTAAAGGATACGCACCTCAATCAGCCTGTCGACATCAGGAGGATGTCGACAGGGACGAAGAGGATCGTATGGTTGGTGGCAAATACCATTCTAGCTAGCTTGAGTCATGCCGAGATGGTCGGAATTGAAGAGCTGGAAACGAGCATTCATCCGCAGCTCATGAAGGTACTTCTTGAGATACTTGACGAGAACAAGGGCGATACGCGACTTCTCGTTTCCAGTCATTCTCCTGCCTTAATTCAATATTTGAAGCCGACGCAGATATATGTGGGTGTTCCTAACGAGGAGGGTGTTGCCTCCTTTAAGCGCATTCGTTCCAAGTCGATTGCGAAGCTGACGGCGAGAGCCTATGACATGGGCCTCGGTATTGGCGAGTATCTTTTCGAGCTGATGTCCTCGGGTGAGCGCGGGTCACGCGAGCTGCTCTCGTATCTCGAGGCGTAGATTATGCTGGAATATGTGCAAGGAGTCGCCTTTATCGTGGAGGGGGCCACCGAGCGAGTCTTTTACGAGCAGTATATCCGGTCGGCGGCTGACGAGAGACTCGTGTCGACTCCGTTTGGGGAAGAGTCCGAATGGGGCTTTGACGATTTGATGATTGCTGGCGATCAGGGCGACATACTTGTCCGGTTCAATAATGTGGGAACGGTTACGCAGATGCCAAATTCAGCAGCATGGTTCAAGCGGTCATGCCGTGCTCGCTGGCCCTCGCTACCGTGGACGGTTTTCCTCTGCTATGACACCGATTCCTATGATGTGCCTATTTCCAAATTCCAAAGCGAGAGTTGGAATTTGCTTCGCAAAGATCTTGAAGAATCTGCTGATGAAGTGATTGAAATCGCAGCGGCCGCCGACATCGAGGATGTGATGCTCGCCGACTTCGAAGGTGTGCTTAGGTATTTGGGGCTTGACCCCGCAGCTCCACTGCCTTCTGGCGGAAAGGGAAAGTCGCGCATGAGAAAGCTGTTCAAGATGAGATCGGTGCGTCATCCATATCATGAAGGAGAAAAGGCGTTGCCGCTCATACAGACTCTGGATATGCGTAAGATTTGTGCTGCCTCTCTGGTGCCGCTTGGTCGGATAAATGAAGTATGCGGATTCGCCGAGAGATCATAGGTAAAAAAATATTGACTTGATTTTACACTTCATTTTAAGTGGATGACTGTGACCTGGTATTTTGATCCTGCTGATCTCTGATAGGTAATTATGACGCTTTGGGCAGCGATTGCTGATGGCTATATGTCATTCTGGGCGAAGCGCGTAGTCGAAGGATCTTGTTGCAGTCCTGAGGCTGCCCTTAATGCAGTCGGGCGATTGCCCGCGCGCTCTGGAGTCCGACCGTGCGCACGTTGTGCAGCTGCTGGCGCAAAGAGCGCACCTTGAAGGCGAGGGTTTCCGGGAGGGAGGGCCGGTAGTCGATACCCCTTGTTGTCGCGAAGAGTGCCTTCTGGACGGGGGAAAGAGCGGGGTCGCCCAGCACCAGTTCGGGTTGCATTCGTGCGAACATACGGGCGGTCTCTTCGATTGTGACAGGGCTCTCTTCCCCCAGAATAGCCGCAGCTTTGTCCCGGTTGTTGAAACCGCGATGGTAGTGGGCCTGCATCACGCGGGTATCGAGACCCGCGTGGCGCTCCAGTACATCGGCTCCGTCGTTCCAGCGATCGAATACCAAAGTGGGCTGATTGCGAATGGTGGAGTCGAAATGCGCCGGAGTTTCCTCGCGGTAGCAGTAGAAGGGCTCGTCCAGATAGGCGATGGAACGAGCGGCGGCCATGGTTTCCACCAGAAAGGGGTTGTCGGCCCATCCCGCGCCAGGAATGGGCAGGAATCGGATGCCATGCTCGCGCAGAAAGTCGGCGCGGTAAAGTGCCGACCAAATGGAGGGATGGTACTCCATCAGCGTTGTGCATGACGCAACGGCGGGTTCGCCCTGCGCGAGCCAACCGTTGCTCAGCTGTTTGGCGCCCGTGGGCGCGGGCGTGCCCCGATAATAGCAATGTACGAGCGCCTGCTCAGGCGTGTCGGCGAACAGCACGCGCCAATAGGGGGTTTTTACAATATCGGGGACTGCCGCTCGGTCTGCATCTGCATCGCTGCCGATCCGGGCTGCTTCTTGGGCGGTATCCATCATGGCTTCCACGGCATCAGGCAACAGCCAATCGTCTGGCTCCAGAATGCCGATCCATTCCCCGTGCGCCTCGTTGATGCCGCGGTTGCAGGTGGCGCCATAGCCCTCGTTGGGCTTGTCGACAACAAGAACGCGATCGTCCTCCGATGCATGCTGCTCTAATATAGCCAGGGATGTGTCGGTCGACCCGTCATTCAGGCAGAGGATCTCCAGGTTCGAGTACGTTTGCTCGCGCAAGCTGCGCAAAGCCTGGCTAAGATAAGGCGCTGCGTTGAACACGGGCACCACGAAGCTGATAAGGGGTTTGGCGCTGCTTGTTCGGGGATTGCTCATGGGGTCTGCATCCTAGCGACGGCGGATAGGGGAAGCTGTACTATAATGCCCATAGTTTATCTTATTTGGGCTCTATCCGAGGAGTTTCGCGTGAACATAGCGGTTGCGGGTACGGGGTATGTGGGGCTTTCACTGGCGGTGCTGCTGGCTCGGCACAACGACGTCACAGCAGTGGATGTGGTGCCCCAGAAGGTGGATCTCATCAACGAGGGAAAGTCGCCTATTGCCGACCCTGAGATTGAGTCCTTCCTGGCGGCGGGTGGCCTGCGTCTGACGGCGACCCTCGATGGGGCGACGGCCTATCGCGACGCCGATATGGTCATCATCGCCACGCCCACCAACTACGACCCTGAAAAGAACTTCTTCGACACCAGCTTGGTGGAGCAAGTGGTGGAGCTGGTTCTGACAGTGAATCCCGAGGCCGTGATGGTCGTTAAGTCCACCGTGCCCGTAGGCTATACGAAGGGTCTGACAGAGCGGTACCCCGCAGGCAAGTTCCTGTTCAGCCCGGAGTTTCTGCGCGAGGGCCGCGCGCTGTACGACAACTTGCATCCCAGCCGCATCATCGTGGGCGTGCCCACGGAATCGCCTTTCGAGGTCGAGCTGCAGCAGGCCGCTGAGCGTTTCGCGGCGCTTCTGGCAGAGGGGGCTCAGGATGCGGATGTGCCCACGCTGATCATGCGCGCCACCGAGGCCGAGGCCGTAAAGCTGTTCGCCAACACCTATTTGGCCTTGCGTGTGGCCTACTTCAACGAGCTTGACACCTACGCCAGCGTGCGCGGGTTGGATGCGGCTGCCATTATCGGGGGGGTGGGACTGGACCCGCGTATCGGCGACCACTACAACAACCCGTCGTTCGGCTACGGCGGCTACTGCCTGCCCAAGGACACCAAGCAGCTGCTGGCCAACTACGACGACGTGCCCCAGAATCTCATTGAGGCCATCGTTCAGGCCAACCGCACACGCAAGGACTATATTGCCGACGAGGTGGCGCGTCGTGTGGACGAACTGCGCGACGAAGGTATGGAAAACCCGGTGGTGGGGGTGTATCGCCTCACCATGAAGAGCGGTTCGGACAACTTCCGCGCCAGCAGCATCCAGGGCATCATGAAGCGCCTCGCCGCCAAGGGCGTGGAGTGCGTTGTGTACGAACCCACGCTGGGTGCTCCTGAGTTTGCCGGTTGCGCAGCCTTATCAAATCTAGACGAATTCAAGCGGCGCTCGAGCATCATCATAGCCAATCGTTGGAGCGACGATTTGTCAGATGTGGGTGACCGCCTTTACACACGAGATCTATTTAGAAGAGATTAGGGCTAGTTGAGCACTTTGCAGATGAGGTCTTTCATGACAGGACCGAAGGCCGAGTTTTCGCCAACCAAAAAAATACGTTCAAGGTTGGACTGATTGGCACGTACATAGTCAAGAAGCTTCACGGTGCTATCGAGATTGGTGGTGTCGACAGAAATGATCGCCCCCGACTCTCTCGCAACTATTTCGGCTATCGAGAAGCCGTCAACATAGCTGTCGTCTGCAATGACGAACACAGTCGTGTAGCCATTAGACCGCCCAAAACCCTCACTTGCTAACCAAGAAAGAGCTTCGCAATTTGCTATATCGCCAGGTTGCTCAGGTATTCTCGTCCATTGGAGGCGTCCATCTTGTAGAGTGTTGAGAAATTCATCGGTAAGGGGGGTGGGATTTCCCACCACTAATGCACGTTCGGTTTGCGACGCACGAAAAATATCCGAGAGCTCATCATTTGATTGACCAGCAAAAGAGCAGATGATATAAGGCGTGGGTTCCAGAAAGAAAACTGGAGCAACGGTGGCAGATGCCACACCGCTTCGATTTGCCGATAAGATGGCATGGTGGCCCCATTGAGCGCCAAGCTTGGTGGCAAGTCGATAAGCCAATCTTGAGAGGCGTTCAAGGTCGTCTGCATCCACGATGTGCATTTCTGTGCTGGGGCCAGCAATGTCCTTAATCGAAGAAAGCACGTTTTCTTGAATGTTGGCATGGCTGAGGACGATGACCCTTTCGGGTCGAGTGCGAGAAATATAAGAGCTGACCAAGGTGGACAATTCTGCTCGTTTTGTCATGAGGCAGATGCCATCCAGAGCGCCTGCGATGCTCAATCCCGACATTACTACGGGAGGATCGTCTCCAGGCACGACGACAACAGTTCGATAGTCTCGATTCTTTGAGAGAAGGGATTCGCAAATAGAGTTGACCTCAAAACGATCCTTTCCGAGAACGCACTCTATCTTCTCGGAGGTAGAGTGCGTATTGCTGTTGAGGAGATTAAAAATAAAGGTCTCCGACTCTTGACTTCCCGTGCGTCCTCCGAGTGCTTGATAAGTCCGGCTTACCGTCTTAGCTTCTCCGATCATTCGGATATGACCCTTTTCGATCCAAACGGCTTTGTTGCAGAGGCGTTCGATTTGATTGTTGCTGTGGGACACGAGCAGGACAGTTGTGCCATGCTCGCGAATAAGGCTTTGGATGCGTTTCTCGCATTTTTGCCTAAACATAAAGTCTCCCACAGAAAGAACTTCGTCCACAATTAGGATGTCGGGGACGATAACGGTGGCAATGGCAAAGGCAATGCGAGACACCATGCCTGACGAGTAATTCTTAAGAGGGGAATCGAGAAAGTCTCGTATTTCGGCAAAATCAACGATCTCGTCAAAGTGCTGTTGAATGAAACTTTTTGAATATCCCAGAAGGGCGCCGTTGAGAAAAATGTTCTCTCGCGCTGTAAGCTCAAAATCGAATCCAGCGCCCAGCTCGATGAGGGGGGCGATGTTTCCTCGTATTTCCACGGAACCCACAGTTGGCTCGAGGACGCCCGAGATGATTTTCATCAAGGTTGATTTACCTGATCCGTTTGTGCCCAATATTCCGAACACATCACCCTTTTGCACGTCGAAGGAGATGTCGTCTAACGCTCGGAAGCGTTTGAACATAAGCTCACGCTTGGCTATAGCGATGAAGTATTCCTTCAGAGAGTTGAGTTGTTGAGTGGCACTGTTGAAATCCATCGTGACGTTGCTGACGCGAATCATGGGGGGCTCGGACGTCTTGGCAAAGGAGTCCGACTGGTTTGCCAGAAACGTGGTAATTGTTTGGGCGGGCATGGAGGCGCTCCTTACACATAGAGGATGAATTTGCGCTGAAGGCGACGGAAGACTCCAAGGCCAACAAAGAATGTGACAGCCGCTATAGCTAGGCAGATGAGATTATCGGAAACGCCAGGTGTGATGCCCCACAGAGCAATGTCGCGGAAGTACTGCACGTAATGGAACATAGGATTGAACAGCTCAACGGTCATCATCCAGTCGGGCAGGATGTCTACGGGGTAGAAGAGGGGGGTGGCGTACATCCATGCAAGCCGTAGAACACTCCACATGTGGATAACGTCACGGAAAAAAACAGCAAGAGAGGCGAGAAGAAGCCCAAGACCTAAGCTAAAGATGGTGACGTAAAAAAGAAGAACCGGCAATAGAAGCAAATTGAAGGTGGGGGGGATTTGAAGGAAAATCATGACGATAGCAACGGCAATGAGCGAAATTGCGAAATTAACAAGCTGAAAAAGCACTTTTTCAATGGGAAAAATGAGTTTATCGATGCGTACCTTCTTGATCAAGGAAGATGAGTCAACGATTGAGGTCATAGCTGAGGTTGCGCTGTCCATCGCGAGAGAGAAAAGAGTGTTGCCGAGAATAAGGTAAAAGGGATAATACTCGATTTGAAAGCGAAAGAAAGCGCTGAACACGGCGGTTAATACGCACATCATTAGAAGAGGGTTGAGCACCGACCAAAGAACGCCGAGGACGCTACGGCGGTACTTCAGCTTAAAGTCCTTTGAGACAAGGGAGGAAATGGTGAACCAGTTTTTCTTTAAGCTCGAAGGCAGTACATCGCTCACAGAGCAGCCTTTCACTCGACCGTGAGGGGGAATTGATGCGCTCGCAGGCGCAAAGGTAGAGTATATTACAAAAATGGCGATATCTCTCGATTGTGGAGAATAAAGGCGAGTGATGGAGTTGCAAGGAGAGCCTAGTGACGACGTTGTCGGTTATTGTTCCGGTTCATAATGGAGAAAGGTACCTCGAAGATTGTCTGGAGAGCATTCTTGCGCAAACATGGGCCGATTTCGAGGTGCTGTGCGTAGACGATGGCTCAACAGACTCCACTCCTCTCATACTCGCAAAATATCAAGAGCGCGATCCTCGTGTAAAAGTGCTGACACGGTCTGCGCAAGGTGCGGCTCAAGCTCGCAATATGGGGATTGAGAGGGCTTCTGGTAACTATCTGCTCTTTTTGGATGCCGATGATTTCTTCTCGCTTGATATGTTTGAGGCCGTTTGCGCACGGGCTCAAAAGACCGATGCCGACATTGTGCTCTTTGGGGGAAGGCGCTACGACCAAGCTACGGGCCTCCTGAGTGATTGCTTCGAATTTCTCTTTCCGGAGCTGCTTCCGCGTAAAGAGGTGTTTAATCTTGATGATGTCCCGCAGACCTTCTTTCGAATCACCACTCCGGCTCCATGGTCGAAGTTGTTCAAGGCATCGTTTGTCCGGTCGAAGAATTTGCGATTTCAGAGTCTTCCCAACAGCAATGACCTTTTCTTTGTGTACATGGCCATGGCGCTTGCCGATCGAGTGACGGCGGTGGAGGGAGACTATGTCAGGTATCGGGTGAATACGAACACCGGCATTCAAGATACTAGGCAAAAAGAGCCGCTGTGTTTCCTGGAGGCCCTCGAGGCTTGGAGGTGTGCGCTTTGCGAGCACAAGGTTTTTCAGCGTGCGGAGCTGAGTTTTGTCAACACCTCCCTTTCCGTCATTAAATACAATATCGAAACAGTGCGTGATCGCGTGGCCTGCGCGAAGATACTCGATTACCTTGCAGACCACGAGCAAGCGCTTGGCGAAGTACTCTGTCATCCCGATGACTATTACCAGTATTTCGATAGCTGGCAGTTGCATGCTTTCATTGTGGCGGCCATGCGGCAGCGCGAGCGTATGAGGCTTGCGGGCGATCCCGTTCTTCCGCAGGTGGTGGTTGGGGCGACGCAGGACAAGCCTTTGGTGTCGATCATCGTGCCTGTATACAACGCAATGCCCTTTATTCGGGAAACGATAGAGTCATTAATTGCGCAATCCATGGGCAATTTCGAAATCATTTGCGTAAATGATGGCTCGACGGATGGCTCCCTGGAGGAAGTTGTGTCGCTGGCGAGTGGGGATGGCCGGATTAAGGTTCTCAGTCAGCCAAATCAGGGGCTTTCTTGTGCGCGCAATGCGGGGCTTGATGCCGCTTGTGGGACATACGTCTACTTCATGGATTCCGATGATTTGCTCGTACCGACAGCTCTGGAGGAGCTGACGGAGCGTATGGAGTCGCAGGATTTGGACGTTCTATATTTCGATGCTGAGTCTTTCTTTGAGAGCGTCCAGCTAAAAAAAGAACACGCATGGTTCATAACGAGCTACACCCGGAGTACTCAGTATGACGAGGTACGATCGGGGGCGGAGTTGCTGGCACTGTTCCAGGCGAATCGAGATTATATTGTGTCCGCCTGCATGTACATGACTCGCCGCGAGACGATCGAATCGAACAGTCTGCGTTTTATTCGAGGGATAATGCACGAGGACAATGCGTTTACGTTTTCGCTTGGTCTGCATGCCGAGCGTGCTGCGCACCTGAAGAGACCCCTGTTTAAGCGGCGCGTACGCAGCGGATCCATTATGACTACGAGTCCTTCGTTTGCGAAGTCTTACGGATACTTTGCATGCGGCAAAGACATGGCGCGCCAGCTTTTTACTTTACCTGAATCCATCGATTTGGAGACTTGCGCCCATCTTGGCGTTCTGGTGGCTCAGGCTTTTCAAAATGCGCGTAATGTGTACGCTGCGTTGTCAGAGGATCAGTGTGGATCTCAATATGGACTTCTCGAAGATTTTGGGGCTTTCGGGGTTGAGGTTCGGGAGCCCGCTGAACGTATGAGGCGGACATGTGATGATCTTGCGCAAGTGCGAGAAGAGGTAGGGGCGCTGCGTGGTTCGTTGTCTTTCCGTCTGGGACGCGTGGCCACAAAGCCTTTAAGGTGGTTGAGGGATATGGCCAAGAGGCAGAGCTAGGATAGATGAAGATGTTGGAGCATATGAGGGAGAAAGTTGCTTTGCTGAACAGCCGATGGTTCATCGGGATTTTCGCCATCCTAATTGTGCCGTTTTTTCCTCCTGAGATTATTAATCACGTTGGCACATCGTTGTTCATAGATGCCTATGCATGGGGCGGCGTGATATCCGCTGTTGCATGTGCGTTGCTCTACGTCCTCCTTGCCAGGAAAGACGTATTCTCGCTTCTCAGTGTGATTTTGCCCGCGATAGTGTTGCTGTCAACGTTGTTCTATGGTGGCGCGATCAATCTTTGGTTCTCCAAATGGCTTCCGTGTTTCGCGATAGTTATGCTCGTAGCTGCTTTTGGACGCTCTATGAAAAGAGAGCTTCTGTGGGGATTATTCGTAGTGACATTTACGTTGTCGGTGCTCAATCTTGCCTCGGCTCTTCTTTTTCCCGAGGGGGTATATGCCACGAATGGCACGGCGCAAAGCGGTAACTTTTTTTACGGCAATAAAGACAGCGCCTATCGCATTTTATTTCCTGCCCTCTGCTCGTCCTTTGTGCTCGATGCTTGCTGTGGACGATGGCTCAGCGTGCGGTCTCTTTTCGTGCTCGCTGTTTCAATTCTTACGGTTTACCTTGCCACCTCGTCGGCGACATTGTTGGCGTTGACGTTTCTTGTTGTACTTGTGCTCTGCGCTCGATGGGAGGCGCTTCGAAGATATTTGAATGGGCTCACGGTGACGATCATGGGAGTTGCTGGCTTTTTGGCAATTGTCGTGTTCAGGCTGCAGCATCTATTCGATTTCATCATTGTGGACGCATTGGGGAAGTCGCTCACCTTTACCGGAAGAACCTTCATATGGGATAAGGTGTTTGAGCTGCAAGGTATTCGGTGTTTCTTTATCGGGCGCGGGGTATCCGGTTATAGGGAGCTGTGGGTGAACGATCGGCAGTATTATCATGCGCATGATGGCTTTCTGGACATTTGGCTTAACAGCGGCATGCTGGGTGTGCTAGTGCTTTGCACAATGCTGGGGCTGGTGGCTTTCGTATTGTATAGATTTCGCACGCGGCAAGAGGCTGCCGTGTATGCAGCGGTGCTGGGTGCGTACTATTTGAACGGCATCACGGAGCCCGTTTTCAGCGTCTCGTTTATTGCGGTTCTGGCCCTCGCGTACTACTCTTTCGCGGGCGATGGGTATTGTGTGCCATTCGATGGCATTAAAATTGAAAAGGGCGAGGGCAACGGGTGACCCGGGCTGCGAAGTTAGGAAGTCGTTGTTTTTTCTCGCGAACTATTGCTCGAAACTCTTTTGGGATAGAATGAAAAAGATATTGACTTAGTGAATTGAGGTTATTGTGACATTGCGCGATCTTTGGCTTCTTGTTCGACATTATGCGAAATGGGTTGTTGTTGTTCCTCTCTTGTGTGGGCTACTTGCCGGTGGCTTCATGTTCGTCAAGGAAAGCTCACGGGGCGAAAGCTATACGGCAGCGGCTACGCTAACGGTAACCGATCCTTCGGGGATACTCAATACAGCAAATTTGATGAACTTGGCGAGTGCAGTGGCGCAAAACGTGGTTTCGGCTGGCGGAGATGCCGGCATGACATCCAAGGCTGACGCAACCACTCAATCCATTGAATTCACTGCGACGGGCGTAAGTGCCGATGAGGCGGTGCATACTGTTAATAGCGTCGCCCAAGAATCGGCCGACGCTATTCAAGCTGCCCTTATGCAGCAGAGTGAAGTATATTGGGACTCGGTAAGTGAGACGTCCTCCTCGGCATTGGATGCGGGCGAGCCTTTCGGAGCAGGAGCCTCGTCAGCTGATCGCGTTGCCGCATTGCGGTCGTGTGTGTTTACCGTATCGCAAGCTACTGGCGCGACAGGCAGTGGCTCGAGCAATGTGGTTAAGTATGCGGTGGTGGGGCTGCTGAGCGGCCTGTTTGCCATTGGGTGTGTTCTCGTGTTGATTGATGCGGTGCGCCGCCCGTTGAAAACCAAGGAGAATGTGGGCGAATGCACTGCTGTTCCGGTGTTGGCCGGGGGGGTCACTCTCCAGGATGGTGAACGTTTGTGGGCTAACGTGCAGTTTGCGTCGGAGGAGTTGGTCGGTTCGGTCGGTGTTGTGCCGGTATCGGCGATCGACACCCAGCAGCTTTGCGAGGCTTTGAAGATGGCGATGCAGGCTCAGTGGCCCCAGGTCCACGTTGTTGCTCTAGGGGGTAACGATCTCGCGGCAGCGATGCGTGCCGGCGAGTCTGCGGGCGCTGTTCTCAAGTGCGCTCCGCTTTCTGATGGGATGGCTGCGGCCTATGGGGCTCGAGCAGCTCAGGCGACCGTTGTAGTGGTGCGCACCTGGAAGGATTCCCAGATCACACTGTGCGATACGCTGCAGGAATTGCAGCTAGCGGGGGGTAATGTTGCCGGCATTGTGCTCGTTGATTAGCGACGTGCAATTTTTGCGCGGTTGAATCGAGAGGTTGGCCTGTTCCTTATGAATAGTACGCGAAACATCAAACGCTTTATCGTGCGGTCGCTGCCGCTGGTGATCATCGATGTTGCCGCCACGGTGGTGTCGTTTCTTATTGCAGCTTGGGGCACGAGGGCGGGGGAGATCGATCTCGCCTCGCCGTTCTTCATCGGGCAGATGGTGCTTCTTGCCGCGGTGAACGTGATCGTGTTCGGCGTGTTCCGCATGTACAACAGTTTGTGGGAGTACGCCAGCGTAGACGATGCGGCTCGCATCGTGGTGGCGACGGTAGTCGCCTCGGTGGTGGGCGATGTGCTTGGCGCCCTCTTGTTCGACGAGCGTATGCCCTTCCGCGTGTACATCTGTGCATGGGCCATTTTGCTCATCATCTGCGGTATGGCTCGCTTCTCGATTCGCGTGAACTCCAAGGGGCGTAGCTGGTCGTTTTTGGGTGTGAAGGCTCCTGGCGAGGCGCGTACTCTAATCGTGGGTGCTGGCGAGAGCGGATCGCTGGTGGTGAGCCGCATGCTGGCAGGCAGCGACGAGATCGTCGGTTGCCCCATTGGCTATGTGGATGATGACGGGCGCAAGATCGGCCGTCGTATCCATGGCGTGAAGGTGCTCGGCAGTTGCGCGGATATTCCCCGCTTGTGCAAGCAGTTCTCCGTTGATCAGATTGTGGTCGCCATTCCTTCGGGTACTCAGAAACAGAAGCGTCATGTGTACGACTTGTGCATGGAAACGGGCCGGAAGGTACTCACGTTGCCCGAGCGCGTGAAGGATATCCCCGAAGAGCAGCTGGGTCGTGTGCCCATTCGCGATGTGGAGGTGTCCGACCTGCTGGCACGCGAGGAAGTAGCTCTGGACGAAGGGTTGGTGGGCACCTATCTGAAGGGAGCCGTGGTGCTCGTCACTGGCGGCGGCGGCTCCATCGGTAGCGAGCTGGTGCGCCAGCTGCTGCCTGCCAAACCGGCCAAGATCGTGCTGTTCGATATCTACGAGAATACGGTATACGAGCTGTACCATGAAATTTCCGGGGCCGCGCAAGAGGCGGGCATCGAGATTGTGACCGAGATCGGCTCTATCACCCATCTTCCTGCCCTGGAAGAGGTGTTCGAGCGCCATCGGCCCCAGGTGGTGTTCCATGCGGCGGCCCATAAGCATGTGCCACTGATGGAGTCGAACCCCCGCGAGGCTATCGAGAACAATGTGTTTGGCACCTTAAATGTGGTACGTATGGCCGATGAGCGCGATTGCTCTCATTTCATCCTCATCTCCACCGACAAGGCGGTGAATCCCGCCAATGTGATGGGCGCCACGAAGCGCATGTGCGAAATGATTGTGCAATATTACGCTCAGCGGTCGCAGACTGCGTTCGCCTCGGTGCGCTTTGGCAATGTGCTCGGTTCCCACGGTTCGGTGATCCCCCTGTTTAAGCGCCAGCTGAAAGCGGGCGGTCCCATTACGCTGACTCACCAGGATATCACACGGTACTTCATGACTATTCCCGAGGCGGCTCGCTTAGTTATTACGGCGGGAGCGTTGGCCGAGGGCGGCGAGATTTTCGTACTGGATATGGGCGAACCGGTGCGCATTTACGACTTGGCCGAGAACCTGATTCGCTTGTCGGGTCTGACAGTGGGTGAGGATATTGAGATCAAGGTGACTGGTTTGCGTCCTGGCGAAAAGCTGTACGAGGAACTGAACATGGACGATGAGCCCACGGTGCCCACGGCCAACGGGGCCATCACGGTGATTAAGGGCGTGCGCCCTGAGGTAGCTAGCGTAGAAGAGCGACTGGCGAAGTTGGAGGAGGCGCTTCCTCGAGATCGTGACGATATTAAGCGGGCGTTGAAAGAAGCGGTTCCTACGTACACGCCTGAATTCCAATAGCGCAGGAGAAGTGGTATGACCGAGAAGATGAACATTCCGTTTTCGCCGCCCGACATTACCGAAGAGGAGATCGCCGAGGTGGCCGACGCATTGCGATCGGGGTGGATTACCACCGGACCGCGGGTGAAGGAGCTGGAGCGTCAATTGGCGGCTTACCTGGGGGTACCGCGCTGCGTGTGCCTGAATTCCCAGACGGCGTGTGCGGAAATGGCCCTGCGCGTGCTGGGAGTGGGCCCGGGTGATGAAGTTATCGTGCCGGCTTATACCTACACCGCCAGTGCGTCGGTTATCTGCCATGTGGGTGCCACACCCGTTATGGTGGATTGCGCAGCCGACTCCTTCGAGATGGACTACGATGCCATGGGGCGCGCCATTACCGTGCGAACCAAGGCCGTTATCCCCGTCGACTTGGGCGGTGTGCCCTGCGACTACGATCGCATCTTCGCGGTGTTGGAGGAAAAACGATCGCTGTTCAGCCCTGCCTCGGCCATTCAGGGGGCGTTGGGCCGTGTGGCCGTGTGCGAGGATGCCGCCCATGCCCTGGGCGCCACCTACCATGGTCGTATGATCGGATCGGTTGCCGACTTCACGTCGTTCTCCTTCCATGCGGTGAAGAATTTCACCACAGCGGAAGGAGGTTGCCTGGCCTGGAATCTTCCGAGCGAGGTGCTCGACGACGAGGTGTATAAGAAGGTGCAGCTGCTCTCGCTGCACGGGCAGTCGAAGGACGCGCTGGCAAAGACCAAACTCGGCGCTTGGGAGTACGACGTGCTGGGGCCATGGTACAAGTGCAATATGACCGATATCCAGGCTGCTCTGGGCCTGGTTCAGCTGAAGCGCTATGAGGGGATGCTTCAGCGTCGCCGCCAGTTGATCGCCCTGTACGATAGTTATCTGAAGTCGTTGGAGGTGGAGCCTCTTCCCCATGTGGGCGGCGATTATGCCTCGTCGGGCCATTTGTATATCTGCCGCGTGCCTGGGGTGTCGTTCGATGAGCGCAATGCCATCATCGAGGCCATGGCCGACCGCGGTGTGGCCACGAATGTGCACTACAAGCCACTCCCGCTGTTGACGGCCTACAAGGATCTTGGGTTTGATATTGCCGATTACCCTCGGGCTTATGCCCGTTTCGCCAACGAGGTGACCTTGCCGCTGCACACTTGCTTGACTGACGATCAGGCTCACTATGTGGCCTCTACGTTTGCAAGAATAGTCGGAGGGGCTCGGTGAGGCTTCTTCCTTGGAATGCGCTGCCTGACGAGCTGCAATGTGAGGCGGTCAGGCCCTACTACGAGGCCCTAGCGGCTAAGAGGGCACAATTGGTGGGCAAGCGCTGCTTCGATATTGTGGCGGCGGCGTTTTTGCTGGTGCTGCTCAGCCCGGCGTTCCTTGTGCTGGCTATTGCCATCAAAGCGGACTCGCCTGGCCCGGTGTTCTATCGCCAGGAACGCGTCACCCAATACGGCAGGCGGTTTCGTATCTTCAAGTTTCGCACGATGTGTGATCGGGCTGATCAAATGGGCAGTGCCGTGACGACGGGCACCGACGCGCGGGTAACGCGCGTCGGTGCCAAGATCCGCGATTATCGCCTTGACGAGATCAGCCAGCTGATCGACATCCTGCGGGGGACCATGACGTTTGTGGGTACGCGCCCGGAGGTGCCCCGCTACGTGGAAGGCTACGCGCCCGAGATGATGGCAACGCTGCTTCTACCTGCGGGCGTCACTTCCACGGCCAGCATTCAGTTCAAGGATGAAGCTGATTTGCTGAATGGGGCCGAGGACGCGGATAAAGTTTATGTGGAGGAGATTTTGCCTCTGAAAATGGAATACAATTTACAGGATGTAAAGAAATTCAGTCTGCCGCGGGATCTGCGCATTATGCTCGCAACGGTAGGCGCCGTAACGAATCGAGGAGAATAGCGTGTCCGGGAAAACGATCTGGACGATCATGATCGACAACTGCCTGCCTGAGCATGGGCCCCACAATCGTCACTTCTGGTTCGCGAAGCATCTGAAAGAGCGGGGCTATAACCCTGTGGTGTTTGTGGCAAGCCGTGAACGCGGAAACGCCATCCAGATGATTGAGGATGATGCTCCGTTTAAAGTGGATGATTCGTACGGCTTCCCCTTTGTCTATATTCGCATCAAAGATTACGGTGAGAGCATGAAGAAGCGCATTTTGTCGATCTTCGAGTTCCACAAGCGTCTCAACAAGTACGCCGACACCTTCGTGGAGATGTACGGAAAACCTGATGTGATTCTGGGCTCGAACGGCTACCCGCTGTCACCGTGGCTCGCCAACCGGTTTGCGAAAAAGTACCAGGCTGCGAGCATTTGCGAAATATGCGATTTGTGGCCGTTGTCCCTGGAGGAGTACGACATCATCAAGCCCGGCGGTGCCATCGCCAAGGCTATGTATGTGCTTGAGCGGAAGAACTACGAGAACGCCAATGCGATCATCTTCTCTATGGAAGGTGGCGGAGATTATATTCGCGACAAGGGGTGGGATATCGAGAGCGGTGGCAAGATCGACCTCGCTAAGGTGCATCATATCAACAATGGCATTGATTTGGATGCCTTCCACGAAAACGCTGGCGCCTTCGCATGCCCGGTGAGCGAACTTGCAGACAACGGCAAAGTTAAGATCATCTACGCCGGCTCAGTGCGAAAAGCGAACAACATTGGTTACTTGGTCGATGTTGCCGAGTGCATGCAGAATGACGATCAGGTTGAGTTTGTTGCTTTGGGCGCTGGTGATGAGCTGGAGGATTTGAGGGAAAAGGTGCGCGAGCGCGGGCTTTCCAATATTTCCTTTCCCGGCGCAATAGACAAACGCGAGATACCAGCCAGCTTAGAAAAGGCGCGCTTGCTGCTCCTGCTCTATTCGTCGATGCAGGTTAATCTGTCTCGGTATGGCATGAGCCAGAATAAACTGTTCGATTACTTGGCTAGCGGGAAGCCTGTTTTATCGAACTTGCCATCGAATTATTCCATTATCAACAAATATGATTGCGGTGTCGAGCGGTCGTTCTCCGGTCCTGAGGAATTTGCCGAGCAGATTCGTCGGATGATCTCCGATAAAGATTCGTTAAAACGGTGGGGAGAGAATTCTCGCAGCACCGCTGAGTTATACTCATTTGTTAGCCATACGAACCGCCTCATTGAGATCATTGAGGATATTACCAAGGAGGAACAGTGAACAAGCAAGAGTTGTTGGGCAAGATCGCCTCTCGCGATTTGGTGTGTGGCACCGTAGGTCTCGGTTATGTGGGTCTGCCGCTTGCCGTGGAGAAGGCCAAGGCCGGCTTCAAGACCGTGGGTATCGATGTGCAGGCCGAAAAGGTCGATATGGTTAATCGTGGCGAGAACTATATCGGTGACGTGGTGAACGAGGATTTGCAGCAGCTCGTGAACAACGGCATGATTGAAGCTACTACTGACTTTTCTCGCATCGGCGAGTGCGATTTCGTAGCCATTTGCGTGCCCACGCCACTTGATGTGCATCAGCAGCCCGACACCTCGTATATGGAGTCTTCTGCTAAGGCCATTGCACCCTATCTCAAAAAGGGATCGATGGTGGTGTTGGAGTCTACTACCTACCCGGGAACCACGGAGGAGCTTATCCGTCCCATCTTGGAAGAGGGCTCCGGTATGACCTGCGGCGAGGACTTTTATCTGGGTTTCAGTCCTGAGCGTGTTGATCCGGGTAATCTCATCTACAAGACCAAGAACACTCCCAAGGTAGTCGGCGCCATTGGCGACGATGCGCTGGATTGCATTGCGGCTCTGTACGAGTCAGTGCTCGAGGGCGGCGTGACCAAGGTATCCAGCCCGGCGGTGGCCGAGATGGAGAAGATCTTGGAGAACACCTACCGTAACGTGAACATCGGTCTGGTGAACGAGATGGCCATGCTGTGCGATCGCATGGGCATCAACGTGTGGGAGGTCATCGACGCGGCTAAGACGAAGCCCTACGGCTTCACGGCGTTCTACCCGGGTCCGGGTTTGGGCGGTCACTGCATTCCGCTTGATCCCTACTACCTTTCCTGGAAGGCGCGTGAGTACGGGTTCCACACCTCGATGATCGAGTCCTCCATGATGGTGAACGATCAGATGCCCGAGTATTGCGTTGATCGCGCCGCCCGCGTGCTGAATGAGAGCGAGAAGTCGCTGAAGGGTGCCGATGTGCTGGTGCTGGGCGTGGCCTATAAGCAGGATATTGACGACTATCGCGAGAGCCCGGCCCTCCGTGTGATCGAGTGCCTGGAGAAGCGCGGTGCGAACGTGAGCTTCTATGATCCGTGGGTGGCCGAGTATCGCTACAAGGGTAGCACCAAGCAGTCCATTCCCGCGTTGACTGAAGAGGCGCTGGCCAATGCCGATCTGGTGATGGTGACTTGTGCCCACACGAATGTGGATTACGATTTCGTGCAGCAGCACGCCAAGGCCATCTTCGATACGAAGAACGCCATGAAGGACGTTGAAGTACGTGACAATATCGAGGTGCTGTAGTTGGCTGTCAAGATCATGACCGTCGTGGGGGCGCGACCGCAGTTCATCAAGGCTGCGGTCGTCTCCCATGTTTTGGAGAGCATCGAGGGCGTTGGGGAGGAGATCGTTCATACGGGGCAGCACTACGATGCGAATATGTCTCAGACTTTCTTCGACGAGCTTGATATTCCCGAGCCTAAGGTTAATTTGGGCGTGTCGGGAGGCTCTCATGGCCAGATGACGGCGCGTATGCTGGAGGCGCTGGAGTCGGAGATGGTGGCGCGCAGACCCGATGCTGTGCTGCTCTATGGGGACACGAATTCAACGCTGGCCGCTGCCCTGGCTGCGGCGAAGCTCCATATTCCCATAGTACATGTTGAGGCAGGGGCGCGTACGCATTCGGCTACAAACCCTGAGGAGATCAACCGAATCTGTACCGATCATGTAGCAACCAAGCTGCTGGCATGTACGAAAGATAATCTTGAGAATCTGCAAAAGGAGAATCTTGGCGCTCGGGCAGAATTTTCGGGTGATCCCATGTACGATGCGTTCGTGCACTATTCTTCTGCGGCTCAGCAGCCGGCCTTGGTGAGCATTCTCGATGGTGAAGCGGTGGAGTTGCCTGCAGAATTCTATTACGTCACCTGTCATCGAGAGGAAAATGCGGGCACCGAGGAAGCGCTCGGCGGCCTGCTGGATGCCCTCTGCGCTCTTGATGCGCCGGCAGTGTATCCGGTCCATCCGCGCAATCGCGCCGCTGTGCGCCAGCGGGTCGAGGGCGGTGGCGACTTCTCGAACGTGCTTTTCGTTGAGCCAGTGGGCTACTTGGAAAGTGTTTATCTCGTTAATCACGCCAAGCAGGTTGTCACTGATTCTGGCGGATTGCAGCGCGAGGCATTCTACGCCGGTGTGAAATGCACGACGGTGCTCGATTTCGAGGTATGGCCCGAGACTATGGTTGATGGTCGTAATATTTTGGCGAAACCGTCGCGGGAGTCTATTCTCGCAGCGATGAGTGTGCCCCAGAGCGTCGACGAGGGCTACCAGCCTTTTGGAGACGGCAAGGCCGCGGAGCGGATTGCGAGTTGCGTTGTGGAATTGGCAGAAAGGCAACAACTATGAAGTGCGCCATTATCGGATGCGGTCGTATTGCGGTGAACCACGTGAAGGCGGTTGCGAACAACAGCCTCGATCTGGTCGCGCTGTGCGATGTGGACGACTCGAAGTTCGACATTATGCTGGAGAAGGCCGATTGCGGCGACTTCTCCAATGCTGGGCGCTATGCCGACTATCGGCAGATGCTCGCCGATCATCCTGAGATCGAGCTAGTGGCCATTGCCACCGAGAGTGGCAAGCATGCCCAGATTGCTCTTGATTGCATCGATGCGGGAAAAAACCTCATCATTGAGAAGCCCATGGCTATGTCCATTGCTGACGCCGACGAGATCGTTCGTCGTGCCGACGAGAAGGGCGTGAAGGTTTCTGCCTGTCATCAGAATCGCTTCAATGTGGCTATTCAGCAGTTGCGTAAGGCTATCGAGGCCGATCGCTTCGGAAAACTCTCCCATGGCAGCATTCATGTGCGTTGGAACCGCGGCAAGGGCTACTACGACCAGGCGCCTTGGCGCGGCACATGGGAGCAGGATGGCGGCACGCTGATGAATCAGTGCATTCACGGTATCGACCTTTTGCGTTGGATGATGGGCGATGACGTGGTCGAGGTGTACGGCGCAACGCGTCAGCGCTTCCACGATTATTTGGAGGCCGAGGATGTGGGCGTTGCCGTGGTCAAGTTTGCCAACGGCGCCGTGGGCACCATCGAGGGCACCAGCAACGTGTATCCGAAGAACCTGGAGGAGACCCTATACGTTTTCGGCGAGAACGGTACGGTGAAGATCGGCGGCACGTCCACCAACAACATTGATGTGTGGGACTTCGCTGATGAGACCGAGGCCGACGCAGCGAACAAGGGCCTGGAGGAGCAGACCTCCAACGTGTACGGCAACGGTCACACCCTGCTCTACGCTGATGTGGTGGATGCCATTCAGAATGATCGAGCGCCCTATGTGGATGCCGTGGCCGGCCGCAACGCGCTGGAGATGGTGCTCGCCATCTACAAGAGCCAGAAGACGGGCGAGCCGGTGGCATTGCCGCTGGACAATTTCGCTAGTACTGATATGGCGGGGGAGTTCTAATGGAAGGCGTGTTCGTTCACGAGAGTTCTTATATCGATGAGGGTGCCGTTATCGGTGAGGGCACCAAGATCTGGCATTTTTGCCATGTGCAGTCCGGTGCCGAGATTGGCCGCCATTGCAGCTTGGGCCAGAATGTCAACGTGGGTTCCAACGTGAAAATCGGCAACGGCGTGAAGATTCAGAACAACGTGTCCGTCTACGAGGGCGTGACGCTGGCCGATTACGTGTTCTGCGGTCCCTCCTGTGTGTTCACGAACGATCTGACGCCGCGCGCGAAGTATCCCAAGGGCAGAGTCGGCTACAAGGCTACGCCGGTAGGCGAGGGGGCTTCCATCGGAGCGAATGCCACCATTGTCTGTGGCCATGAGGTGGGCGAGTGGTCTCTCATCGGCGCGGGCGCCGTTGTTGTATCCGATGTGCCGGCCCATGCACTCATGCTGGGCGTGCCCGCCAAGCGCAAGGGATGGGTGTGTGAGTGCGGTACCCTGCTTGGTGCGGGGCTGGCTTGCGAAGATTGCGGTCGAGTTTACCGCGAGGCCGATAAGGGTCTGGAAGAGGTGGGGCGATAATGCAGTTCCGAGATCTGAAAGCTCAGTATCTGGCGCTAAAGCCTCAGATTGACCAGGCGATTTTCAATGCTGTCGAGGAAGGGCGCTATATTTCCGGGTCTCAGGTGCGGGAGCTGGAGGAGCGTCTTGCCACCTATGTGGGCGTCAAGCATTGCATTACTTGCGCCAACGGCACCGATGCGTTGCAACTTGCGCTGATGGCCTGGGGCGTGGGCCCGGGGGACGCGGTGTTCGTGCCCGACTTCACCTTCTTCTCCAGCGGCGAAGTGGTGTCGGCCGTGGGGGCGACTCCGGTGTTCGTTGATGTCGATGAGTCCACGTTCAATGTGGATGTAGCAAAGCTGGAAGAGGCTGTGGTGGCCGTGCGTGACGAGGGTAAGCTTGTGCCCTCTGTCGTGGTGTCGGTGGATCTGTTCGGTTTGCCCGCCGACTATCCGGCACTCAGGCCTTTGTGCGAGAAATACGGCCTGAAGCTGCTGGAAGATGGCGCTCAGGGTTTCGGTGGTGCCATCGGCGGGGTCATGGCCTGTTCGTTCGGTGACATTTCCACGACGAGCTTTTTCCCCGCCAAGCCGCTCGGTTGCTACGGCGATGGGGGAGCGGTATTCACTGACAACGACGAATGGGCTGCGCTCATCCGCAGCTACGCCGTCCACGGAAAAGGATCCTTTAAGTACGACAACGTGCGTATTGGAATGAACAGCCGTCTGGATACCATCCAGGCTGCTGTTTTGTTGGCAAAGTTGGACGCTTTCGTGAACGTGGAGATTGCTGCGGTGAACGGGGTGGCGCGTCTCTACGACGAAGTTCTGGCTGCTTCAGGTCTCGTGTTGCCTCGTGTGCCCGATGGCTATACAAGCTCGTGGGCACAGTACACCGTGCAGTTGCCTGGGGACGCCGATCGTGACAATCTCCAGGCTCGGCTTAAGGAGCGAGGTGTACCTACTATGGTGTATTATCCTAAGCCCATGCACCAGCAGACAGCTTTCGGAGATGCTTGCATCGTTTCTCCTGGCGGTTGCTCGGTTACTGAGCGGTTGTGTGCCACTGTGCTGAGTTTGCCCATGGGGCCTTACATGGGCGAGGGAGATGCGCGGAGCGCAGCCTGCAATCTTTGCGAAGTTCTTTAGGCGCGGTACTGGTCAGCAATATGGACGAGCATTGCAAGATTATATTGGGTTCGGTGTCTCATGCCCGCGGATAGAAGGACACGGCTTATTGCATTCCCTGGACAAATGGACGGGGTTTTTTTCCGAAACGAGCTCCCCTATCTGAAAGAGGAGTTTGACGAGGTGATTGTCTTCGCCTATCCGGGAAACGAGGATGAATGCAGGGAGCTGGCCCGGGTCTTCGAGCTCGAATACCATATTGTCCCCATGTTCGGGATATCGGCTTTTTTTCGTTCGCTACCAAGACTCTTGCTCGATAAAACCGTAAGGAACGAAGCGAAAGGAAAAAACCCGAAGCAACTGGGATATATGCTTCTCTATCTCGTCTGGGCTGACATGGTAGAGCGAGTTTACTGCGATGAGTTGATTTCTGACAAGCCCACGGTGTTGTACTCGTTTTGGCTTTCCCGGGGCGCCTATGCTGCTTGCAGGCTGAAATTCAAATTTGGACTGGGAAAAGCAGTGTCCAGGGCCCATCGATACGATTTATATGAAGAGCAAAATGCTGCAAACTATCTCCCCTTCAGACGTTTTTTGTCGAATTCTCTAGATGAAATTCATTTTATTTCAGATGATGGAATGAGGTATTTCGCAGAAAGATGGGGCGACGGCAGTGCGAGTTTGATGATTAGTCATTTGGGGACACGCCCCTTCGACTATGTGAAGAAGGTGCGCCCGAAAGATTTGATTTGCATAGCTAGCTGCTCCGCCGTTATTGACGTCAAAAGACTCGACCTTATCGTGGATGTTCTCGAAAAGATAGATCTTCCTGTTTTCTGGGTTCACATTGGAGACGGGGACAAGAAGAGTGAGATTGAGGAATATGCATCGTCGAAACTGAGGCCTGGGTCTTTCGAGTTTCTGGGACATGTCGACAACGGCGAGCTCGCATCTGTATTCGAGAAATATGATGTTGACTTCTTCGTAAACCTCAGTGATTCCGAGGGCATACCCGTGTCCATAATGGAGGCTATGTCGATGGGTGTTCCGGCCATTGCTCGTAATGTAGGCGGAAACGGCGAGATTGTTTGCGATGCAGCCGGGGGATTGCTGCTGGATGAAGTAGACGCATACGCTGTGCGTGTATACCTGAACCAGCGCTTTAGCCTTGATGCATACGAACAGTTGTCAAAACGCGCGCGGAAGGCATGGGGGGCTGCTTTTTTCGCGCAGGACTGCTACCCGAGTTTTTTTAAACAGCTTTCCCGCTGAAAGGGGCCATCGACGGAAAGCGGGATAGGGGGCATGATCGTGAGCAAGGAGTTTTGATGAGCCAAAAAAGATGTATATTCCACCTGCCATTTACGCCAGATCCTATCAATCGGCCCAGTGGCACGAACATTCGTCCCGGTAAGATGCTCCAGGGATTCAAAGACAACGGATACGATGTCTTTGAGATAATCGGGGAGTCGAATCACAGGGCTGAGCGCATCAGGGAGGCAAGAAGGCTTATCGACGACGGTGTGGCCTTCGATTTCGTCTACTCGGAATCGGAGACTATGCCGACGATGCTCACGGACAAAGATCACCTTCCCCGACATCCCTTCATGGACTTCTCTTTCATGAGGTTTTGCCGTTCTCGTGGTGTTCCTGTTGGGCTGTTCTATCGTGATGCTTACTGGCTCTCAGAGGAGTATGCCCATATCAAAAAGGGGATCAAGGGCCGTATCTCGGTTCCGCTCTTCCGGTATGACCTAATGCAGTACAGAAGCGCCGTCGACGTGCTGTTCGTCCCGTCTTACGAGTTCGCGTCGCTGTTCCAGAGCGGCCTAAAGGAGTTCAGCACGTGCCCCCTGCCCTCCGGAACCGCCGTCTCGAAGCCGTTAAAGAAAAGTGATCTTTGTGCGCTGCCGAACGGCGGCGAAATCCTCAAGTTGGCCTACGTCGGCTGCATCACAGTGGGGGATGCGTATGACATGACGATGCTTCTCGGGGTTGTCCGTGAGCTGGAGCGTGTGCAACTCACCCTTTGTGTGCGTGAAAATGAATGGTGTAAAGTAAGGGAGCACTACGAGCCTTATCTAAATGAGCGAATAAGTGTTGTGCATCTGAAGGGTGACGAAATGAAAGCCATGCTCGATAAGGCGGATGTGGGCCTCCTTTTTTTCGAGCCTTCGCAGTATCGGCGGCTGTGTATGCCAGTTAAGCTTTTCGAATATATTGAGCATGGGCTTCCAGTCGTGTCGCTTTGCGATACATCAGCTGGTCGATTCGTAGAGAGTAACAAATGCGGCTGGACGACAGACTATTCCAAGGAAAGCCTGTTAAGGCTAATCAAATGTCTTGCTTCAGATCCTGATGAAGTTGCGCAAATGAAAAGGTTTTGCAAAGAAGCTGCTGTTCGCAATACTTGGGAGGCTCGCGCAGCTTATGCGGCCGAAGTTTTGAACCAGGTAAGAAGTTAGAGGTGGCCTATAATGGGTAATGCTGGCAGAATGGCATATGGAAGCACTGCTCAAAAAGGAAACAGCTCGGCTGTTGTTGTCCTCTGGGTGCTCTTCTTCTTCTGTTCGGTATTGCCTCTTCCTGTACCGAATGGCTATGACTGGGTTTTTGCGCTAGTAATCTTTCTTGTAATTTTTTCAAAACAAATTTATTTAGTCTGTAAATTCATCATTGATACACCGTTGGTTAATTGCTGGTTAATTGCTGTTGAAGTCATAGGTTTTTCTTTCCTACTCACCTTTATTTTGTTTGTAAAAATTACCTTTTTATTTTATGCGGTAACGTTTTGTCTGGTGATACCACTTGCTTATGCCGTATTTCAAAGATTTGGCGCTGAGCGAGTTGTTTTTGAACTATCGAAAGGGTTTTATATCGCGTTCGTAATACTCCTTGCGGTGTCTTTTATTTTCGGTCCTCCTTATAAGGCTGATATTCAATATTCCGCCATTTTCTCTAATCCAAACGAATTTGGATACATTCTTACCTCCGTAATGCCTTGCATTGGGTATTTTCTTGTCAAGTCTGCAAAGGAGAACAAGGGTTATCAGTATTTACATATTGCCAGCATCGCATTGGTGGTGATAATGAGTATCATGACCGGTTCTAGAACCACGCAGCTTTCTCTGGTTCCTCAGATTATCGTTGTGCTGGTTCTTTTGTTGCGGCTTCCGCGTTTTCGCAAAAACGAGACAGGGGGATCTGCAACCATTTGGAATGGTCTACTCACTGGAGTGCTGGTATTCGTAATTGCAAGCTCAGCTACCGTGGGTGCGTTTACCGTTGGAAAGCACGCCTTAGAAACATGTGCTGGCGTTACATCTGAGCATGCATTGGTAGCTTCTGTAAGCCCCAATGTCGAAAATGGGTTAGAAGCGATGGTGGAGAGCGTTTCGACGCGCTATTCCAAGGGGATGTCTGACGGCAATATCAATGACTTTTCTTCGGGAAGACTGGGAATATTTGCTTCCTTTATGCAGGATATTGATATTTTGGGGCATGAATCCGAGACAAAGCAGGTTGTTTCCGGATGGCGCTTTTATGAGCATACATATGCTCATAATGTATTCATTCAAGTTGCCTATTCGGCGGGTCTTTTCGCCGGGGTCGCTATGTTTTTCATTGCGGTGTTCTCTCTTTTTAGATCAATCATTGTTCTTCAAGAAAAAGAGATCGTGAGAGGGTCTTGGTCGGCAGTGTCGTGTGTTGCCTTTTCCGCTTGTGCTGTAACGGGCTTTTTCATTTACGCTCTCTTTGGTGACGGGTATGCAATGTTTAAATATCTGCCTGCTTCGGTATTTTGGATTGCGTCAGCGGCCCTTTGCTCGCTTTCCATGAGGATGCGTTGCCGGCAAAAAGAGTTTGAGCCTCATCAGCAATGTTGTCTATGACTGACGCGCAGTGCGCTGGTTTTGAAATGCCTTGTGAGACGAGGTGGATTGATAGGTTGCAGGTCGTGAAAAAAATATTAGGCCGGTTGCTCCATACGGGGTTTTTTCATATTTTCGGAGCAGGTACAATTAATAAAATCATTTCAGCGCTGCTTAGCATTGTCGTTGTTCGTATTTTGTCAAAAGAAGATTTTGGCATATATTCCTACGTGTATAATCTCATTAGTTTCTTTGTTCTATTTAACGGTTTGGGTGCTACTTCAGCATTGCTGCAATTGGGGTGTGAGGCGCAGTCGAATGGAGCGATCGCAAGCGTCTTGCGCTACGCCACTAAAGTGGGGGTACTCTTTGATCTCCTCCTCGCTGTTTTTGTGCTGATTGCGTCATTCGCGCCCATGGGCTTTCCCGAAAGCTCTCTTCTTTTAAGGCTATATGCGTTATACCCATTTGTCATTTTTCTTTTCGATATTAGAATTATGATTTTCAGAATAAAATTATATAATAAACAATATGCTTTTATTACCAATATTCAAACTCTTCTATTGGCTCTGCTGTCGATTGCTGGCGCACTCTGTTGGCAAGTGGTTGGCTTGATAGTCGGGCAGTATCTGGCGTACATTTTGAGCGGTAGCATAGCTTGGTTTGTAGGCATGAGGCTGCGTGTTCAAGAGGGCGAGGAAGCCGATTTTGATTTTGACAAGAAAGCTTATTGGAAGATTTCTGTTGCAAGTTCTATAAACAATGGACTTGGAAGTGCCTTAACACTCGTCGGCGTTTTTTTTGTCGGTCTCTTCTGTGGTAACGAGACCGCTGTTGCGGAATATAAGGTTGCCACAACAATTCCATTCGCGCTGCTTTTTATCCCCAGTGCGGTTGTTACCTATCTCTATCCCTATTTCGTGAAACACAGGGATGATGTAGAGTGGTCTCTGTCTCGGTATCTGCAACTTTCCATGGTAGGCCTTGCTGCCTATGGATCAGTTGTCGTGTTATTTTGCGTTTTCGGTGGCTCAATTGTCTCTCTTGTGTTTGGCTCTCAATATGAAAGCGCCACGCAGGCTTTTCGAATCATAATGATAGGTTTTTTTGTAACGGCGGCATTGAGACAGCCAACAGGGAACTTACTTGTTACGCAACGAAGGCTTTGGTTTAATACTGCGACAGGTGTTATCTCGCTTCTTGTGTGTTGCGCAGCGTGTGCTGCCCTTATTCCAATTTGGGGAATTGAAGGGGCGGCATGGGCCTACACCTTTTCCATGATAGCTGGAGCCTTGTGCAGTGTCCCTTATTATATTTTCGTGCTGCTCAAGAAGAGAGAGGGGGGGATTGGCGAAAAGTGAGTGTGAATCATAAAGTGGAATATGGGCAAGAATGGCAAGATCTTTGTGTTCTTGGGGCTTGCTGTCATGGTGCCTGAATGGGCTATCTGCGTTTTACGTTGATGCCGGGAGGCAGCCATGGAACCGCTGTGGTACTTTGTATGTCCGTGATCAATGGTTGCAGTGAGGAACAACATGCCTGGCTTTTTTATAAGTAATTTCGGAAAGATAGAGTTAGATAACTTTCGAAACAACGAATGTGTTACGGATGAATGGCAGATTGACGGGGTATTTTGCGCGCGAAATACTTTAAATAAGTTTCTCCATGATAAGGTTTTTGCCGAGGGCAAAGAGTGCTTCATCATAATGGAAGGCGTACTTTTAAATAAAGCCGAGCTTCTTGTGGATTATGACGTTGAAACCGTCGAAGAGTTAGTTTCCTCGATGTATTTGCAGCACGGGAGAATTTTCTTTGATGGATTTCGAGGATCGTTCTCGGGTGCCCTATACGACAAGGCACGAGAAGAATGGGTGATTTTCACTAATCATTATGGAGACAACCCTGTTTTTTATTACACCGATAATACCGGATGTTTTGCTTTTGGCTCACAGGTCAATTATGTGCTCAGTGCGCTTGCAAAAGAGGGCGTGGACCTAACGCTGAACATGGATGCTGTGTACATGATGTTGAGCTATGGCTTCATGGTTGATGAAAGCACATATGCAGGCGAGATTAAGAGGCTGCTTCCCGGATCGTTTGCTGTCGTCAATAAATTTGGGGAAGTGAAGGTTGATAGCTATTATCGACCCAAAGAGTATCTTCAAGATCTAAGCGACTGGTCTGATGAGG
Source organism: Adlercreutzia wanghongyangiae (assembly GCF_035989245.1). Lineage (NCBI taxonomy): Bacteria > Bacillati > Actinomycetota > Coriobacteriia > Eggerthellales > Eggerthellaceae > Adlercreutzia > Adlercreutzia wanghongyangiae. The sequence goes on along the minus strand of NZ_JAYMFF010000007.1, from coordinate 104,296 downwards.
AAATCATTCAAGAAATGGATCGACTTTTTCAGCGGGCAGTTTTAAGAGGCCTTTCCAAGGATGTGGAGTACGGGTATGGTCACCTTTGTGATCTGAGCGGGGGGCTGGATTCAAGGATGACAACGTGGGTTGCCCACGAATTGGGCTTCGCTCCGATCCTCAATGTCGCGTTCTCTCAATCGCAGTATCTTGATCAGTTGATTGCCCAAGAGATAGCGGCTTATCTCCATAATGAATTCATTTTTAAGTCCCTTGATGATGCAAATTTCATTTTTGATGCAAAACAAATTGTTGAGATGAATTTTGGTTTGAGTCTCGTTGCAGGAATTACAGGCGCCGAGTCATTTATGAGGAGATTGAATTTCAATAGCCTGGGCATGGGCCATACGGGACAAATGGGAGATGTGGTAGTTGGCTCCTTTTTGGGCTCTGCGGATGAGTTAGACGACTTTCGACCCGGTGGCAATTATTCGAATAAGAGGGTTGAAAGAATTGCGCCTCCGATGACTCGCGGATATGTAGATAGAGAGCAGTATCTGTTGGAGACGCGAGGTTTTCTCGGAGCTTTGTCGTCTCATTTCGTGCGTCGAAATTATACTGAGGTGGCCTCTCCTTTTTTGGACGTAGATTTTTTCAACTTCTGCCTAAGTATTCCCATCGAGAAACGCGCAAACCATAAGCTCTACAAACGCTGGATACTTGAAAAGCACCCTGAAGCTGCGCAATTTGTTTGGGAAAAGGAAGGGGCAAAGATTACGTCTACGAAGCTGTCTAGGCTTCTAAAAAAGTGCATGAGGGGTGCAAAACGGATGTTGACAAAGATGCGAGGCGGCACTCCGATTTCCTCGATGAATCCTTTTGATGTTTGGTACAAGTCGAATGCTGATATCAGAAAATGGATCGACGAGGAACTTGTCAGGGAGCGTCCGACCTGCCCCTCTTATGTGAGGGCAGAGATAGATTCGTATATAAGGGACTCCTCGACATTGGAGAAAATGCAGGCCCTGACGACTCTCCTGGCAATTGATTATTATTTCGGTGATGCGTCGTATGGGGGTTTGGGGGCTGGAATGGAGCAGCCATCGAAAGAAAACTGATTTTAAGTCACGTAACGGCCAATGAAAAAGGAGAGATTCTGTGAGGCGAGAGATGATGATTGATGAACTGGATTGGGACAGTAATTACTTTAACTTGCGATGTGGCAAGGTCGATCTTACAGAAGAAGATATTAACTCAGGCGCATTGGTCGACCTTGCGAGTCGCATTAATCAATTTGACTTTGTAAGCATTAGGTGTGCAGGAAATTTTGTTGAAACAAATTATCGAATAACTTCCGAGCTACACGCGCGTCTCGTGGATATCAATATTCAGCTGTCTAAGAGCATTGAACAGGCACCGGAGCCGTCGGATTTTAGGATCATCCCCTCTCGTGATTTGGATGAAGATTTATTTCTTCAGATGAAGGTTCTCGAGAAAGACTACATGTATTCGAAGTTTGTACGTGATCCCCACATGAGAAGTAGAAACGCTTTCAATGTCTACAATGAGTGGATAGCGAATTCGAAATGTTTCGATGATAAGTATTTCGCGGTAAAGCTAGTCGAGAGAAGGGTTGCCGGCTTTACTTTGTTCCGTTTGGTGGATAACGATGTTACGTTGGAGCTGGTGAAGGTGAACGAGGATTTTAGGGGATGCGGCATCGCTTCCGAATTGATGAGGGGGATTGATCACTTTGGTTCTTTGCGCGGATGCGAGACTGCGCGCGTGGGAACTCAGCTCGACAATCTTCCAGCGATTAACATGTACCATAAAATGGGTTTCCGAGAAGTATCGCGTACCTTTGTTTATCATTGTTGGAATGTTGACTAAACTTGGCAGGTGAAACGGAATGAAGGTGCTCCTAGTGGCGAATGCCTCATCGATATGGACGCAAGAAATCATTCGGAATATTCATCTGCCATTGGGGCATACCCTTGATTTGATTTCCTATGACGCAGTAACTGAAGCGATCGAGGGAATGTATCAGGAGGAATTTGGTGTTACCCTGAAACAGCTTGTCTCGAGTTCGGGAAATCGACTTCTGAAAAAAACAACAGCGTTTTTGGCGCCGTTTCGTTTCTTGGCAAAAAACAGGGTTAAATTTGATGTTGCCGTTGTTCACTATCCGCCAAATTCTGTACGAGCCATAAGTTTGATCGCCGCACTTAAAATGCTAAACTGCAAAATTGTGACGGTGTTTTGGGGATCGGATATCTTGGCATTAGGGGAGAGCAAGACCTTTTTCCTCGAGAGAATTATCGAAGCGTCTGACAGAATTAACCTTTCAACTGAGAAGATGTCAGATGAGTTCGCAAGACGTTTTGGGCAAAGCTACTCGCCCGAGATTCATCATGCAAATTTTGGTACATTGGCTTTGCCTTATCTTGATTCTGCGATCAGGCAATATGGAAAAGCCGGCAGCAAGCGGCAAATTGGTTTGAGCGAAGATAAGCTAACAATCGCCATCGGGCACAACGGGGCGACGCGTCAAAATCACATCAAAGTGATTGACGCTCTGTCCTCTTTAGACTATGGGGCAAAAGCAAGGGTCCAATTATTGCTTCACATACCGGGGGCCACGAAGAACTATGTAGAGGATATTGGGGTGTCGTTGGAGAGCTGCGGGATAGATCATGTGGTCCTGACTGAAGGTTATCCTCTTGCTGACATTGCCAAAGTTCGCGTTGCGACAGATATTTTTTTGCATGCACAGCAAAGTGATGGGCTTTCATCATCTGTTCGTGAGTGCCTGTATTCTGACTCTATTCTTGTGAATCCAAAGTGGATAAGCTATAAGGAACTTGATAGATTGGGCATCGAATATGTGACATATGACGCATACGATGAGCTGCCTGGATTAATACGTTCAATACTGGATGACGAAATAGTACTAGATACTAAAGGCAACAAAGAAATAATAGGATCACATTATTCTTGGCAGACGCTTTGCGGTGCGTGGAGGGACCTCCTCGAGTTTTGAAATTTCATGACGGGTGCCTAGTAGCGGGATGTTTTTTCGTGTTGCCCTCGATGAGGGGTATGTCGAAGGACGGGTATCGATCTTGTGCTAGACTTTTGCTAATGCTGTTGTGCTGGGTTTTTTCTAGCGCGGGCTCGAAATGTGGGGCTTCTCGATATTTCACGAGAGCTTAACTACAGCTATATCATCAATTATCTGCACGGATTTCGCGGGTAGTGTCCCGATTGTTGGTGTAGCGATTCGATCTGCGAGGGCGGCCGAAGGCCGTCCGAGAAGATCGAACTATCCCCATGGAGAAACTCCTCCCTTGTGAAAAACACATAAGGATCAAGAGCGATCTAGATTACAGGAGCCCCATGCAATACCGAAGGGATTGCATAGACTGCTGGACGAGTGACCATGCCGACGGCCGGCAGCCGCCTGCTGAAATTTGCGCAAGAGTCTGGACAGTACCTCATCACCGTCGACTGCGCACCAACAACGTGCAGGAGCGCGCCAACCGTGAACCGATACGCCGCAGCTGCGTGGTACAGGCGCTCCCGTCCAGGAAGTCGCTGATCCGCCTTCTCGGCGTTGTGTTCTCCGAGATGGATGAGGATTGGGCGAGCAGGAGATGGTGTACAGAAGAGTCCATCACCCTGGTGTCTTCGCCGGCGAGATCCGCGGCTCCGGCCGCCGCCTACGAAGACGCGCCTGGGGAGCATGCCGGGCGAATCATCGAAGTAGTGGTTGCTGACAATCCGATCGCAGGGGAGGGCCGTCTAGATGATGGGTTAGAATGCAAACAAGATTCTAGGTGTCTACGCCAACAATCGTGGGCACTACCTTAGTTGTAGAGGTCCCGAGAGTATGGTTTTCTGTTCGTAATATATATGGGGAGGTGTTCTGTGTTGAGTGAGGCTGGTATTGAGCAGATGATCGAGAAGTATCAGGACAGCGATATGGGCCGAGCGCTGTACTGGCAAGGGCGTTTAGCCGCTCTTCGGGGAGATGAGAAGACGGCCGCCCGTTTCTACCTGTGGTCTTCTGGACAGGGAGATGCTTGTGGAGCGTGCGCGCTTGGACGATGTTACAGAAGTGGCAAGGGCGTGTCGGTGGACACAGAAAAGGCATTTGAGTTTGCAATGAAGGCTGCAAGAGCGGGAGACTGCGGAGGCTGCCTCGACGTCGGACTGCTGCTTAAAGACGGTGTCGGCGCCGAACGGGACCGGGAAGAAGCCATTTTGTGGTTTAAACGAGCTGCAATGAATCGGGAATGCAGTGTAAACAACAAAGTGAAGGCGATTATGTGGGTCGGTGATTGTCATTACGAGAATGGTGATTTGGAGAGGGCCCTTGAAGCATACCAAGAAGCGATTGAGGCGGCAGGAAACAAGTTGGAGTGTAAGCGCGCTTTGGCATCGTGTCTTGATAAGGCTGGGTTTGCCGAGTGGGCGAGAATGAGATACATAAGTGCGAGGGAGTATTGGGAGCGCGAGCAGCGTGTTCTTTACGAGTATGGTCAAGTCGCTAGCGATTTTGACTATGATTCAGATTCTAATGTTGATCGTGTGACAAAGAATATAATTATTGCAGCAGATCGGGTCAATGGCCTTGTTGGCTTGGGCGGTGACGTTGTTAGTGAGGTATTTTCGTAAAAGCAAAAGATATAATGGGGTTTTAGGCAGGATGGGGCTTTGCTTGTGACGCATTTTGCGGGTCGTGCGGGATCGGCGGCGCGTGGAAGGGGACTGTGCTTCCCGCTGTTTGCGGATATGTTTCGTTTGCTTTTGGTGTGACTGGAGCGAAAGGAGGTGAGCGTTTATAATCAAGTTTCATTCTATGGGCAAGGAAGTGATATGGCAGCAAGCAGGTTTCTAAAGGAAGTTTCGCGGGAGTGTTGCGAGCATCCTGATCGAGCGGCGTACTTTACCTCTCGGGGGGGGGTATCTGATTCCTTAACTTATGGCGAACTTGACCGCTGGTCCGACGGTCTGGCGGCCTTTCTGAGGAGGGAGGCGCCCGAGGACAAACCGGTGGTGGTCTATGGCCATAAGTCGCCGCTTATGTTGGTGTCGTTCTTTGCGGCGGCGAAGGCGGGGTTGCCTTATGCGCCGATCGATATCGCCTATCCCTCCGATCGTGTTGCGGACATCCTCGAGCAAATCGGACAACCGCTGGTTATCTCGCTGGCCGACGAGCCGCTTGCTGCCGATGTCTCCCTGGCCGAGCGGGTGCTGGGGAAAGACGAGGTGCGCGCGGCCTGCCTATCGGGTGAGACGGTTTTTGAGGATAGCTGGGTGTCGGACGACGATGTCTTCTACCTTTTGTTCACTTCGGGCAGCACGGGTCGTCCCAAGGGCGTGCAGATGCCCTCGCGTTGTGTTGATGCGTTCATGGACTACTTTGGGAAGTTGTTTCCCGCTGGCCCGGATCGCATCAGCTTCAATCGCGTTCCCTATACGTTTGATGTAAGTCTGTTTGACATCGTGGCGGGGCTCTCGGCTGGCTACACGCTGTTCGCCTTGGAATCGGAATACGAGCAGAGCATGAGCGCGTCTTTCGAGGCGCTCGCAGCGAGCGGCTTGACCACCTGGGTGTCTACGCCATCCTATATCGAGATGTGCCTGGCCGACCCCTCGTTCAATGCTCAGCTGCTCCCGCAGCTGGATACCATTGTGCTGTGCGGCGAGGTGTTTCGCAATGCGACCGCAAGCAAGTTGCTCGATCGATTTCCGGGCGCGCGCATCTTTAACACCTATGGCCCGACGGAAACCCAAGCGGTGACCGATATCGAAGTGACACGCGATATCGCCGACCAGTTGAATCCGCTACCCGTGGGCTTCCTGAACCCTGAGGTGCGTGCGGTGATCCGCGATGTGGAAACGGGCGACGTGCTACCGTCGGGTCGGGTGGGAGAGGTGTATCTGGAGGGCGCTACGGTGTCGCTGGGCTACTTCGGTCGTTCCGATCTGACTGAAGCCGTTTTCTCTGAGCACGCCGATGCCGACGGGGAGACCGTGCGTTCGTATAAGACCGGCGACAAGGGCTATCTGGACGAGCAAGGGCGCCTGTACTGCCTGGGGCGCCTGGACTTTCAGGTGAAGCTCAACGGCTTCCGCGTCGAACTGGGCGATGTGGAGCAGGGGCTCGCATCGCTGCCTTCCGTTAAAGAGGCGGTGGTCCTGCCTGCCGAGAAAGATGGGAAGGTGTCTCACCTCGTGGCCCATGTCCAGCTGGCCGACCCTGCGGCTGAGCTGTCGTTCAAGCTGGGACAGCAGATTAAGGCGGAATTGCGCCAAGTGCTCCCCGATTACATGATTCCGAAGAAGATCGTATTTCATGAATCGTTTGCGCTGAACGTGAATGGCAAAATCGACCGCAAGGCCTTGGCCTAGGGCGCGGGGCTGGCGGTTATGAATTTCTACATCGATCCGGCGTTCTATGTGTTTCTCGCCTTGGCGGTGATCCCTGCGGCTATTCTAGGCTTTACAGGGCATCGGATAAAATACTACGGCCTGGTGGCGTCGCTCGGGTTCCTGCTACTGCTCTTTGGAGAAAACGTCCAGGGCATGGTGGCGTTTCTCGGGTTCTTGGCGATAGCGTGCGCGGCCACATTTTGGGTGCTGCGCAGCTGGCGCTCGGGGCAGAAGGCCTTGTGGAAATACCGCGTGGCCTTGGCGGCGGTGATCGCCCCTTTGGTGGTTTATAAGATTGGTGCCGTATTCGAGCACAATATCATGGGCTTTCTCGGACTGTCCTATATTACGTTCAAAGCCGTGCAGGTTATCATCGAGGTGCGCGACGGGGTCATCGAGAACATGGGCTTTCTCGACTACCTGTACTTCCTTGTGTTCTTCGCACCCTTTACTTCGGGCCCCATCGATCGCAGTCGGCGCTTTACCGAAGACGCGAACCGCACCTACACGCGTTCTGAATACGCTGATTTGCTGGCGCGGGGTATTATGCTGCTGTTGATCGGCGCGGTGTACCAGAAGGTGTTGGGTACGGTGTTTTACGGCTGGTTTACGCCGGCTCCGCTGGGCGACGGATCTATGTGGCACGAGCTGGCGGCTCAGGTGAAGGATGCGTACGCTTACGGGTTCTACCTGTTCTTCGACTTCGCCGGTTACTCGCTGATGGCCATGGGAGCCAGCTACTGCTTCGGTATCAAGACACCGCGGAACTTTCGTGCGCCGTTTCTGGCCTTGGACGTGCGCGAGTTCTGGGATCGCTGGCACATGACCCTGTCTACCTGGCTGCGTGATTTCGTGTTCATGCGCGTAGTGAAGTCGGCTACGCGTCGCAAGCTGTTCAAGGACCGTTTGCACACGGCCTGCTTCGGCTATCTGGCGAACTTCATGCTCATGGGCGCATGGCACGGGCTGACGGTGGACTATCTGGTGTACGGTGCGTACTATGGCGTGCTCATGGGGGCGACGGACGTGTACCAGAAGCGGGCGCCTTTCCATAAGAAGCATAAGAAGAAACGCTGGTACAAGGCGTTGCAGTGGCTTGTCACGATCAATATGGTCATGCTGGGCATGGCGATTTTCTCAGGTCAGTTACATACAGTAGTAGGAGGTTTGATTCATGGCTAACGGCACGGTTGAGACGCGGATGCTCGACTTGATCGAGGAAGTGTGCGATGACGAGGTGATTCGCGAGGAGCGCGACATCGACCTGTTCGAGGCGGGGCTGCTGGACTCCATGGCCGCCATCGAACTTCTGGTGGGTATCGAGTCCGAGTTCGGCGTGGTGATCGCCCCGACGGCGGTGGAGCGCGAGGAGATGAACTCGGTGAACAAGATCATTCACCAGGTTGAGATTCGGGTGCAGGGCTAGGCATGCGGAGGCTGATCGCGGTCTGCTGCGCCTTGGCGCTCGCTCTGGGAGTGGGCGCGGCGTACTATCTGCAGGCGCCCACTGATGCCGCTCTACGGGATATGGCGCGGGAGAACCCGGTGAATCCGCGGCCGTCCGTGGCGCTGTGGGGTAGTCCGTCGCTTTTGGGCGAAATGGTGCAGGCGCAGGGGCGCACGGTGGGATTTCTGCTGGGGTCTTCGGAGTTGGGCCAGTCGGCAGAGGACTCCGCTCATCCTGTGCGGTTCTTCACGGAAAACGATCTGGGATTTGATCTGATATCGGTGGGCGCTGGTGGGTATCAGTCGCTGTGGGGTGCTATCGAAGTTGGTGCTTTGGACGAGTGCGGTGCGCTTCCCGAAAAGAAAGTGGCGTTCCTGATCGGCGACCAATGGTTCATGAATGAGGCGGGATGCACGCCGGAGGCGTTCATGAACAGCTTCTCGGAAGAATCTTTCCGCGAGTGCATGGAAAACCCAGGGCTGACCGCCGAGACGAAGGCGCAGATTCGCGAGCGGGTGATAGCTCTGGGGGTGGATGCCCAAACTGTGAGCGATCTAACCGATAATTCAGTGGTAGCCTGGGCCAATCGGGCGGTTGCCGACTTTGTGTCGGGCGGCGAACGCCGCGGGCTGCTTGCCGAAGGGCTTGCGGCCAATGGGCCGCTTGAACGGTATGGCGACTCGGTTGTTGAGCCTGATTGGGATGCGCTCGATCGGCAGGCTGTCGCGGAAGGCGAGGGCGCCTGCACGAACAACGATTATGGCATCTACAATGAGTACTTCGATACCTATGTGAGCGATAAGCCGTGGGGGCAGTACTACGAGGGCGATCCATTTGCGGATTGGAGCGAGACGGAGTTTTCCGACCTGCGGCTGTTCCTTGCGGTATGCGAAGAGTTGAACATCACTCCGCTTATGGTAATCGAGCCAGTGAATGGGGAATACTACGATATTCAACGCTATACCAAAGAGAGCCGGCTCGAGTTCTATGACAAGTTACGTCAGGTGCTTGATGAGGCAGAAGTGGATTACGTTGACTTGTCGATGCACGACTATGACAAGTACTACCTGCGCGATGTGATGCATCTGGGTTGGAAGGGCTGGGTCCAGATTAACCGTGCGCTCTGCGAGTTCTATGGGGCTGGCGTAAGTGCAGCCGAACCCACCGCATCCTCTGGCCACGCTGATGGTGCGGCAGAAGACAACGATGTGCCCGGGCAGACGAGTGCTCAGCGTGATGCCGATGCGGCGGCCGATGAGATGCTTGAAGTGGAAGGAGCTGGGAAGGAAGTCATGGAAGGCGAAGGTGAGCGCTCATGAAGTGGCTTGAGAAAGCTCAATCGTGGTTGTCGCAACATCCGACCGCAGAGGCTCTTCTTTGGTTCGCGACTGCTGTCGCGTGCATAGCGATTCTTGCCTGGTTCCTCCTCTTTTCTGGCTATGGTAATCCCCCTGAGTTTGTATACGAGCAGTTCTAACGTTTGGCTTTATTTCCAGCTGCTCCCCTCGGGGGGGGGTATGCCCTCTTATTTGGGCAAACATCTTGATGCAGGCGTTGCGCTGAAGTTCCGAATTTCGTAGACTGATCTCTGCTGACAGGACGTCTAGCCAATCTTCACTGGATGACACGAAAGCGAGGGTTCATGACGCGAGTGGGCAATGTGGTGACTCACATGGCGATAGCTGCCGTTTTGGCTGCCTGTATTGCGCCTTCCGTTGCGTGGGCTGCCGATGATGCGGCGGTTGTATCTGAAGCGGCCGAGCGTGTCGTGGCGCAGTACGACAACACGGCATCGAAGCCAACGTCGCAAGTTGGCTTGTCGGTAAGCTGGGATGATCCCATATGCGGTCAGCCAACTGAGTTTTCGGTGGCAACAACAAACGGCTCGTCGCAGTGTGAGTATCGAATTGATTCGGTGAACCGCTACACCGATGATCGGAAGAACTACCTCGAGTGGGTGATGGATCCCTCGAAGTTCGTGTATCAGGCAAGTCCTTCGTTCCAGCTCACTTTTTGTGCTTCCGGTACTTACCGAGTGCGTATTTCGGTGCTCGATAAGGGCGCGTCGCCGCTTGTCTATGAGAACGTGGATGCCTGGGTCGTTGTGGACGACCCCGCTCACCCTTCGGTAGAGACCGTGGCTGATCGTGTTGCGTCTGATTGTCTGAAAGCCGGCAACGCAACCGATTTCGACAAGGCCTTATGGCTGCACGATTGGATAATCGCCAATTGCGAGTACGATCATTCGCTTACCTACTGCGGCGCCGAAGGAGTGTTTGCGCGTGGCACGGGAACATGCGAGTCGTACCATCGTGCTTATGAGATGCTGCTGGCCCGCGTGGGCATTTCCACGGGCCGCATTACCGGAAACGGTCACGTGTGGACCGCAGTTAAGCTGGACGGGAAATGGTACCAGGTCGACGCCACCTGGGATGACGCTCAACAGTTTTCCGGGTATCCCGATCTGCGGCATCTCTACTTCGGCATGGACGACAATATTGTGAGCCTTGTGCACCCCGATCACACGCAGCCCGTCGCGGGCTACGAGTCGTCGTCTCTCGAGCAGAATTACTTTGTGAAGACGGGGGAGATTCGCGCCTGGTCCGATCCGTACGTGCAGCGTATTTCCCAGAAGCTGGGCAGCGGTGAGGAGCACTTTTCCATTCCCATTGACCATGCTTCCTGGCCTGATGACTACAAAAACGCCTTCTACAACGTGGTGGCCTATGATCTTTCCCAGCGCACATGGGCAGTCGGGGCCGCCAAGGAGGTAAAGGTGACCTATGCGAGCAACAGCCTTTCGGTGGCGGTTTCCTCAAAGGATACGCAGGCTCCTTCTGATTCGACGGGTTCCGGCACGGTTAATCGCCCTCCGACTCAGGGGTCTTTGGCAAATGGCTCGACTGCTTCCTCGCCGATAAAGTCCACAGGTGTGTGGAAGAAATCGAAAGGAAAATGGTGGTATCGCCATGCCGACGGGTCGTATACGCGCAACGGCTGGGAATTGATTGACGGCGTTTGGTATCACTTCGATCGTTCTGGCTGGATGCAGACGGGTTGGTTGAAAACAGGTGGCAAATGGTATTACCTGGCGTCTTCGGGCGCCATGAAAACCGGATGGTTGAAGACCGGGGGTAAGTGGTACTATCTGCGCGCTTCGGGTGCTATGGCCACTGGTTGGTATCAGGTTCGGGACACGTGGTACTGGTCGGCTTTTTCGGGGGCCATGGGCGCAAATCGGTGGGTGGGGAACTACTACCTAACCAAATCTGGCGCTATGGCAACTAACACGTGGGTTGGCAAGTACCATGTGAATGGGAGCGGAAAGTGGGATCGAACCAGATAGCTCGCGTGCGCGGAATATATAGGGACTCCTGAGAAGCCGGGTGGGGTGGTGTTAGCCGATGCTGCTACATGCGGGGGACTGGGCCTAACTGAAACAGCGGACGGGCGCCTCGATGGGCGCCCGTCCGCTCAATTAGCTCTTCTATTCAGAAAGCTCTATCGGGTTTGGTCCCATACGCCGTTGGCATTTACGTGATATTTGCCGATCCACGTGTTAGTTGCCATGGCGCCGCTTGCGTTAACGTAATATTTTCCGCTCACCCAGCAGCTTGCATCCATGGCGCCCGAACTGCGCAGATGATACCAGCTCCCGCCGACTTTCTGCCAGCCGGTGGCCATGGCGCCCGATGCTTTCAGGTAGTACCAGCTCCCGCCGACTTTCTGCCATCCGGTTTGCATGGCCCCGGAACTCTTGAGATAGTACCAGCTCCCGCCGACTTTCTGCCATCCGGTCTGCATGGCTCCCGAAGCGCTGGTGTGGTACCACGTTCCCTTGTCGTTTATCCAGCCCGTGGCCATGGCACCCGACGGCTTCAGGTAGTACCAGCTCCCGCCGACTTTCTGCCAGCCGGTGGCCATGGCTCCGGAATTCTTGAAGTAGTACCACTTGCCGCCCATCTTCTGCCATCCGGTCAGCATCCAGCCGCTGTTGTCGAAAAGATACCAAGTTCCGTCGATTTGGCACCAACCGCGAGCGTAACTGCCGTTGGAGAAGGAGAACCACCAACGATTGCCCGACCGCTTCCAGGTGCCGGTTTCCCCGTCTACTTCGATGGTCGTCGAAATGGCGACGCTGCTTCCAATGCGGGCGGTCACGGAGGCCGAGCCCGGAGCATTGCCCGTGATCAGGCCATCTTGGTTGACGGAAGCCACGGCGACATTGCTGGAAGCCCAGGTGAAGGTCCGCGGACTGAGGATGACGAAGAGCCCGTCGGTACCTTGGTTGCGAAAAGCAATGCGGGGCTGAACGGTGTCGTTGGGGTCAAGCTCGTATCCCGAATACTCGAAGAGGAAGTTGCTGTTTTTAAGCCAGCTTGTGGGGATGGAGAGTCGTTCTGTGGCACTGCGATTCTGGGGCTGCGAGACGGAGTCGGCTGCTTGCGGTCCGAAGCACTGGGACCAAAAAGGTCCGAACCCTCCCACGGTTACGCAGCCGATGCCGATGCTAAGGGAATCGTTGCTGAGAATGTTTGCACGATGCCCCGGGGAATCCATCCAGGCGCTGACGACGGCTTGAGGATTCTGCTGGCCGTAGGCGATGTTCTCCCGATGCATCTTGTTGGAAATGGTGAAGCATTCGCTGCCGTCGGGACGCAAATGCCCGGCGTTGAATGTCAGGCTTGCTTCCACGGCGCGTTTCATGGCGGCATCGAGCAGATCCTTGTCCATGGTCAATGCAGACAGGCCGTTTTCGGCGCGGATGTCATTGATGAGTTCGAGCACGCTGTAGGCGTATGAGTAGTCGTAATACACATCGGCTACCAGGGCGTTGGTCATGGGAGTCGCTGCGAAGGGTGAGATGTGTGCTTCGACATTCTCGGCGGCAATGCTGGATGCTTGGGGTGCAGGTTGCTTCAGCTCGTCAGCCCAAGCAGGGGCCGTTGAGCTGAAGACGGCGGCTCCAGATAGTGCGATGGCTATTGCGAAGGTTGCAATAGCCATCAGCAAGTCTCTCCGTTGCAAATGACCGATCATGGTACTTCTCCTCTCGTCAGAAACGATCGATAGGAGGAGATTAGCACCACGGCCGAGTGATGGCAATGCGACAAAAGTTGCTCGTTTTCCTGCATTGCCGCCAGGTCAAGGTGTCTTGTCCGCTTTGGTCGACGGCAGATCAGCCCGTCGCGCATCGCGCAGACAGGGTGCCTCCTACCACTTAATGTCTTTGCCCATTTTCTCGATCATGAAGCGGTAGGCGCCTAGGGCGGCGCGCATCAGGTGGGCGCGGTACACGAGGCGCCCGAGCCAAACTTTCAAGTTGGCGCCCCGGTATTTCACGGCGTGGCCGAACGATATGATGGCACTGCTCTTCCAAGAGGGGAAGTGCTCGTCCAGGTATGCTTTGTTGTCCCGCAGGATGACTTTCAGGTTGACGTCTTTGTCGCAGGAGACGTGGAACATCAGCGAGATGCCCATATGGAGAAAGGCCTCTGCGGCAACAAGCTGCATCATTTTTTGGGGAGCATCTTCGGCTTCGATGATGTCTTTAGTTTCGACAAGCGATTGATACGTCGAGTCTATTTGCTGAGCGGTGATGGATGTCATGAGAGAGCCCTCGTGCACGCAGTAGCGTACGAGGGATCCTCCTGCAAAGGCCACATTTTCTGTGCGGGGGAACACGAGCAAGTGCATCATGACGTCTTCGAATATGGCCGGCGGTTGGCGAAGGTTGCCCATCTCCTTGAGGAGGTCGGCGCGAAAGAGCTTGTTCCAGGGGGCGGTGTTTAACTCCAAGAGACGTGCTGGCTCTTTTTGGGCGTTGAAGGGCGCGCGCGGGTGGGTGAGCTCTTCTGAAAGAACACGTCCGGATGAGGCGTCTTCGCGGCAGAAGCCGCAAACGGTAATGTCGGCATCATGCTGCACGGCGCATGCATAAAGCGTTTCGCAGAACTCTGGCGCAACGTAGTCATCGGCATCGACGAAGCCGATGTGGCGGCCCCGTGCTGCTGCAATTCCATCGCGCCGCGCCGCCCAGGCCCCCTCGTTTTCCTTGTCGATAATCACTAGCTGGTCTTCGTGCTCTTTTTGGTAGGCGCGTAAGATGTCGATGCATTTGTCGGGAGAGCCGTCGTTGACTGCGATTATTTCGATGTCCGGAAGTGTTTGCCCGAGAAGGGCGTCCAGACAGCGAGGAAGGGTATCCGCGGCTTTGTAACAGGGAACGATAATGCTGATCTTGATGGAAGACGGCGCTGCGGGCACGACGAACCTCCTGTGGCAATTGCTGGCGGACCAAAGCTATGGCGCCCATGCTAGCACAGGGGAAGTTGCAGCGGGCCTGAAGCTGCGGTATCCGCGCACCTTCAGGCGAAATGCGGGCGCGTCGGGCCCATCTCGTGCTATCCTTGGCTTCTACATGAATGAAAGGAAAGGTGTGTACGTGGATCGATACGATTACCTTATTGTGGGAGCTGGCCTGACTGGCGCCGTGCTGGCGCGCGAGCTGACCGACGCGGGGAAGAGCTGCCTTGTCATCGATCGGCGCGACCACATTGGCGGCAACTGCTACACCGAGAAGGTGAACGGCATCAACGTGCACAAGTACGGTGCGCACATCTTCCACACCTCCGACCGGCACGTGTGGGATTACGTGAACCGTTTCGCCGAGTTCAACAACTACGTGAACAGCCCCGTGGCCGATTTCCACGGCGAGATATACAACCTGCCCTTTAACATGAACACCTTCAGCAAGATGTGGGGCATCAAGACCCCCGGCGAGGCGAAGGCCATCATCGAGGAGCAGAAGGCGGCCTGTGCCATTCAGGGCGAGCCGAGCAACCTGGAAGAGCAGGCGTTGTCGCTGGTGGGCCGCGACATCTACGAGAAGCTGGTGAAGGAGTACACGGAAAAGCAGTGGGGGCGCCCCTGCACCGAGCTGCCGGCGTCCATTATCAAGCGGCTGCCGGTGCGCTTCATCTACGACAACAACTACTTCAACGACCGCTGGCAGGGCATTCCCATGGGCGGCTACACCAAGATGATCGAACGCATGCTGGAAGGCGTGGAGGTGCGCACGGGCACGGCCTTCGCCGACATGGACCGCGTGCAGTTCGACCGCGTGGTGTACACGGGCCCCATCGACGAGTACTTCGACTTCAAGCTGGGGAACCTGGAATGGCGCACGGTGCGCTTCGAGACCGAGCTGCTTGAGGGTGTGGAAAACTGGCAGGGCAACGCCGTGGTGAATTACACGAGCCACGACGAGCCGTTTACGCGCATCATCGAGCACAAGCATTTCGAGTTCGGCAAGGACGATGCCGGTGCGCCGCTGCCCGACACGGTGATCAGCCGCGAGTACTCGTTCGCATGGCAGCCGGGCGACGAGCCCTACTATCCGGTGAACGACGAGCGCAACAACGCCCTGTACGAGCAGTACGCCGCCTTGGGCGAGGCCGAGGAAGGCGTGGTGTTCGCCGGCCGCCTGGGTGCCTACCGCTACTACGACATGGCCCCTTGCATCGCGGCGGCCCTGAAGCTGGCCGACAGCGAATTGGGGCGCTAAGGGTTTGCGAAACCGCCGGCATGTGCAAGTGCCTTGCGCATGCCGGTTTTTAGCTGCTTCTTGTGATGCGGCGGAGGACTCTCTTCATAAGCTGCAATGTTGTTCGGCGGTATTTTGCCCGCACGACGGCAAGATCTCGATGCGTGACGGAGAGATCGTTATCGAGGCGGACGATGTCATTGTGACGATGGCGCCCTAGATTGAAGAGCCACTCGCTCTGCGAGAGGGTTCTAAGCGCCTTGTAGTCGAGCCACTGCTCCTGATCGTAGTAGAAATCGTCCGGGTGATCCAAAAAATGAAATTCGGATTCTATGGAGGGGAGCTCGTCGTACACCCCCGAGAACGCCTTGTAGCTTTTCAGGGTGTGCAGATTGTACATGACGGCATCGAGGGCGTGATTGGTGAAGCTGCGCTCAACTTGGTCAAGCAGATCGCGCTGCTGCAGAAAGGCCTTGAGCGCGGTGAACGCTGCGAGGAAGTCGAGGCTGGACGTATCGTTGGTTGCCTGACAGTTGGTCGATCCTCCCACGCGATAGGTGACCAGCCCTTCATCCACGCTCACAATGCTCTGTGCCAGCATGAGGGCAGAGCATACGAACAGGCAATCGTTGGTTCGCCGAAGCTCTTGGAAACGCAGGCCGTGGGCTTCGATAAAAGATCGGCGAAACGCCTTATTCCACGGCACATTGGCGAAGGTATTGAAAATGTAGTTGGGCATGTCTCGCCAATTGAACGGCTGCTGCAGGGGAATGCGGCCTCGCTGGAACACCCAGTTGGCGGGGTTCTCTATGCCGGTAACATCGTTCAGCGTGCGGGCGCGGCAAACCGCCATATCGGCTTTGCTTGCGTCGAGTAGCGCCGTCATTCGCTCAACCATGTTCGCATCGAAAAGGTCGTCGGCATCCAGAAAGAAGAGGTATTCTCCGCGTGCGATCCCCAGGGCGTTATTGCGAGCCTTTCCCCCTCCACCGTTCGCTTGGCGCAGGACTTTCACTCGGGTGTCTGTGTCGGCCACCTGGTCCAGAAGAGCTGCTGTGTTGTCAGATGAGCCGTCATCGACGCAGATGACCTCAATATTGGACTCTGTTTGGCGCAGTGCGCTCTCCACGCTTTCGAGAACATGGGCTGAAGCATTGAAGGCGGGAATGATGATGGATGCGCGAATTGCGGGACTTGTTTCCATGGGGCGTCTTTCGGGTTGGGCGCTACGAAGCGCTTTTACGCCGAGCTTTCTCGGCTTTTTTCTCAAGCTTCTCCCTTGACGTGCGTTCGGCGGGGGGCAGAACGAGGTTACGAAGGCGGTTGAGGGTGTCCAGGGGGCCGAAGGCGCGCAGGGAGTAAATCGCCTCGTCCAGCAGATAGCCTGCGCGTCCTTTCATGGGAATATCGGGTGCGGGTTTTCCTTGGGCTTCGTAGTACAGGGTCTTGAACCGCTTGCTCAACTTGGGATCGCTCATTACCAGATTCTCATCCATCATGGAGAGGACCTCGCGCGTCTTCTGCTGTACGATGGGATTTTCCCACCCGTCATCGTAGATGGCTCCGTTGATGTAATTAAAGCCTCGAAAGTTGTGGGATTGCAGAATGCGCGCGTCGGTGACGTTGCGCTTTTGCAGGATGCGCGTCATGTCGATCCAGCGGTCGAAGGGCCGCGCCACGGCATCGGCGGTAGCGTGGTTGATGGTGGAGAACGGAAGGTCGACGCGGTAGTTGTAGAAGGCCTTATGCAAGAACAGGATGGCTTTGGCGCACACCATGGTCTCGATGAGGAAGGGGTTGTCGGCCCAGCCTGCACCTGGATAGGTGGGGAAGCGAATGTCGTTTTCGTCCAAGAAGTCTTTCCGATAAATGGCCGACCAGATGGAAGGATGCTTCTCGATGAGCACGGGGTGCTCGGCGATAGTGAAGGGTTTCCGGGAGGTTGGCAGTCGTTTGTGCAGAAGCGAGTTGGTCACCTTCTGCCGTGCTGGATCGTTCCAGTTGTTGATGTTGCGGTAGGGGGTCTTTACGATGTCGATCTGCTCGGAAAAGCCGCTGGCGAAGTCGAGCATCTCCTCGTACATGGTGGTGTCTATCCAGTCGTCGGGCTCGATGATAGAGACCCATTGACCCCGGGCTCGTTCGAGGCCCAGGTTGCAGCCGGTACCGTAGCCTTCGTTCTGCTTGTCTACGACAATGAAGCGGTTGTCCCGGGAGGCGTAATCTTGCAGAATGGCGAGGGATCCGTCGGTACTGCCATCGTTGATGCAGATAATTTCCAGGTTACGGTAGGTCTGCCCCGCGATGCTGTCGAGGCATTGAGCGAGGAAAGTTTCCGCATTGTATATAGGGACGATGACTGAAACCAGCGAACGGTTGTCGGAAATCATTGTGCACCTTTCCAGAGTCGATCATTTATGGGCTATTATAGCGGGAACGACAGATTTGCCTCTGATGAGCCTGGAGAAGGTCTTGGTCGGCTTCGGGCGGCAAGAGGGAAGCGCGTGCTTTAGAGTGTAAGCGATGATGACGTGGGGTGGCAATGGAAGGTACATGGATCGGTTCTTTCGCAGGAGCGGTTGCTCTTGTCGTTCTTCTTTATCTTCCGGGTTTTTTGGCCCTGGCAGGTAGCCGTCTGCCAAAACCGAATGTTGCCGCCTGCGCCCCCTTGGTGTCGGTTGCAATCTATGAGCTTCTTGCCATCATCTTGGGAAAACTCGGGATTTTGTGTTCGTGGTGGCTGCTGTTTGGCGGGGCTCTGCTGGTGGCGGCGGCAGTGCTCGTCTGTACTCGTGTGTTCGCCAGACGATCTGGGTCGCGAGGGCAGTCGAGCGCTGTGCGGGGCGTATCTACCGACTGGCTTTCCCTGGGCGCCTACCTTGCTTGCGGGGTGTTGTTCGCGGGCGTGTTCTTTGTCAAGAACCTCGATGGGCCTTCTGCGTTCCTGCAGCTTTACGACAATGTGTTCCATTTGGCGGTTCTGCAATCTTTTGCGGAGACGGGGTTTTGGTCCACCCTGTCGGTTGATAACTACGGGGCACTTGATGCTGTGGGGCCGTTTAACTCAACTTCCCAGTTCTACCCTGCGGGATGGCATCTTCTGGGAGCGATGATTGTCGATTGCCTGGGTCTGACAACAACTCAGGCGGCAAACGTGGTTAACGGCACTCTTATCGCCATCGTCTTCCCAGCATCTATGTTCATGCTGATGACGACGCTCTTCCCCGAATCGAAGGTTGTCGTTCGCTTTGGCGCGCTGGTGGTGATGGGCTTTGCTCCCTTTCCGTGGAAGTTTCTTATTTGGGGTCCCCTGTTTCCCAATTTGGCCTCGATGGCAATTGCCCCCGCTGTCGCCTCGCTTTTCATCTTGGCGACTCGCTTGGGGGTGAGCTGGCGCGATCGTGTTGCGCCGGCGACTGCGTTCCTCGTGGGCTGTTTCTCCATTGCGATTATGCAGCCCAATGCCGTATTTACCATGGGCGTGTTTCTTGCGCCGTACTGCGTTGGCATGGCATATCATGGCGCAAAGAAGCATGGGTGGGGCGGCAAGCGCGCTTTGCTGGCGGCCTGCGGATGTGCTTTGGGGGTGCTTCTGGTATGGGTGCTCGCTTTCGTGCTACCTCCGCTCCAAGATGTGATTTGGTATGAACGCTCCGCCGCCTGCTCAAAGGTCCAGGCTGTTGCGAACGTGGCCTTCCTCTCGCTCTCGAACTTCAGTGCGCAACTGGTGTTTGCTGTGGCCGTGGGGGGAGGCGCTCTGTTATTGTTGTTCAAGAGGAAGAAGCTGTGGCTTTTGGCATCGTATGCTCTCATGGCAGTTATTTATTGTTTCGGTATCTCGTCTGAGGGTTTTCTCCAGCACTTCCTGGCGGGGTTCTGGTATTCGGATGCACCGCGGGTCGCTGCGAACATGGTGTTTTGCGTTGTTCCCCTGGCGGCGGTTTTCCTAGCGTGGCTTGTTTCGAAGCTGCAGTCAGTGGCAAGGCGCGCTTACTCGAAGATGAGTTCTCGCGCAATTGCGGTGAGCCTCGTGTGCCTTGTTTTTGTGATGGGGGTGTTTTCCCCGGGCTTCCGCCTTATCGGCTTTGGAGACGTTGGCTCGGCGTTCACCGAGGTAACCGATATCGCGCGAGCGCAGTACACGCTCAGAAACGGCGTGCTTGATCAAGAGGAATGTGACTTTGTCAAGAAGGCTATGACTCTGATCGGAGAAGACGAAGTAGTCATCAACAGTCCTCACGATGGTTCAGTGTTCGCTGCGAGCACGCAAGGGCTCGACGCTTTGTACCGGTCTATCAACGGATACAGGGCGGGTTCTGAGAAGAGCGAGAGCTCGCTCATTCGAGGCAAGCTCAACGAGATTGCGACGAACGATGACGTTCGTAAGGCCGTTCGCGAATTTGACGTGAAGTACGTGCTGCAGCTCGACCACGGTGAGGCCGATGCCGCCTCGCCGCACATCTTTACCTATGATGCCAATCACTGGCGCGGAATCAATGCGATCACCGATGAAACCCCCGGTTTTGAGGTAGTTTTATCCGAGGGGGATATGCGTCTCTATAGAATAGTTGACGACGCCGAATAGGGCGCGGTTTGCTACAATTGCCCTGCAAGTAGGAGAGGGCCGCCTGGATGAGGCGGCCTGTTGGCTGGGGAGCCATGGTCCTATGTTCGGTTGTGTCTTGCGGGGGTTTGGTGACGCAATGTGAGGAGAGAGCATGGTCGCTGAAGGCATTCGGAAGAAAGCACTTTGCATTTGCCTGTCGTTGGCTCTTCTGACGGGATGGGGTGGTGTTGGCGTTGCGTATGCCGATGGGAACGCAGGCGAAGGCGCGCATTCCCCCGCATCTGCTGCGACGCGAGAGCGATCGGCCGATCCGGTGGATCTGGGCTATGTTCCCGGCGAGGTCGTCGTTGTTTACGAGGATGGCGCCACCGAAGCCGACAAAAAGGCGGCCGCAGACCTCATTGGCGGTAACAGCGCGTCGGACGAGGCGGAATTTGATATGGGCACCGTTACCACGGTGGATTTCGATGACGAGCTTACGGTGGAGCAGGCGGCTGATATTATTGCGGCTGACGAATCGGTGAAGTACGCCGTTCCCAATTATTTGGCGACTCTGTATGATGAGCCCGAGGTCAATCTAACGCCACAATCCTTGGCAGCCAAAACCGATGAGCACCGTTCCCAGCAGTGGCATCTCGACTATGTAAAAGCTCCGGCGGCTTGGAGTCTGCTGGCCAACCGAGAGAACGTGTCGCGCACCAAGGTCGCCGTGATCGATACGGGGGCCTCGCTGGATCATCCCGATTTGCTCAATGTGATCAACCGGCCTGAGAGTATCGAAGTTGTTTGGAGCGACCGGTTGAATTACGCGTCTTGGCATGCGGCGCCTCTTCGCGGGGATGGCTACACCAATGGGGGTTCTGCAATAGACGAGCACTCGGGCCACGGAACCCATGTGTCGGGCATTATTGCGGCCGAGGCGGACAACGGCGGCGTAACGGGCGTCACGAGCGCCCCGGGCACGGTGCGCGCGAATGCTCTCGTAGATTTGGTAGTTATTGACGCTTTCTCGCTTTTGCGACCTCGGGAAGACGGGAGTTTGGTAGCGAGCGCCGAGCTTAACGACATCGTGTTTGCGCTCTGCTATGCCCGGGACGCAGGTTGCTCTGTGGTGAACATGAGTTTGGGCTTCACGGGCTCGAATGCGGAATTGGTTCGCATGTTCAACGAGTTGACCGCTGAATTGACCGAAGAAAACGATATGTTGATTGTCGCCGCAGCGGGCAACGAGGGGTTGAACAGCCCCAGTGTTCCCGCAGTGTGCGATGAGGTGATGGGGGTAATCAGCGTTTCCGATCTCTCGCTGCCTCAAACGAGCGACAAGACCATTAATGGCCACACTTGGGCCGTGGGGAATACGACCCGATCTTGGTTTTCCAACTACGGAACATGGTGTGACATTTCGGCGCCGGGGGAGGCTATTCTGAGTACCGTTTTCTATAACGGCATCCAGAATACCTACGGGTTTATGAGCGGCACCTCGATGGCGTGCCCCGTGGTGGCAGGGGTTGCGGCGATGGTCCGCAGCGCCAACCCCGGCATTCCCGCGAAGCAGGTTCGCTCGGTGCTCTGCGACACGGCGACCGACCTGGGACAGCCCGTGGAGGCCGCGAGCGGTGTTGTGAATGCAGAGGCGGCTGTTGCCCGGGCTCTGGAGTGGTCCGCGCCGCCGCTTACGGAAAATGGGGCCGGCAACAGGAATGACCCGCCTACCAGTTCCGGAGCTCAGGCGGGGGTCAGTCAGCCGACTCAAACAGTGAAGGGTTCTTGGAGGCACGATGGCTCCGGTTGGTGGTATCAGGACGCCAGAGGCGGCTACCCCGCATCGTGCTGGCGCCAGATTGGCGGCAAGTGGTACCACTTCAACCGATCCGGCTACATGGAGACGGGCTGGCTGAAGACGGGCGGCTCGTGGTACTACCTCAACCCGAGTGGCGCCATGGCCACGGGCTGGAAGAAGGTCGGCGGCTCGTGGTACTACCTGCGTTCGAATGGTGCCATGGCCGTGGGTTGGCAGCGGGTAGACGGCGCCTGGTATTATCTGGGCGGTTCGGGCGCGATGGAGACGGGCTGGCTGAAGACGGGCGGCTCGTGGTACTACCTCAACCCGAGTGGCGCCATGGCCACGGGCTGGAAGAAGGTCGGCGGCTCGTGGTACTACCTGCGTTCGAATGGTGCCATGGCCGTGGGTTGGCAGCGGGTAGACGGCGCCTGGTATTATCTGGGCGGTTCGGGCGCGATGGAGACGGGCTGGCTGAAGACGGGCGGCTCGTGGTACTACCTCAACCCGAGTGGCGCCATGGCCACGGGCTGGAAGAAGGTCGGCGGCTCGTGGTACTACCTGCGTTCGAATGGTGCCATGGCCGTGGGTTGGCAGCGGGTAGACGGCGCCTGGTATTATCTGGGCGGTTCGGGCGCGATGAAGACGGGCTGGCTGAAGACGGGCGGCTCGTGGTACTACCTCAACCCGAGTGGCGCCATGGCCACGGGCTGGAAGAAGGTCGGCGGCTCGTGGTACTACCTGCGTTCGAATGGTGCCATGGCCGTGGGTTGGCAGCGGGTAGACGGCGCCTGGTATTATCTGGGCGGTTCGGGCGCGATGAAGACGGGCTGGCTGAAGACGGGCGGCTCGTGGTACTACCTCAACCCGAGTGGCGCCATGGCCACGGGCTGGAAGAAGGTCGGCGGCTCGTGGTACTACTTGCGTTCCAGCGGCGCTATGGCCACCGGATGGCAGAAAATTGACGGCGCCTGGTATTACCTGAATAGTTCGGGTGCGATGGCCTCGAATCGCTGGGTGGGGAATTGCTATGTGACAGGTTCGGGCGCTATGGCGACCGACACCTGGATCGGCCGCTATTATGTGGATACCGAAGGAAAGTGGGCTCGCACCCGGTAGGGGCGCAATAAAAGCTTTTACCTTCTGTCAAAAAGTGATAGAAACGCCCTTTTGTGCAGCGGCACAAAAGGGCGTTTTATCTGGTGCAACCAAATTTGGAAAACTTCCCGTAATAGTCTTGACACCTCGCGGGGGGGGGGTGTCATTATTCTGTAAGCTCTTCTTCAGGTTCGTTTTGCCGGTAACGAGGAAGAAGGAGGGAAGATTCCATGGAAGAAAGGTTAGCTTATGATTAAGACTGGGGAAAAGCATCTCCTCTCCAAGCTGTTCACTGCTGCCGCCGCTTCTGCTTTGGCCTTCTCGCTCTCGGCTGTGTGCAGCCAGAGCGCTTACGCTGACGAAGCCGGTAGCATCTACGGCGCGGGTGGAGACATCACTTACACGGGCGAGAGCAGCTATCGCGATCTTCACGCCTATGTTAATGACAACGCTGAGTGGGACGCCGCTGAGACCGCCGACTGGGAGTCTGTAAATGCTCCGTCCTGCTATACGGTGAAGTCGAGCGACACCAAAGTGCTGCAGGCCGCTATCGACACCACGGGCCGCAAGGGCGACAAGGATCACGCTGTCCTGCGTCTGACCCCCGTTGCCAAGGGTACCGCCACGGTGGAGGTTACCTACAAGTGGAAGAACGTCACCATTACCGATAAGTTCGAGATCAACGTGACGACGGGTGCCTGGAAGAAGGACGGCAACGCCTGGACCTACGTGTTCAGCGACGGCACCAAGGCCGCTGACGGCTCGCTGGACGTGAACGGCGAGACGTACTTCTTCGATGCCAACGGCAAGATGCGCACCGGCTGGTATAAGTACCAGGAGGATGAGAGCTGGGAGCCCGTGTGGTTCTACCTGGGCAGCGATGGTGCTGCTCGTGCCGACAAATGGCAGAAGATCGGTGGCACCTGGTACTACTTCTACGAGAGTGGCCGGATGGCGGCTGCCGAGGGTATGACTGACGATGACGGTTACACCTATTACTTCAAGACTTCCGGTGCTATGGCTAAGGGTTGGGTGAACAACAACCTGAGCTGGAATGACGTGGAGAAGAAGTACACCAATTACTACACCTACGCGAATGGCAAGAAGAGCTATCGTTGGCCTAGCTGGTCCTACTGCGCCAACAACGGTGCTGCTAAGGTGGGCTGGAACAAGATCGGCGGTAAGTGGTACTACCTGGGCACCTACGCGAACGAGGGTCTGCGCACGGGCGCGTTCTGGGATGCTGCTGGCAAGCACTACGTGGCTGACTACAACGGTGTTATGCGCACCGGTTGGTATAACTACAACTGGCATTTCGACTCTGAGACTGGCAAGTACACCACGAAGAACAGCGACGGTGAGGCCAATGAGGCTCAGTGGTACCATGCAAAGCGCAATGGCGAGCTGAACTACGGCTGGCAGAAGATCGGTGGCAAGTGGTATCACCTGGGCACCTACGGTACTCCGCTGATGGATACCGATTGGTACATGGTTGACGGCAAGTGGTACTACAGCGTTGAGTCTGGCGCGATGGTGGCCAACAAGTGGGTTGGCGACTACTACCTGACCAGCTCGGGCGCCATGGCCACCAACACCTGGATTGGCAAGTATCACGTGAACGCCTCTGGCGTTTGGGATCGCACGAAATAACGTGCGGCATTAACCGGCAGGGAAGGGCCGAAGTTCTTGTCTTGTCTTCGGATCGGCCCCTTTCCAGGGAGACGTCCCCGGCTTATGCCGGGGGCGTCTTTTTATGGGATCTTCTCGTAACTCGCATGGAGCGCTTGTCGTGGTGGGGTATTAAGCGTTTTCCTTTTGTAAACTGGGGTAATGCAAAAATGTTCTTTGCGGTAAACGGATAGGTGAAAGGAATGACATTGGAGCGTTTGGCAATGTTTCGTGGAAGTTGGATTGCGAGTGTGGCGGCGGCGATTCTGCTGGCGTTGCTGCTTCTGCCCGCCCGCGCGGTCGCCGAGGAGTTGCCTCCGTTGCAGGATGGGGAGGTGCGCATCCATGTTCTGCCCTTCGACGATACTGATGCCATCGTCGTGGAGTGCGATGGTCGGTTCGGCGTTGTTGACTCTGCGGAAGACGCGCTTTCTCCCGATGGGTCGGATGCGCGTTATCCGATGCGTCCGGGCATTATCCAGGGAGGCGGCAAAGAGACCGAGGTAATCGCCTATATGAAGTCGATAGGCGTTACTTCCGATAACCTGGATTTCTATATTGGAACGCATCCGCATAGCGACCACATCGGGTCGGCTCTGCAGATTATCCACGAGTTTCATCCTGTGAGCATCTATACCCCGGTATACGACGACAGCTTCATCACCGATTCGGCGCGTCTGTGGGATAACCAGTTCGTTTACGATCGGCTGGTTGAGGCGGCCCAGTGGGCTGGGGGCGATGAAGGTTACGGCGCCCGCTTTATCCAGCATCTTGACGAAGCTTGCGCCGATTCCGATGATGCTGCCGCGGAGGGAGTGGGATCGCCCCGATTTACGCTTGGGAGCGCTGAAATCGAGATTGTTAACTACGACGAGGGTTATCAGCTGACCAAAGTTCCGGATGCAAATTACTTCTCTTATGGCGTGAAGGTAACCGCCGCCAATGGGCGTGTCGCCTTTCTGGCTGGCGACATTAACAATTATACCGATGGCGATGCAGCGGGAGTGGGGGACGAGGATCGCCTCAAGCTCACCCTGGGTCAGGTTGATTTTCTGAAAATGGCGCATCATGGGCGCACGGGCTCGAACACTCCCGATTACTTGCGCACGATCCTGAAGAACGCCCAAGGTGACGATCGAAGCGTGGTGGTGCAGACGGGTCGTTACGCGCTCATGCCCTGGGAGACGGTGCAGGTGCTGAACGAGAAGGGCGCGAAGCACTTCAATGCTGCCAGTATGCGCTCATGGGGCCATAGCGCGTTTGTGGCTGATCTTGCAGCAAATGGCGTGCGTACGAACAACGATGGCGACCAGATGATGATCACCCAGGTGCGCAATGCTTCCCCCTACGCCTGCCTCTATTACAACGGTCTTCCTTACGAGGATACCGGATGGCATGAGGGCACCGACGGTCGCCAGTACTTCTTCGGCGAGCCGGGTGTGGATGCTGGATCGACCACGGCGCTGACGAGTCGCTGGGCGACCCTCAATGGCATGCGCACATATGTGAATGCAAAGGGATGTGTGGCCACGGGTTGGGAGAAAATCGGCTCGAAATGGTACCTGTTCAATGCCGACGGTGCCTTGCTGTACGGATGGCAGAAGGTGAACGGGAAATGGTATTACCTCGAGTCCGACGGCGCCATGGCCACCGGCTGGAAAAAAGTCGGGTCGAAGTGGTACTACCTCGACCCAGCAAACGGCGACATGAAGACCGGCTGGCAGAAAGTGGGCGGAAGCCTGTATTACCTGGATGCAAGTGGCGCCATGGTCTCTGGTAACGGCTGGCTGAAGATGAACGGCACGTGGTATTACGCTACCCCCTCCGGGGCATTTAAAACGGGCTGGCTGAAGGACAAGGGCACGTGGTACTACCTGCGCGACTCCGGCGCCATGGCCACGGGCTGGGAGAAGGTGAAGGGCACCTGGTACCACATGAAGAGCTCCGGCGCCATGCAGACGGGCTGGCAGAAGATCGGGGGCACCTGGTACCACCTGAAGGGGTCCGGCGCCATGACGGTCGGCTGGCTGAAGGACAAGGGCACGTGGTACTACCTGCGCGACTCCGGTGCCATGGCCACGGGCTGGGAGAAGGTGAAGGGCACCTGGTACCACATGAAGAGCTCCGGCGCCATGCAGACGGGCTGGCAGAAGATCGGGGGCACCTGGTACCACCTGAAGGGGTCCGGCGCCATGACGGTCGGCTGGCTGAAGGACAAGGGCACGTGGTACTACCTGCGCGACTCCGGTGCCATGGCCACGGGCTGGGAGAAGGTGAAGGGCACCTGGTACCACATGAAGAGCTCCGGCGCCATGCAGACGGGCTGGCAGAAGATCGGGGGCACCTGGTACCACCTGAAGGGGTCCGGCGCCATGACGGTCGGCTGGCTGAAGGACAAGGGCACGTGGTACTACCTGCGCGACTCCGGCGCCATGGCCACCGGTACGCATGTTATCGATGGAGTTACCTATCACTTCAGTTCTTCGGGGGCAATGCGGTAGACTGTTCCTATACTAGTGGTGGGAGCAGAAAAGGACGGGCATGGACCAACACGACCTTGCCAAAGTTAAGGCAATCGAATTGGAGATACTCGACGAGTTTCTTCGTTTGGCGGACAAGCACGATCTCGTTTACTTCCTTACGGCGGGAACGTGCTTGGGGGCCGTTCGCCATCGGGGGTTCATTCCCTGGGACGACGACATCGATATCGGCATGCCCCGATCGGAGTACGAGCGTTTTGAGCGCATCGCGCAGGACGAGCTTGACGAGCGTTACGTGTACCAAACAATGGATACCGAGCCTCAGTGTGGTTTTGTCTTTGGCAAGATACGGGCCAAGAATACCGTGCTATCGGAAAACTACTCGTATCACTTGCCTATGTCCCAAGGAGTGTGGGTGGATATCTTTCCCTTTGACGAGATGCCAGATGATCCCGGCCAAAGGAAGGCTCTCTATCGGAAGGTAGCTTTCTTGCGCAATCTGTATATTGTGAAATGCGGATATCGCATGCCTGAGGGCAGGGGGGCGCTTTTCCCCCTTGCCTATTATGGGGCCAAGGCGGTGAGTGCGTTTGTTCCCCGAAAGCGCCTGATCGGCGCGCTGAAGAAAGCTATGACTCAATATCGCGATCAGTCGGTGGGCAACTTTTATAATTACGGTACCGCCTACGCTTCGGGCAAGGAGCTCATCCCCCGGGAGGTGCTGTTCGAATGCGTTGAGGCGGATTTCGAGGGCCGTTCGTGCAAGGTGCCCCGCGACACGGATGTGTTCCTCACTCATTTGTACGGAGACTATATGACCCTTCCCCCTGAAGAGAAACGTGTTGGCGGTATGCACCACATTCACGAGTTTTCCGATAATCGAGTTGCGCAGGAGGAGCGATGAAGATGCCCGAGGAGTCAAAGGCTCGCGTTCTCGCGATTATTCCTGCCTACAACGAGGAAGAGAACATCGTAGCCACCGTTGAGGATCTGAGGCGCAATGCTCCCGGAGTTGATTATCTCGTGATCGACGATGGATCAACCGATGCGACGGCACGTATATGTGCCGAGCGTGGGTTCAGTCATGTGTCACTGCCGGTGAATCTCGGTCTTGCCGGGGGTTTTCAGACGGGAATGAAATACGCCTTTGCGCGCGGCTATGACTACGCCATACAATTCGATGCCGATGGCCAGCATTCTGCTGCTTACGTTTGGCCCATGGTGGAGGAGGCTCAGCGCACGGGAGCCGACATTATCATAGGCTCACGATTCTGCGCTCAGAAGAAGCCCGTTTCCGCACGTATGGTGGGATCGGCTTTGATCACTTGCATGATACGCTTGACTACGGGCCGAAAGATTCAAGATCCTACCTCTGGGATGCGTCTGTTCGACCGAGAAATGATTCGGCAGTTTGCCCATAAATTCGACTACACGCCCGAGCCCGATACTATTGCGCTTGCCATTCGCAATGGGGCGGACGTGCGGGAGATGCAGGTGGAGATGCGAGACCGTGTTGCGGGAGAGAGCTATTTGAGTTTTACCAAATCGATCTCCTATATGTTGCGTGCATGCATATCCATTTTGTTCGTGCAATGGTTCAGGAGGGAGGGCTAATGTACTGGGTGGCACTTGTTCTGGGCGCTATTTTCACGCTCGTGTATGTTGTTCTCAAAATTCGATCAAACCAGATGAGCACAGCTGATGCTGTTTTCTGGTTCGTGCTGTCTTTCTGCATGGTCGTAATGGCCCTTGTGCCGGGGGTTGCCTTTTTCTTCTCGGATACCCTCGGCTTCCTCTCCACGGCCAACTTCATCTTCCTCTGCATCTTGGCGGTGCTGATGTACCATCAGTTGTCGATGTCGGTGAAGGTGGCTCGACTGCAGAACAAACTCAGCCAGCTGACCCAGGCGATTGCTCTGTCGCAAGTGCAGGCGGAGAGAGGCGATGCCGATTCGGCGCTCGACTCAACCGCTGCGAATGATGGGTGCCGAGAGTAGCTTTTCCTAATGAACTATCGTTCCATACTCTCGAATTTCTCTGTGGCTTTGGGGGCACAGGGGCTCAGTACGCTCGTCGGCCTTCTCACATCGCTGATTGTGCCAAAGCTGCTCGGCATCGACGAATTTGGGTATTGGCAGCTCTTTATCTTCTATACTACGTATCTCGCCCTCTTCACACTGGGGCTTAACGACGGCGTGTATCTGACGGAGGGCGGCAAGCGGAGGTCCGAAACCTGCAAGAAGCAGCTTGCCTCTCAGTTTTGGGTTGAGTGCAGCTACCAGTGCGTATTCGCGGCCCTTATTGTTGCCGTGGCCTTATCGGGGGCTTTCGGGGAAGATCGCTCCTTCGTTCTGCTGATGACGGCGCTGTACCTCCTGTTGAACAACGCATCGAATTTCTTTGGCTATCTTTTCCAAGCCATGAACGAGTCGAAACTCTATTCTGTCTCGACCATGATCAACTGCACGGCATTCCTTGCGCCTCTGCTTGTTATGCTTGCCGTGGGGGACAGCGACTTCAGGCATTATATTTTCTTCTATACGATTGCGCGTTTTGCCTCGTTGGGGTTCTCCGTCTGGAAAGGACGCGATTTTCTGCAAGCCGGTGTTGTTGATGTGCAAACGGCTTTGTCGCTCTGCTGGTCCAGCATGAAGGCGGGGAGCAAGCTCCTGCTGTCGACGACAGCGGGAACGCTCAT
Source organism: Adlercreutzia wanghongyangiae (assembly GCF_035989245.1). Classification (NCBI taxonomy): domain Bacteria; kingdom Bacillati; phylum Actinomycetota; class Coriobacteriia; order Eggerthellales; family Eggerthellaceae; genus Adlercreutzia; species Adlercreutzia wanghongyangiae. Next base: position 74,595 of record NZ_JAYMFF010000007.1, on the reverse strand, counting down.
TCTGGGTGTTGCGCGATTTATGGTAGATGCCAATTGGGGCATTGAGGAGTTCAGCATTGTATCTCTAGCTGTTTCCATTACTTCGTTTGTCATGACCTTGGTTTCGCAGGCGAGTATGGTTCTGTTTCCGGCGTTGCGCCAGGCTGACAGGGATGAGGCCGTCGGTTTTTACGTGGCTGCCCGTAACGGCCTCGACGTCCTGCTCCCCCTTACGTACATCCTCTATGCGCCTCTGGTAACGGTGCTTACTTGGTGGCTGCCCCAATATGAGGCGAGTTTCGCGCTTTTCGCGTTGCTCATGCCTCTTTGTGTGTTCAACAGTAAGATGGGAGTGGTGGGAAACACTTTTTTGTGGGTGCTTCGCAAGGAAGGTAAATTGCTTGCCATTAATGTTGTCACGCTTTGCGTGAGTGCTTTGTTCTCGGTTGTCGGAACATTCTGCTTCCATTCCATCGAGATCATCTTCGGCGGAGCTGTCGCGGCGGTGATCGGGCGTTGTGTTTACACCGAACGATTCATTGAGAATGAGTTTGGCGTGTGCGAGCGAGGTTCCATAGGCGGTGCAATCGCGGTGACCATCTGTTTTGTCATTGCCTCGATCGTGTTGCCCCTTTGGATGGCCTGGGCGCTCATGGTGGCTGTCTGCAGTGTGTATGGCTTGCTCAACTTAAGGCGGTTGAAGCATGTGCTTGGTTTTCTAAGGTCATAGGGTTTCGGTCTGTTTAAGGGCGTCGGTGCGATACAAGCTATAATGTGGCACGGAGCGAATCGTTGTTGAGAGTGCGGTAGAGGCTCGTTGAAAGTTAGGCATTATGAAGAGAATTCTCACCTATGGCACATACGACCTGTTGCATTACGGGCATATCCGGTTATTGAAGCGCGCAAAGGAGTTGGGGGACTATCTCATTGTCGCGGTGTCTTCCGACGAGTTTAACGCGGAAAAGGGCAAGCGTGCTTACCACAATTTCGAGACACGCAAGGAAATGCTCGAGGCTATTCGCTATGTAGACTTGGTCATTCCTGAGTCCACGTGGGATCAAAAGCGGGATGATGTGTCTCGTTACGAGGTTGACGTGGTCGTGATGGGGGGCGATTGGGAGGGTGATCCGCGGTTCGAGTGCCTGCGAGATTGTTGTGACGTGGTGTACCTTGACCGTACGCCCGGCGTCTCCACTTCCCAAATAAAGGAAGAATTGAACTTGACGACGGGCGATACCGGAAACTTGTTTAGGCACTAGGAGCTTTTATGAGGGAACTGAGTCGCCGCGAGGCACAAGAGGTGGAAATCAAGCTCCTTGAGGAATTTGCAGATATTTGCGATCAACGGGGACTGCGGTACTATCTGGCCTACGGCACCCTGATAGGGGCAGCGCGCCATGAGGGGTTTGTCCCTTGGGATGATGACGTGGATGTCATGATGCCGCGGGAAGATTTTGAACGGCTGCGTGCCGAGTTCGACGCATGGCGGCTGCGTCCTACGTCTCAATTCGTGCATTGTCGTGACGGGCGGTCGCGGTTTCCCTTTGGTAGGATTATCGATACCCGTACGCTTGTCGATGAGAATTACTGTGAAGGCGGGGAGGAGCTGGGGGCCTGGATCGACGTGTTTCCCCTTGATGATATGCCCCGGCATGCGAGCGGTCTGTTCAGGCGCGTTGCCTATTGGAACGCCGCGCGTATGCTTGCAGTTTCCGATGCGCAAAAGGGAGCTTCGGCGGTGAGTCGCATAGCGAAGAGGGTCCTCGTCCCCCTATATCGTCGCAAAGGCTCCGTGCACTATGCCCAGAAAATGGATGAGGCGGTTTTGAGGTGGCGGGATGCCGACTCGTCATGCTATGCGGAGATATTGGGGGTTACGGAGCGGAAGAAGGCCCTGCCTAAAGAGTGGTTCGAGCCAGCTATGTTGCCTTTCGAGCTGCGGGACTATTGCGTTCCCTCGAATTACGATGCTGTTTTAACTTCATGCTATGGGGATTGGCGGGAGCTCCCTCCAGAGGATAAACGCATTCCGCATCCTATGAAGATTTATCTCAAAGACGATGCATCTCTCGACTAAAAAGACCCGCGCGAATGATTTGCGCGGGTCTTTTTCAGTTGGCTTGGGCGGCTCTTACCACACATATACTTTCGTGTTAGATGGGATGTTGTCGTAGATCCACTTGGCGTTGCCAAGTTCCAGGCGAACACATCCGTGGGAGAGGGGCATGCCCACGCGGCCGTCGGCGATTGAGGAGGGGGTGGGCAGCTGGCGGTAAAGAACCGAGTGGAACAGGTAGTTCCCCTTGAACTGAGTGTAGTAGAAGCAGCGAATGCCGTTGTTATCGAAGTAGTATCCACGTGAGCCCACGGTGAAGCGGCCTTTTACCGTGGGAGTGGAAGCCTTGCCCGGAGCACAATCCCAGAGGTGCTGCAGCTTCCAGTTCCATTGCGAGCCGTAGAACACGCCCACTTTGCATCGCTTGGTGTCCACGAGAATGAGCCAGTTGGTGGCGCTGGTCTCCGGCTGCGCCCATTTGGTGAAAAGCTCGTCGGTGTTATCGGAGCCCGTCCATACGCCGCTGCCGTTGAAGTAGTGGGTTTTGTTGCCGATGGAGTAGGTGCCGGTTACCATGGCACCCGACCCCTTCAGGTAGTACCACTTGTCGCCCAGCTGCAGCCAGCCGGTGGCCATGGCGCCCGATTCGCGCAGGTAGTACCAGCTGCCGCCGACCTTCTTCCAGCCCTTGGCCATGGAGCCGTTGCCGTTCAGGTAGTACCACTTGCCGCCCGACTTCTGCCAGCCGGTGGCCATGGCACCCGACCCCTTCAGGTAGTACCACTTGTCGCCCAGCTGCAGCCAGCCGGTGGCCATGGCGCCCGATTCGCGCAGGTAGTACCAGCTGCCGCCGACCTTCTTCCAGCCCTTGGCCATGGAGCCGTTGCCGTTCAGGTAGTACCACTTGCCGCCCGACTTCTGCCAGCCGGTGGCCATGGCACCCGACCCCTTCAGGTAGTACCACTTGTCGCCCAGCTGCAGCCAGCCGGTGGCCATGGCGCCCGATTCGCGCAGGTAGTACCAGCTGCCGCCGACCTTCTTCCAGCCCTTGGCCATGGAGCCGTTGCCGTTCAGGTAGTACCACTTGCCGCCCGACTTCTGCCAGCCGGTGGCCATGGCACCCGACCCCTTCAGGTAGTACCAGGTTCCGTCCAGTTCCACCCAGCCGGTGGCCATCTTCCCGTTGTCGGAAGGCTCAAGCCAGTACCAGGTTCCTTTTTCCTTGAACCAGCCGGTGCGCACGATGCCGCTTGCGGTGAAATTGCGCCATGCTCCACCTATTTTCTTCCATCCGTTCGCCTGCATGGCTCCGGAGCTGGTGGCGTAGTAGAGAGCACCCGAGTCATCGCGGAAAAAGCCGGTGGCCATTGTGCCATCGTTTTGCGGGTCGAGCCAGTACCAGGTTCCCTTTAGCTTGAGCCACCCGGTGCGGGCGCTTCCGTCGGTGTTTCCATAGCGCCAGGTGCCGTCATCCAGTTTGTTCCATCCCGCTTTAAGGGTGATAACGGGCTTTGCCGGCTCGGCGGGCTCGGGCTTAGGTGTAGGCTCGGGTTTGGGATCGGGGGTCGGCGTTGGCTCGGGTGTCGGAGCGGGATCGGGGGCGTCCGGCGTGGTGGTGTCGCCCGCATCTGCGTCGCCAGTGGCCGTGTCGGTAGTCTGGACGCCCTCTTCCGCCCACGCGAATTGAGGGGAGGCGAGAGCCGCTGCCGGGATGCCGCCGAATGCGAGGAGCAGTGAGAGACCGCATGCTCCCAGCAGGCTCGTTCGTTTTGCGCTGTACATAATTCTCCTTCTTTCTGACACCCTGCCGATAAGATTGATTCCCTTGTGGACTTGGGCAAATTATCGGTTTGTAACCCTTTTGTAAGATGTTATCATAGGCGCGCAAACTAAGGCTGAAATGATCGACAAATGTAGCACGGCCTCGCTCGACTGCCCTCATTGCCAATGGGGTACGTGCTCATGGTCGAGGAGGTGATTGATGTCTATGCGGAAAACTAGCAGCCGGGCCGCAACCGTCCTTCTCTCTGCAATACTTGCCGGATCGTTGGTTCCCTCGGCGGCTTTTGCCGTCGGCGATGAATTGAATGGCGATGAAGGTACGCTTCCTCCTGTCTCCGATATGGGAGTGGGTGATGCTGCCGAAAGTTGGCGCTACTTCGACGGCGTTCCGGACAATGTTCTTCTGGAGGCCTATGAGGATCAGGGCGTTGCGCTCATGGGGGCTTTCGACGATGTCGATAGCTCGTATCGTTCCACGTGGTCGAAAAGCGACGGTGTGGGAAAATACACCTATCGGAAGACGCCCATGGAGGCTGGCACCACCATTACGGTGCCTGGTGTGAAAGAAGTGGGCATTGATGTTTCCTACTACAACAACGAGAAGAACGGGAAGTACAGTGCCATCGATTGGGCGAAAGTGAAGTCGGATGGCATCACCTTCGCGGTCATACGCTGCGGCGACGGTCCGAGCTTCGATGACCCTTGGTTCGTGAAGAACATTCAAGCAGCGAAGCAGCAGGGCATCAAGGTGGGCGTCTATCTCTACGCGCGTGCTCAGAAACTGACCGGTGAAGGTAAATCGGTTGAGAATGAGGTAAATCATACGCTTCGCCAGCTGAATGCTGCTGGCATCAAGCCGTCCGATCTGGAGCTTCCGATTTACTACGATATGGAAGACAAATCCCAGCGTTCGTTGGGCAGCGAGCTTCTCGGCAAGATCGCCAAGGCCTATTGCGATGGATTGCAGGCACAGGGCTATCGCGTGGGCATTTACGCAAATCAAGATTGGTTCAACAACGTTCTGACTGACCCCGTTTTCTCGGCCGAGAACATGCAACGAGCCGGCTGGTCGCGGTGGGTGGCACGCTATTCCTGGGGTTCGTCGAGCTGCGGAGTGAGCAACACCGACATGTGGCAGTTTACGAGCATCGGCTTGGTCAACGGCACGCCGCGCAAGTACTGCGACGTGAACTTCTCTTACGTTGACTTCCAGGCGACAACACCTGGAGAGGTGACGTGGGAGCAGGTCGGAAATACGTGGTACCTCAAGGATTCCGCAGATCGCAATTTGGTCGGCTGGCAACGTGTGAAAGACAAGCAGTATTACCTCAATGCTGACGGTTCGATGCAGACTGGATGGCTGAAGCTTGGGGAGGCCTGGTACTATTTCGGCGGCCCTAACGACGGGGCTATGAAGACGGGCTGGCAAAAGGTCGGCGGCGTGTGGTATTACATGAACACGGTCGGCGTGATGCAGACTGGCTGGCAAACCATTGACGGCAAGCGTTATTACTTGAATCCCTCGTCTGGGGCTATGGTAACGGGTACGCAGACGATCAACGGCAAGGTGTACGTTTTTGCGAGTTCCGGAGAACTGCTGGGCGATGGCTCGAGCGCCTCGGGCGCCACTTGGGTTAAAAGTGGCGGTAAGTGGTATCTGCGAGATGGCGCCGGCAACAATAAGACCGGCTGGCAGAAGGTCAAGGGCACGTGGTACTACATGGCATCGAACGGTGTGATGCAGACCGGCTGGCAAAAGGTGGGCGGCACCTGGTATTACCTGAAGAGTTCAGGAGCCATGGCGACCGGCTGGCAGAAGATTAAGGGTACCTGGTACTACCTCAAGTCGTCGGGTGCCATGGCCACCGGTTGGCAGAAGGTGGGCGGCAAATGGTACTACTTGAAGAGCTCGGGTGCCATGGCCACCGGCTGGCAGAAGGTGGGCGGTGTGTGGTATCACCTGAAGAGCTCGGGTGCCATGTCGGCCAACTGCTGGGTAGGTAACTACTATCTTACGAGCTCGGGTGCGATGGCCACTAATACCTGGATTGGTAAATATCACGTAAACAGTTCTGGTCTGTGGGATAAAACACGGTAAGCCGTGCGTGCATGCATGCAATGTGAGAAGGGGCGACCTCGCTTGGTCGCCCCTTCTTGTTGTTGGACAAAGGAGGTTGTCTGTCCCGTTCTGAAAGATGATCGAAAAGGTAAATATGTGCTAATCTGATGGAGTCCGATCAGCCAATGTTCCGAAGACAAGAACATGTGAACGAGGAGAGTGATGATTATGGCTGATATGTCATCAGGGAAGACGATGCTTTTACAGGGAAAGGAGGTGAAGCTGGGCGTTTGGTGTGCTGTTCTGACGGCCGCTCTCGCACTTGTGCTTGCGGCGCCGTTCTCGGCATTTGCTGACGAGGTTTACGCGGCTCCAAGTGCCGTTGACGGAGGCGGAGTCGTGGCGTTAGACAACGAAGACGACTTTGACTACGATTTCCAGCTGGGCTATTGGATGCGCTCCTCTAATGGCAAGTGGTGGTTCGAGTATGAGGATGGCACCTATGCCGTGGGACCTGCCGTCATTGAGACTGACGGCACCTATGCAGTGTACTATTTCGACAAGTCTGGTTGGATGGTCACCGGCTGGTATAAGGAAAACGGCGACTGGTTCTACTTCAAGCCTTCGGGCGCTCTGGCCACTGGCTGGCAGAAAGTCGGCGGAAAGTGGTATTACCTCAGCCCCGAGAACGGGGTTATGCTGAAGGGGTGGCAGCAGATTGGCGGCAAGTGGTATCGTCTCAACGGCTCCGGCGCCATGCTGACCGGCTGGCAGAAGGTCGGCGGCTCGTGGTATTACCTGAATGGGGCCGGCGATATGGCTACTGGCTGGAAGAAGGTCGGCGGAAAGTGGTATTACCTGAATGAATCTGGCGCTATGCTTACGGGCTGGCGGGAGATTAACGGTACGTGGTATCACCTGAACAACTCGGGGGCTATGTCTTCCAGTCGTTGGGTGGGCAACTACTACGTGAACGGCTCGGGCGCGATGGTTACCAATGCCTGGGTTGGCAAATACTATGTGGGGTCTGATGGCAAGTGGATTCCCAATTACTCTGCCGGCAATTCCTCCAACAACGCTACCGTATTCTGGGTTGCCGGGGGAGATGTTTATCACTCAACGAGCGATTGCCCCTCTCTGGCGCGTTCCAAGAATATTAAATCGGGCACGGTGTCTGACGCAAATGGCGCGGGCAAGAAGCGTGCTTGCTCTAATTGCTTCCACTAGTACCAGTCTGGTCTGAAAGCTCAGAAGGGGGCGCAGGCTATAGCCTGCGCCCCCTTCTTTCCGGGGTCGGTTGGTTGTGCGGCAGCCTATACCTCCAGCTTCTTCCGGCTGAACAGTTCCTTCCAGTCGCAGGCGGCCAGGATGGTGCCGGCGAGGATGGCAACGCAGCAGATGATTTCCACAGGGCCGGGAATGGTGCCCAGCAAGATGAGGCCGAACAGCACGGCCCAGGCCGAGTAGGAAATGTTCAGCGCCATGCCCTTGGCGGCACCGATAGTGGCGATGCCCTTGTAGTAGAACAGGTACGAGCACGTGCCAGCGAGGGCTGCCAGAGCCACAACGCCCACACCGATATTGGGAAGCGCGTTCCAGGTAAAGGCCCAGGCGCCGAAGATGGGCAACACGATGAAGAGGTAGACGAGCGCCGAGGTGGTCTCGCGAATCTGCAGCGCCGTCTCGTTATCCACGGCATCGTCGCGCATGCCCCAGGCGCACAGTACCGCCTCCGACCCCCAGCCCACGACGGTGACAATGGCGGCCGTCAGACCGATGAGGGGGTCGCCCGGCACGCTGGTGTCGGCAGAGAGGTATCCCATGGCGATAATGCCTCCCAGGGCGACGAATAGGGCTACCAGGCGTCCCGGGGTGATCTTTTCCTTCAGCAGCAGCACGGCCATCAACGTGCCGAAGGCGGGGTAGAATGACGAGATGATGGCTGTGTAGCCCGCGCCAATGTTGTTGATGGCGATCACATAGCCCGTCATGCCCAAGGGGCCGCCCAACAGGGCTCCCAGCATGACCACCTTGCCGCTCCGTGTTTTCAGGGCCGCTAGCGTATCGCCCAGGCGTCCCCGCACGCCCATGTATAGGAGCAACCACAGCGCACAGAACACATCGTGCAGGGCAGAGCTGACGATCGCGCCCAGGGTGATGGCCTCAATAGTTCCGATGAAGGGAACCATGGTCAGAGCAATACCCAGGATCACCGTGTCAAGGCCCCACAGGCAGCCGCTCAAAAGTCCGTACTTCATAACCTATCCTTCCGTGTAGAACGATTCGTCGTACCAGTGCAACACTTTCTTCAAGTACCTCTTCGCATAGTTGTAATAGAGGTAGAGCCACTCGCCGACGAAGTCGCCCTCGGCTTCTTTTACGAGGCTCCAGACATACCAGCACCACCCTGCCAAGGCCACATAGGCGAAGTTATGGCGCACCTCTTCAAAAGTGGGCTTGCGGTCGAAATAGTGCTCCAGGGCACGTAGCGCCTCCTGCTCGTTGCATTCGCAGCACACCACGTAGGTGCCGAAGTCGCTGGCGTAATCGGCCATGCCCGAATACTCCCAATCAATGAGGTAGAGGTGGTCGCTGCCGTCAATGAGAAAGTTCAGGTAGAAAAAGTCATTGTGGGTGAGGCATATGGGTGCTCCGTCGGCGTCGGCATATTCTTTGACGCGTCGGGCCATGTCGGCCATTTCGTGATATCCGGGGACGTCGATGGGGCCATGCTCTTGCAGCAGCCGCTCGTAGCGTTTGCTTTCGGTGTAGAAATCGAAGGTGTTGTCCACGGTGGCGTCCGATTCGTGAATTCTACGGGCGATGCGCATGGCGCGAGCCACTTCGGCGTCGTTGCGCGGATCGAGGTTGCGCGCCTCGGGAATAAACCGGGAGATTTTCCATCCTCGTTCGTCTTCATAGATGAAGGTATCGTCTATGCCAAGGTCGTGGGCGATTTTCTGAGCGGCAGTCTCGCTTGTTCGATCGATCATCGACTCGGTGCCGATGCCCGGATGGCGGTACACGTATTCGCCATTTTGGGTGGCGAAGTGGCAGGAGAGGTTGGTGAGGCCTTGCTTCAGGGGGTACACATCGTGGATCTCGTTTTTGCTGCAGCCGAGCACTTCCACGATGTTGTCGAATACCTCCGAATCGAGGTTTTCCAAGAAAAGGGGATCGAACTCACGCACCTCGTCCAGGCTGTCGAACTCGAAGATGGTACCGGCAGGGTAGCGTCGCGCCGTCATGTCCAGTTCCTTGATGTGGTCGAGATAGATGTGCTCCCACAGTTTGTCGACGGTGGCGGGGTTGTCGTAGACGGCGTCCAACAGCGGGACGTAGGCATTCGAGAAGGCGCGATCGAAATAGACGTGGCCGATCATGTACCAGGCGTCTGACCCTCCGATGGTTACGGAGGTGATGCGGTCGTGGGCGCCTGTGCTGACGCACCATTCGGCTGTGGGTCCCTCGGCGTATTCCACGGCGTAGTAGGCCTTCCACACGTAGGGCTCGAAGGGATTCTCGGTGAAGTAGTCATCCGACGAGCAGATATAAGTGTTACCCAGGCGGTCTTCCACCCGCTTGATGGATGAGCTGTTGTTTCGTGAAGCGTAGTCGGGGTTCACCACGATGGACACCCCGAATTTGTCTTCCAGGTAAAAGAAGTACTCCTTCTTGTACCCCACGACTACGATAATATCGGTGATGCCCGCAGCTAGCAGCTGCTCGATCTGACGCTCGATGAGCACCTCGCCGCGCACCTTCAGGAGTCCCTTGGGCTTTTCATAGGAAATGGGGGCGAAACGAGATGAGAGCCCTGCGGCCAGGATGATGGCGTTGTCTACTTTGTAGGGAGCAAGCGCGCTCGCGGCTTCGGCGGTCGGCTCGCCATTGCGAATGAGCCCCGCTGCAACAAGAGACTTTTTAGCAGCGTTCACGCTTCCCAGTGAAAGCCCTGTTGCGTTAACGATTTTTCGCTGAGCACAGCCCGGATGCAGGGTGATCTCCCGCAAAACCAAGAACTCGCTTCTTGTAAGATCCATAATGTCGTGATTCCTTTGATGGTTCAGAGCCTCTTCTTCTGGAATCATTCTGAAGTAAAATGTTCAATATTTCAATATGTATTAGAGAAATGAACAAATTAGCATACGAGTGGTGCTATACGGCGGACCGTTTTGCTATTTGCCGATGGTTGACAGCCAGGTGTCGGCTTTGGCGAAGGCGGGGGAGAAGCGGCGGCCCATCCATGCGAACAGCGGGGTTTCCAGCCAGGTGCGGCGTGCGGTGTCGACGAGGGCGCCGACGATGTACGCGGCTACGGCGATGCCGATGCCCGCCGCTAGGATGGCAAGGGGGCCCGCGGCGTATACGGCGGCGAAGTGCGGCCACAGCCACGCGCGCATGATGGGGTTGTCGTGAATGAGGTACACGCCCAGTGCCGAAGCCGCCGCTGTGTTGATCCAGGGCACGCATCCGATGTCCAGCTTCTGGAAGGCTCGGAACGTGCCGACCGAAGCCACGAAGGTGGGCACCATGTACTGCCAGATGAAGTAGTCGGGCAGGATGCGGTCGAAGCCGCTCGTCTGCTGGGCCCAGCCGATAACGGCCATGCTGGCCCACACAAAGGCGACGCCGCCCGCAATGGCCCAGCCGCCCATCTTCTTCGTGAACCGCGTGGGGTCGAGGACGCAAAACCCCGCTTTCGCGTGGCCGTCGGCCTGCTCGCGCAGCCAGCCGCCCAACAGGTACAGGTAGAAGAACCACACCAGGTCGGATCCAATGGGGTTGAAGGTGCACACGGTGGGAATAAGCGACAGCGCCACGAATCCTGCGGCCATAAGGCGACTCTTGCCGGTGCCGCTCAGGTGCTGGTACAGCAAGTTCAAAAACGGGCTTATCACCATCATCGCCAGATAGCAGGTGATGAACCAGTATTCGCCCGACATCACGGGCAGCAGCGCTTTCTCCAGCTTGGCCTGAGTTACCAATTCGGGCTGCGCCAGCAGGAAGATGCCCAGGATGACAAACGAGTAGAACCACGTTTCGAACACAATGCGCAGAAGCGACGTTACCTTCAGCGGCCGGCGCACCATGAAGTACCCCGTGATCATCACGAAGCAGTTCACGCCCAGCTTCCCCCCGAAGCTGAGCATGTCGACGGCTATTTGGGAGGCCAAGGGCCCGTCTTCGGGCCAGGGGCCGTGCACGCTGAAGTGGAACAGGGCGATCATGATCATGCTGGCGATGCGCAGAAGCTCGATGTTGGACTGTCTCACAGGGATTCCTCTTTCGCCGCGTCTCTCGTGTCGGGATGCGGATTGGCTACGGATTAGCTACGGACAAAGTATAACGGCCACGGTCATGATAGGCTCGGTTGTTGAGAAGTTGTCGCCCGGTTTCGCGTGCGCGAGCTTCAAGGGCGCGCTGCTTTGCGGCCGTGCTTTCCGGCACGCGCTGCCCCTATCCGAAAGGAGACGCATTATGATCGATCGTAAGGCCTTCCGCTCGCTCAGCTCGGGGCTGTACCTCATCACCGCGCGCGACGGTGATGCCAAATTCGGCTGCGTGGTGAACACGCTGGTGCAGGTGGCCAGCGAGCCGCCCACGCTGTCGGTGTCGCTGAATAAGGAAAATGCCACGGCCCGGGCCATTCTGGATGCCGGCCGTTTCGCCGCCACCGTGCTGGCCCAGGATGCTCCCATGGAGCTGATCGGCACCTTCGGGTTCCACACCTCCATCGAGCTGGACAAGTTCGCGGATTGCAACCATGCTCTGGACGGCTCGGAGGTGCCCTATGTGACCGAGCACGGCTTGGCGCGGTTCTCGGTGTTCGTGACCGAGACTATCGATGTGGGCAGCCACTATCTGTTCGTGGGCACGGTGGAAGAGGCCGAGGTTCTGGAAACGGGCGATCCGCTCACCTACGCGTACTACCATGCGGTGAAGGGCGGCAAGACGCCTCCGAAGGCCGCCACCTACAACGGCGGCGACGAGGCGGCCCCTGCCGGGGTGTCGGCGACGCCCTCGGGGGCTCCCGAGGCGGGCAAGCGCATCGCCTGGCGCTGCATGGTGTGCGGCTACATCGAGGAGGGCTACCCGGAGGGACTACCCGAGGGCTACACCTGTCCCATTTGCGGGGCCACCCGCGACATGTTCGAGCGCATCGAGCTGTAGCGGTCCGATGCCTGGCGATGCGGTGCCGGCGGCGGGGCCGCATCGCCAGGTTGATGCCGGTAAGGGAGCGCCGCTCTTGCTGCCCCGGCCTCGCTATCGATTCTCTTCCGCACAAAAAAGCGACCGCCGCGGCGGTCGCTTTCAGTTCGGGGTAACGGTGCTGCCGAGCGGCTACAGTTCGCCGTTTTGCCAGGCCTCGAGGCCCTGGATAACCAGCTTGTGGGCCTCTTCCACCTGGGGCAGGTAATCGATGGCGGCATCGGACTCGCCGGCGTACAGGGCGTCGGACACCAGCGCGGCCGTCCGGAACAGGTCTTTGAACGACAGGTTGCCGGCCACGCCCTTCAGCGCGTGGGCCTCGCTGTAGCCGTCGGAGAAATCGTGGGCCTCGATGGCGGCCTGCAGTCCCACCAAATGGCTGTCGTCCAGGTATTTCAGAGCCAAGCGCTCGTACAGCTCGGCGTTGTCGCCGAAACGGTCCATGGCATCTACGTAATCGATGCCGTAGGGCGCCAGCTTGTCTGCGAGGGAAGTGGTCATGGCAATCATTCCTTTCAACTGTGACGAGGGTTCGCGCCGGGGCGCGCCGCCGTCCCAGTTCCTCTGCGAAAATGGTTTGGCTGCTCGTCTGACACTGGAGTTCAGTTTAACGTCTCGTAACGGAGATGTCAGCGTTTGGCAGGAGCTGTTTACGTTCCGTAGACGGCTGTCAACAAGCTGTAATCTGCCGTTAGGAAAACGGTTATGTTCTTTGAGGGATCCTTTGCGACGAGGGCTTTCCCCGTCGGAGCGCCCTAGTAGTCGGCCGCTGCGTCCGAATCCATCCACGCCTGATAGAACTCCTCGTAGGCGTCGGCCAGCACGGCCTCGCGTGCGCGACGCATGAGGTCCAGCAGGAAGTGCAGGTTGTGCACCGACAGCAGCATGGCCCCCAGCATCTCGTTCTGCTTCACCAGATGGCGCAGGTAGGCGCGCGTGTAGTTTGTGCAGGTGGGGCAGTCGCAGGTGGGGTCGAGCGGCGTGAAGTCGCGAGCGTACTTGGCGTTGCGCATGTTCATGCGGCCTGTGCTGGAAAACGCCGTGCCCATGCGCGCGGTGCGGGTGGGCAGCACGCAGTCGAACATGTCCACGCCCTCGCGCACGGCACGCACGAGGGTAGTCGGGTTGCCTACGCCCATGAGGTAGCGGGGCCGGTCGGCGGGGCAGGCCCGGGCCACGTCCCCCAAGGTCTCGAACATCACTTCGTGATCCTCGCCCACGGAGTATCCGCCGATGCCGAAGCCGCCGAAGCGCCGCCCGCCCGCGGCCAGCGACTCGTCTTCAATCTCGCGCAGGCGTCGCACGCTTTCCAAGCGCAGATCCAGATGCATGCCGCCCTGTACGATGCCGAAGAGCGTCTGGTCGGGACGCGTGTGCGCCGCCAGGCAGCGGCGCGCCCAAGCGCTGGAGTAGTCCACGGCCTTCGCCACGAACTCGCGGGTGGCGGGATAGGGCGCGCACTGATCCAGCTGCATGGCGATGTCGGCGCCGATGAGCTCCTGGATGCGCATGTTCTCCTCGGGGCTCCAGTGAATGTTGCTGCCGTCGTAGATGGACTTGAAGGTGACCCCGTCGTCCGACAGCTTCACGGTGTCGGCCAGGCTGAACACCTGGAACCCGCCCGAGTCGGTGAGCATGGGGCCGTCGTAGTTCATGAAGCGGTGGATGCCGCCGGCCTCGGCCACGAGTTCCGCGCCGGGGCGCATGGCGAGGTGGTAGGTGTTCGCGAGCACTACCTGGCTGCCCAGATCGTGCAGCTGGTCTACGGTAACGCCCTTCACCGTGGCCGACGTGCCCACGGGCATGAACATGGGGGTATGGAAGTCGCCATGGGCGGTGGTGTAGGTGAGCGCGCGGGCGTGCCCGCTGGTCGCGTCGCAGGTGCAATCGAAGAGGGCCATCTTGCAGTCCTAACAGTAGTGGCGCTCATGCGTCGAGGGGGTGCTCGCAGCCCGCTGAACGCTTTTCCCGCGGCGAACGCGACGAAGGAATCAGCGAAGATGACGCACGCGAGTCGGTACTATCCCGGAATCGCTGCTGCTGGAGTGGAAGCTGATTCTTGAGCGTCGCGTTCTCTGCGGGGCGTTCAGAGGCCTGCGAGCACCCCCTCGACGCATGGACGACGCATGGTCTTAAGAGGTCATGGTAGTATAGCGCTCACTTAATTGTGAAGGAGCTTTTTCATGAGAACCGATGATTTCGACTACAACTTGCCCGAGGAGCTCATCGCTCAGGAGCCCGCGGCTGTGCGCGACGAGTGTCGGATGCTGGTGATGGATCGCGAGAGCGGGGAAGTGGAGGATCGGATCTTCCGGGATATTGCGGAATATCTGCGACCGGGTGATTTGCTCGTGGCCAACGAGACCCGCGTCATGCCGGCGCGCCTTCTGGGCGCCAAGCGGGGCACGGGCGGCGCGGCCGAGGTGTTTTTGCTGCGCGAGTGCGGCGGTCCCGAACCGCGGACGAACCGGTTGGCCTTCTGGGAGGTGCTCGTGCGTCCGGGCAAGCGACTGAAGCCGGGTGCTGGTGCCGTGGTGGACTTCACGGATGCTGCGGGAGAAGTGGTGCTGTCGGCCGAGATTATCGACTGGGCGCGTTGCGGCCAGCGCGGCGAGCGCGTGGCGCGGCTTTCCACCCCGCTGCCCTCGCTGGACGAGGCGCTGCACGCCGTGGGCCACACGCCGCTGCCTCCCTACATCCGCGATTACGCCGGCGACGAGGAGTTGTACCAGACGGTGTACTCCCGCCGCGAGAGCTCGGCGGCGGCTCCTACGGCGGGCCTGCATTTCACGCCCGAGCTCATCGAGCGCTTGCGCGAGCAGGGCGTGGGCTGGGCTACGGTGGAACTTGAGGTGGGCCTGGACACCTTCCGCGTGGTGGACGAGGACGACCCGGAGAAGCACGTCATTCACACGGAGTTCTACACGGTACCGCAGGCTACGGTGGACGCGGTGAACGCGACCCGCGCTGCGGGCGGACGCGTGGTAGCGGTGGGCACTACCAGCGTGCGCAGCCTGGAAAGCGCCTGGGATCCTGCGACCGACGGTGGCCGTGGGGCGCTCGTGGCTCGCGATCGCGAGGCCACGAGCCTCTATATCCTGCCGGGATACCAGTTTCACGTGGTGGACGCGCTCGTCACCAACTTCCACGTGCCGCGCAGCACCCTCATGATGCTCGTGTCGGCCTTCAGCAGCCGCGAGCACCTGCTGGCCGCCTACGACCACGCCATCGCCGAGCGCTACCGCCTCCTCTCCTTCGGCGACGCCATGTTCCTGCACTGACGAAAATTGCTCGAACTCCGAGGGCTCCCGTCTTTGCAGTCCCTGAGGGATGGAATCGGTCTTCTTGGTTGAATTATAGACTTGATTACAATATCGAAATATGATATAAAATATAATTATTTCTAATAAAGGGGGAGGGCATGAAGCGGTTTGCCGTGTTGGCTGTGACCGTCGTTGCGGTGTTCGCTCTTATACTATGCGTACCCTTTCAATTGGATGGGAAATACCGAACTAGTCTTATCGAGATGCTTGTTGTGCGTAATGATGCGGCGATTGCAATCGTCGATTTTGGTCCTTCTCGGCTTCGCGCTGCGTGTGATCGTGGGGCCGATTCTTCGTTTGAGTTGGGGGCGGCCATACCGGTTTACCGGATAACTGGTGCGGGTGTCGAGCAAGAGGATTCCCATCAATATCCGATTTATTGCGGAGGGAGCCCCATTGCTTTGATTAGTTCGAACCCATTTGCGGTCTGGCGGGAGGATGGGCGACTCCAGTATTGTGGTTATATGTTCTCTGAGCTAAGTGAAAGCGAGAAAAGTGTTTTATCGGCAACGGGGTCATGCGCCTTCGTTTTGATCGGTCCGTCAAGCGGGGAAACTGATTCAGCGGGGGAGGTACTGGAAATCGAAGAATGGATTGTGTCATCAGATTTGCAATGCGCTCCAGTTACAGGGGCCCAAATCGAGGGTCAAATGAACCAAGCTGCGTTCATGAGCTTCCAAAGTGATGCTGCTGACCATTTAAAGTTTTCTGACGGAAACATTCGAATGCCAATTTTCTAAGAAAGGGGGATTGCGGGATTTCAGCCTACTGGTGTTTGCCCTAATCCCTAAGAAAAGAGCCCATGCTCGTCCCCTCGATGATATGGTGTATTACTGAGGGGACGAGTTTGGACTTGACGAAAGATGCTCCGGTTATTTCTGACAGCCGGCTTGGTGCTTCGATTTATTGCGAATACGGAATAAGGCGTTGACCATCTGTTGATTTGTGGCATACTGGGCAAGTTAACGTGAATGCACGCTGGCGTCGTGCGCCTTGGGGCATTCATGCAGGAGAAACGCACTTGAGCAACTGAGCAAGGACATCAACTTATGGGACTGGAACGCAACGTCAAGAAGAAGCCGACCCGCGCGCATGATCGCCGCAACGTCTGGCTTCTGATCCTCACCACGCTTCTCATCGTCGTATCGGTGGTGCTGTTCGTGCCGCCGCAGGACAAGATCAACCAGGGTCTGGACATCCAGGGCGGTCTGTCGGTGGTGCTTACGGCAAAATCCACCGACGGCGAGGCGGTCACCCCCGAGGACATGGAGAAGTCCCGCGCCATCATCGAGAGCCGCGTGAACGCGCTCGGCGCCTCCGAGGCCACGGTGCAGGAGCAGGGCACCGATCAGATTCTCGTGCAGATTCCGGGCTTGTCGGACACCGAGGAGGCCCTGGCCACCATCGGGCGCACCGGCTCGTTGGAGTTCGCCCGCCTGGACTCGTTCACCGATGAGGACGTGAAGGAGGCCATCGAGAACAACCAGTACGCCGGCGAGGGCACTGTGACCGACGAGTTCGGCAATGTGTTTCCCTCGGGTAAGTCGGAGCACCTTGAGGTGCAGCCCGGCACCTATACGCCCATCGTCACCGGCGCCGACATCACGAACGTGACCATCGGCAAGGCAAGCGAGACCTCCAGCGACTACGCCGTGAACATCGACTTGAACAGCCAAGGCGCCGAGGCCTTCGCCCAGGCCAGTCGCGATCTGGTGGCCGATCACGGCCTCATCGTGATCATCCTGGACGGCGAGGTGCAGTCGGCCCCGGCCATCCAGTCCGAGATTCCCAACGGCCATGTGCAGATCACCGGCCACTACACGCTGGACGAGGCCAAGAACCTGCAGACCATCCTGGAGTCCGGCTCGCTGCCGGTGTCCTTCGAGTACGCCCAGTCCCAGGTGGTCGGTCCTACCCTCGGCCAGGATGCGCTGTTCTCGGGCGTTATCGTGGCACTGATCGGCCTGGCTGTGGTCATGCTGTACTTGCTGCTGTTCTACAAGGGCCTGGGCCTCATCACGGCGGCGGCCATGGCTGTGTTCGCCGTGCTGTACCTGGGCATCCTGGCGGCGCTTTCCGCCTTCCATCTGTTCAGCCTGTCGCTGGCGGGCATTGCCGGCATCGTGCTGACCATCGGTATGGCGGCCGACTCGTCCATCCTCACCGTGGAGCGCTTCCGCGAGGAGATTCGCATGGGCCGCTCGGTGAAGGCGGCGTCCATCACCGGTGTGAAGCACGCCATCTTCACCTCCATCGACGCCGACCTGGTGACCATGGTGTCGGCGCTGTGCTTGTTCTTCCTGGCCGCCTCGTCGGTTAAGGGCTTCGGCATGACGCTGGCGCTGGGCATCATCTGCGACATCGTGATGATGCTCATCTTCAAGGCGCCGCTCATTCGCCTGCTGGCGCCGAAGGTGATCGCGAAGCATCCCGGCTTCTGGGGCATTAAGGACTCCATCGATGCCTCGAAGGGCTATGCCGAGCTGGCTGCCGCCGAGGGCGTGTCCGAGCGCGAGGCCGAGACCGGCAGCCAGATGAACGCCGCCGAGACGCGTGCCATCGTGGATGCCGACGACCCGGCCGATGCCTCGCAGACCGTGCGCGCCGTGCGCAAGATCAAGGGCCGCTTCATCAAGCACGACATCAACTTCCTCGGCTATCGCCGGGTGTTCCTCACGGCGGCGGCTGTGGCCATGGCGCTCTGCTTTGTCGTGGTAGGCGTGCGCGGCCTGAACTTCGGCATCGAGTTCGTGGGCGGCACTTCGGTGGCCTTCCACGGCACGGGCGATGTGACCATCGAGCAGATGCGCGACGCCATGACCGACGCCGGCGAGCCCGACGCGGTCATCCAGACCACCGAGACCAACGGCGAGCCCGGCTTCCTGGTGCGCACCACCACCACGAGCCCTGAGGAAGCCACAGCCCACGCCACCCAGGCTGCCGAGGCCGTGGGGCTTACCACGAGCGACTTCGAGGTGACCACTATCGGGCCCGACTGGGGTGCGAGCGTTATCCAAAGCTCGCTGATCGCCTTCCTCGTGTCCATCCTGCTCATCATCGTGTACATCGCCATCCGCTTCGAGTATAAGATGGGCGTCATGGCCATCGTGGCGCTGCTGCACGACCTCATCTTGGTGGTGGGCATCTACGCGCTGGTGGGCCGCGAGGTGAACCCGAACACCATCGCCGCCCTGCTCACCATCCTGGGCTACTCGCTCTACGACACGGTGGTCGTGTTCCACCGCATCAACGACAACATGAAGGGCGAGGATATCCGCTGCACCTTCATGACCATGGCCAACCACTCCATGAACCAGGTGTTCATCCGCACCATCAACACCACGCTCACCTCGTTCATCCCGGTGTTCGCCATGCTGCTGTTCGGCGGCGAGACGCTGAAGGACTTCGCCTTCGCCATGGCCATCGGCCTTATCGCCGGCTCTTACTCGTCCATCGCCATCGCCTGCCCGCTCTACTGCATGTGGAAGACGCGCGAGCCGAAGTTCGCGAAGCTGCAGAAGAAGTACGGCACCGAGATCGGCCGCTTCGAGTTCGATCACTCCGCCTCCACGGGCATCGCCCAGGTGCCGCTCGCGCGCCTGGAGGCTCAGCGGGCCGAGGTTGAGGCCACGGCGGTTGTCGATGGCGGCGAGACGCTGCCTGCGGGCAAGCATGCGGCCAAGCCCAAGAAGGCCGACAACAAGAAGAAAAAGCACAAGCACGGAAGGGCCCAGTAATGGTACGCGAAGGTTCTGCTCCGAATTTCTGTCCGCCCACCGAGGAGGGCATCACCATCACGCTCGTCGACGAGAAGGGCGACGAGGTAGAGCTGGAGTTTCTCGGCCTGGTGCTGAAGGGGGAAAGCTCGTTCGGGTTCTTCTTCCCTGTGGATGACGATCATCCGGCTACCTCTTCCGGCGAAGTGGTGGTGCTGGAAGTGACCGAGGTGGACGAGGAGGGTCAGCCGGCCTCCTTCGAGCTGGTGGACGACGAGGTGATCGCCGCCGAGGCCTATGCCGACTTCCAAGAGGCCGCGAAGGACCTGTACGACTTCGCCTAGGCGGGGTTGCACGGAGGCGTCGCGATGATCCTCGTCACCGATCCCGACCATGCTCTCACGCTGCGCGAGCAGCAGATCCTCTACTACATTGCCGGCGGTCTCTCGAATAAGGAGATCGCCGGTCGTCTTACGCTGTCCGAGCAGACCGTGAAGGCGCACCTCTCCCATATGACGGCGAAATCGGGTCGTGCCAACCGGGCGGCGCTCGTGGCCTATGGCTTCGAGACAGGCGTGCTGCGCCGCTGCTAGGCGGGGGGGTGCTCGCGGTGTGGCTCCGCACCGCTGGTGCGCGCTGAGGTCACTTCGGTGGTGCGGGGCGCAGGTTGCGTCGCCGAATGGGGCGCAGGCGCCTACGGATACGTAGCCCGTTCGGGCGATGACGGCGTGGGGGCGCCTCTACTATGATGGGGTCAGACGGAGAGGACGGCTGGCAGTTCCATGGTCATATTCTATGCGGAAATACTTTGCGCTCTGCTCTACGGCATTGCGAGCGCCCTGGCGGCTCACGGCATCCTGCGCGATCGTGCGGCGAGCGCCCGGTTGGCTCAGATCGTGTTCCTTGTGGCGGCAGGACTGCACTCGGTGGTAATCGGCATGGAGTCTGTTTCCACCGATGGCACACTGCTCTCGGGTCCGAACATCATCATGCTGGCATCCTGGGTGCTTGCGGTGGTCACTTCCGTGGGACTGGTGGTCACCAAGCGGGGCCTCGGGTTCGCCTTGGCTGTGGGACCGGTGGTGGCTCTGCTCATCGTGGTGTCCCAGTGGTTGAAAATCCTGGACCCGACGGCGGCTGACAACATGGCCTTCTACCAGTGGCCCCTGCTCGTGCCCCACATTGTGCTCGTATTCATTGCCTGCGCCTGCTTCGCGGTGAGCGCGGCGGCATCGGGTATGCTGTTGTACCAGCGGCGCCTCATGGCACGGCGCTCGGCGAAGCTGTTCTCGCTTGCCACCCCGGCCTTCGACACGCTGACCACTATCGCCCGTTGGTCTGCCCTGGTGGGGCTGATAGTGTTCTCGGGTGCCATGCTCATCGGCTTCACGCACATGGTTGCCCTTTCGGCCGCCATGGCCCAGTCCCATTGCGTGGGAGGCATCGGGTATCTTTGGCCGCGCATCGCCCTGTCCCTTCTTGTGGCGGCGGCGTGGGGCGCCTATGCCGTTCTTTCCTTTCTCGCGCCTTGCGCGGTGGGCACTCGTGCCCGAGCCCTGCTCTCCATCGGCGGTTTCGCAACCACCATCGCGCTGATCGCCTTGTCGGCCGGGTGACGCCATGACTCTGGTAATGGTCGGCGTGAATCCCCGTAGAGCGCCATTTTCCTTGCTCGTTCGCTCGCTGGAGGCTGCCGAGGCGCGCGGGGCCGTCCTTTGCCGACTTGCCGGCCACCGCAGCGTGGAGGAGGTTTTGCTGCTGACGTCGGAAGAGCGCATGGAGGCCTATGCCGTGGTAGAGGACGGCACTGACGCCTATGATGTGATTCTCTCGCAGATGGTTGCCGCGGGGGTGCTTTCGGCGGACGGAATGGCCCATGGCTATTTCGCGGAAGGTGTCGACGCGGCCGCTCATCTGTTTGCAGCCGTCGGCAGTGTTGACGAGTTTGCGCAGTCCGGAGAAGAGACGGCCGATAGTTTTGCGATGGCTGCCTCGGCCTCGCGGGCCCAGGGCGCGCTGGGGCCGTGGCTCGAGGGGCTCGTCGCCGCTGTTCGTGCGCTTGCAGGGCGTCTGGAGGCTTTGGACGCGGGGGAATCGACCGGTGCCTTGGGCGCGACGGTGGCTGAGTTGACGCATCGCGTGTTCGACCATCTTGGTCGTCGCCGTGCGCTTGTGGTGGGCTCGGGCGCGCTGCCTGTGGCGACCGCCTCTGCTTTGGTTGATGCTGGCGTGGGTCATCTTACGTGGGTGGGTATGCGGGATGGCTTGGAGACGTCGGGTGCTGGTTCTTCGCCGCTGGACGCCGGAGACGTGCTGCTCCCGTCCGGCGCGTCTGCGTCGACCGCTTTTGCCGCGGCTTCGCCCGAGGCGTTGCCCGTGATGCTCGGAAACGCCGATATCGTGGTAGTGGCTCCGGGTGTTGTGCCCGTGCTGGACAAGCGCCTGGTAAAGACCGCTATGCGCACGCGGCGCGGTCGGCCAATGCTGCTTGTGGACGTGTCCGAGGGCACGCCCGCCATCGATGATCGGGTAGCCTCCGTTGACGACGCCTTCCTCTACAGCCGCGCCGATTTGGTGCGACTCACCGGTGATGCTCCCTGGGCCCGCGCGAACAGCGGCAGGCTTCGCGATGCCGCCGTCGCCGAGGCCGTTCGCAGCTTCTCATATCAGTTAGTGTAGGCATACTTTTTATGGTCCGCACCTAGACCGTTCGGGTGATGTGGGCCTGCCCGGCCGAAGGCTATCCTCTTTACACGCTGGAGACGAATGAGAAGAGGAGAGGCCATGATCGTATCGTGGATGACCACGAACCAGTGCAATCTGAAATGCGTCCACTGCTATCAGGACGCCGAGGACGCTACCGATAAGGAGCTTTCCACCGACGAGGCAAAGAAGATGATCGACGAGATCGCGCAGGCGGGTTTCAAGATCATGATCTTCTCCGGCGGCGAGCCGCTTATGCGCCCCGACATCTACGAGTTGGTGACCCACGCCGCTTCCCGCGGCTTGCGCCCCGTGTTCGGCAGCAACGGCACGCTCATCACCGACGAGGTGGCTGCCCGCCTGAAGGAGGCTGGGGCTTGTGCCATGGGCATTTCCGTGGACAGCCTGGATGCTGCCAAGCACGACAAGTTCCGCGGTCTTCCAAACGCCCACGCGCTTACCATGGCTGGCATCGAGGCTTGCAAGCGTGCGGGACTGCCCTTCCAGCTGCACACCACGGTGGTCGATTGGAATCGTGACGAGGTGTGCGCCATTACCGACTTCGCCGAGGAAATCGGGGCTGTGGCCCACTACATCTTCTTCCTGATTCCCGTAGGCCGCGGCGAGTACATCCAGGAGACGAGCCTGGAGGTGCTGGAGAATGAGGCGCTGCTGCGTGACATCATGCGGAAGTCAGCTGAGGTGTCCATCGACGTGAAGCCCACCTGCGCCCCGCAGTTCACCCGCGTGGCCAAGCAGCTCGGCATCGACACGCGTTTCACCCGCGGCTGCCTGGCCGGGCTCACCTACTGCGTCGTGGGCAGCGAGGGCATCGTGCGCCCGTGCGCCTACATGACCGAGGAAGCGGGCGACGTGCGTGAGCAACCATTCGACGAGATCTGGAAGACGAGCCCCGTTTTCGAGCGCCTGCGTACCCAAGCCTATTCCGGCGCGTGCGGCAGTTGCGACTACAAGGACGGCTGCGGCGGCTGCCGCGCCCGTGCCGCCTACTACCACGACGGCGACATCTTGGCCCAAGACGACTACTGCGCCCACGGCCAACAACTTGACGTTCCTTCGGCTGCTGCCGAATGAACGTCCCGACGCTGCGACTCCGACAGGCACCTGGCCTTGCCCCTTGTTTTGGGCGCGGCGCGTAGCGAAGTACGCTTGGCCCAAAGGCGGGGCAATTCCAGGCACCTGCCGAACCCTCGCTGACTTCCTTAGGCGAACCAATGAGTTTTGTATAGAAAGGATTTTGTTTTGAAGAAATTCGTACTGTGCGCTGCCGCTGCGGCGCTTGCGCTGGCGTTGGTTGGCTGCGGCCAGCAGGAAACGGCCTCGTCGGCAGGTGACGCCGCTCCAGCTCAGGAGCAGCAGACCGAGGCTCCCGATAGCGCTGGCGCCAAAGCTCCCGGCCCCATCACATTTACCGACGACATGGGCAACGAGGTGACCGTCGATAATCCCCAGCGCGTGGTGGCCTGCATGGGCAGCTTTGCGAATGCCTGGGAACTCGCCGGTGGCACGCTCGTGGGCGTCTCCGACGACGCGCTGACCGCCGCGGGCTGGACCATTGCAAGTCCCGATGTGGCCACTGTGGGCGACTTCACCGCCGTGAACCTGGAGGCCATCATCGCTCTTAACCCCGACTTCGTCATCATGACGAGCGGCACCGGCGGCCGCGGCGGCGACTCCAGCCAGGCCGACCTGCGCGACGCGCTGGTAAGCTCCGGCATTCCCGTGGCCTACTTCCAGGTGACCACCTTCGACGACTACAAGCGCCTTATGCGCACCTTCACTGACATCACCGGGCGCGAGGACCTCTACGAGCAGAACGCTGCGGGGGTGGCCGAGGCCATCGACGGCATTGTGGGGGCGGTGCCGGCGGAAAATCCCCCGACGGCTTTGGTGCTTACCACGTTCTCCGGGGGAACCCGCGTGCAGGCTTCGACCACCCAGACTGGTGCCATGTTGGCCGATCTGGGGGTGAACAACCTGGCCGATGAGAACAAGAGCCTGCTTAAGGATTTCAGTCTGGAGGCCGTTATCGAGATGAACCCCGACTTCATCTTCGTCATTCCCATGGGCGACGACGCTGAGGCGGCCATGCGCAACCTCGAGGAGGCCACGGCGGCGAATCCCGCGTGGAGCGCGCTGTCTGCCGTGCAGAACGGCCGTTACATCACGTTGGATCCGACGCTGTACCTCGCCAAGCCCAACGCGCAGTGGGCCGAGGCCTACCAGGGCCTCTACGACAGCCTCTACGGGCAGAACTAAGGTCCAGCGGGCACGTTCTATGAGCGGAACTCCGAGGAACATTGTCGTCCTGGCTGTGACCGCCACCGTTTTGGTGGCGGCCACGGCTGCGGGACTCGTGCTCGGCGCTTCGGCGGTGAGCCTACCGGAGCTTGTGGCGTGGGCGGCAGGGGGCGAGGTCGCTGATACGGCCCGCAGCATTCTGGAGAACGTACGCGTTCCGCGCGTGTTGGCAGCCCTGCTGGCGGGCGCGGCGCTTGCCACCTCCGGTGCGCTCATCCAGGCGTCGCTCGACAATCCGCTCGCGAGCCCCAACGTTATCGGTGTGAACTCCGGCGCGGGGCTGTTCGTTCTGCTGGCGGCCTCGCTGGCCCCCGGTGCCTTGTGGCTGACGCCCCTGGCGGCCTTCGCCGGGGCGCTGGTGACCGCGCTTATCATTTTTGCGCTGTCGCTCGGTACCGGTATCAGCCGGCTTACGGTGGTGCTTGCGGGCATTGCCATCACGACGGTGTTCGGCGCCGGCATGAACACCATCCTCATTGCGGACCCCGATGCCTACATCGGCTCGTCTACCTTCCTTGTGGGCGGCTTGTCCGGCGTGCTCATGCGCGATCTGGATTGGCCGGCCCTCTACATTGCCGCGGGCGTCTTGCTGGCGCTTGTGGCAGCGCCGAAGCTGAACATTCTCGCCCTTGGCGACGAGGCGGCCCACAGTTTGGGGCTCAACGTGCGCCGGACGCGCCTTGCCGTGCTGGCCGTGGCCGCCGTGCTCGCTGGCGCCGCCGTGAGCTTTGCGGGGCTGCTCGGTTTCGTGGGGCTTGTGGTGCCGCATCTCGTGCGCTTTTTCGTGGGCCACGATAACCGCTGGGTGGTGCCGGTGGCGGCTTTGGCCGGTGCGGCCTTCGTGGTGGGCTGCGACCTTCTGGCGCGGGTGCTGTTCGCCCCCTACGAGCTGCCGGTGGGCATCCTCATGGCTTTCATCGGCGGCCCCTTCTTCATTTACCTTATCTTGAAGAACCGAGGAGGCGGCCTTGACTGAGCAAGCTGCGGGAATCTCGATTTCGTCCGCCCTTGCGCCCGATTACGCCGACGCACTGGGAGGGGAGGGGTGCGCTATCCGATACGACGAGGTGTCCTTCTCGTACCGCCCGAAGGCTCCCTTCATCGAGGGGCTTTCGGCTCGCATCGCCGTCGGCGCGGTGACGAGTATCGTAGGCCCCAACGGCTGCGGGAAATCGACCCTCGTAAAGCTGGCAGCGGGCCTTCTGTGCCCGTCGGCGGGTCGGGTACAGGTGACCGGCCGCGACACCGCGGCGCTCGCGCCCCGCGAGCGCGCCCGCATGCTGGCGGTGCTCGCGCAGTCTTCGCGCACGCCTCCCATGACTGTGGCCGCGCTCGTGGCCTGCGGGCGGCATCCGCATATGGGCTTGGGCGGCCGCCTCGGCTCCCACGACCGCGAGCTGGTGGAGGCTGCCATGGAGCGCGCCGGTGTGGCTCGCTTTCGCGACCACGATCTGCGCCATCTTTCCGGCGGCGAGCGCCAGCGCGCCTACCTGGCCATGACGCTCGCCCAAGACACCGACCTCATCGTGCTGGACGAGCCCACCACCTACCTCGACATCAACGCCTGCCACGACCTTATGGCGCTCGTGCGCGACTTGAACCGTCGCGAGGGCAAAACGGTGGCCCTGGTCATTCACGACCTGGACCTGGCCCTGCGCTACTCCGACAACCTCATCGTCATGGAGCGGGGGAGGGTTGCCGCAGAAGGCTCGGTGGCCGACGTGCTGGCATCGGGCGCTATCGGCGACGTCTTCCAGATGGACATCTGCATTCACGACCGCCTGGGCGGCTCATCTCAGTCAGTCGACTTCGCTGCTGCCGATCGCGGCTATGTGCTGTACCCGCGCCAGCGGTAGCGCCGGGCCCGGTCGCGCTTGCGGCCCTAGCCGACGCGAGCATTCGGCGGCCGTCCATCGATGCGGCCTATGGCGTCCCGCGCGGCACCGATGGGGCGTGGGGTTGCGCAAGCGGGGCGCTTCTTCTACAATGCAACTCGTGAATTCTGTTTCAGGGCGAGGTGGAAATCCTCACTGGCGGTAAGCACGGCGCCTTTATGGTGGCCTTGCGAGCCCGCGACCCTGCGCTCGCGCAGGCTGACCCGGTGCAATTCCGGGGCCAACGGTTACAGTCCGGATGGAAGAGGCAGACGTTCGCTCACTCGCGCATCGGCGCGGGTTCCGATCGATCGCATCGGTGCGAACCAACGAGGCCTGTATGAAAAGGAATTCATACGGGCTCGTTTTCTTTCTGGCGAGGGGAAGGCGAATCCGCGAAGAGAAGGAGCCTCGCCGAAAGAAGGTGGAAGCTATGGCTGATAAGCCCACGATGCATCCCGCAACCGCATCCAGTCCCGTTCGTCCCGCCAAGGCCCCCACGGCCCAGAAATCCATTGCGAACACCAACGTGTGGTCCACCCGCGTGCTGGTGACCATCGCGCTCTTGTGCGCTATCTCGGTGCTGCTCACGTTCGTGGAGTTCCCTCTTCTGCCCGGCGTGGCGTGGCTGTCCTACGACGCCTCGTTCATGCCCGCCATGGTATGCGGCTTCGCCTACGGTCCGGCGGCCGGCCTCGCCTGCGGCGTCATCTCGGTGGTGGCCCACGGCATCCTGTTCGCCGACTTTACCGGCGCGCTCATGAACTTCCTCGTGGTGATCGGCTACGTGCTGCCGGCTGCCCTGGTGTACAAGCGCATCCACAACTTCAAGGGCGCCGTCATCGGCCTGGCGCTGGGCGTTGTGGTGGCCGTGGCCATGGCGGTGCTGGGCAACCTGCTGGTCACGCCGGCGTGGCTCGGTGTGCCGCTGGACGCCGTAGTGGCCATGATCGTGCCCATTCTCATTCCGTTCAACCTGTTGAAGGGTATTCTGAATTCGGTGCTCACGCTTGTTGTGTACAAGGCCATCTCGAACCTCATCACGCCGAAGAAAGACCAGGTTAAGGGTCTCTAATGCGCACTAAAACGTCAACAGCGGAACACGATTCTCCCCGGGGCGGCGATCCTCGTAGGGGCGGCCTTCAGGCCGCCCACTCAACCGGTGATACCCCGGCGAATGGGACGGCTGAAGCCGTCCCCTACGAGGGCGGCCCGTCATCGGGCACCGATTCCCGTAGGGGAGGGCTTCAGCCCGCCCTGGCCGATGCCGCCTCCTGCGAGGTGGCGCCTGCGGATGCGCAGGGCGACGAAGTGTTTGTCGCATTTCGCGATGCGGGTTTCACCTACGACGGCGAGCAGTTCGTCTTCCGGAATCTGAATCTTACGGTGCCCCAGGGGCAGTTCCTCTGCCTTCTGGGGGGCAACGGCTCGGGCAAGTCGACCTTGGCCAAGCACATCAACGCGCTGCTCGTGCCCGACGAGGGCGAGACGCTCGTGTTCGGCTGCGACACCCGCGACCCCGAGGCCACGTACTTCATCCGGTCGAACGCGGGGCTGGTGTTCCAGAACCCCGACGACCAGATCGTGGCGAGCCTCATCGAGAACGACGTGGCTTTCGGACCCGAGAACCTGGGTATCCCCAATCCCGAGCTGCGCGAGCGGGTAACCCGAGCGCTTGCCGAAGTGGGACTGCAAGGTTTCGAGGAGCATGAGACCAACGCTCTTTCGGGCGGTCAGAAGCAGCGCGTGGCCATCGCCGGCGTGCTGGCCATGGACCCGGCCATCCTCATTCTGGACGAGGCCACGGCCATGCTCGACCCCCGCGGGCGTGCCGGGTTGATGCGCGTGGTGCGCGATCTGCACGCCGCCGGTATGACGGTGGTGATGATCACCCACTACATGGAGGAGGCGGCCGCCGCCGAGCGCGTGGTGGTACTCGATGGCGGTGAGGTGCGGCTGGACGGCACGCCGCAGGAGGTGCTGACCCGCGCCTCCGAGCTGCGCGAACTTTCCCTGGAGGTTCCCTTCGCGTGCCGCCTTTCGTTGGAGCTGCAGGCTCGCGGTGTGCCGGTGGGCACCTGCGTGACCGACGAGGCCCTGAAGGAGGAGCTATGCGCCTTGCGTTCGAAGCAGTAAGCTACAGCTACGCCGGCGGCGAGGACCGCAAGCGCAGCCGCAAGGCGAAGCGCGAGCGCGAGGCCGCCTGGGGCAATGCCCCCGATGCGGTATGGGCCCTGCGCGATGTGACGTTGGCAGTGGAGCCGGGGGAGTTCCTCGGCGTGGCCGGCCACACCGGCAGCGGAAAATCCACCCTCATCCAGCATATGAACGGGCTCGTGCATCCCACCTGCGGTCGTGTGCTGGCCGACGGAGCCGATCTGGCCGACAAGAAAGTGGCCGCCCAGGTGCGCCAGTCGGTAGGGCTGGTGTTCCAGTATCCCGAGAACCAGCTGTTCGCCAACACCGTCTACGACGACGTGGCCTTCGGGCCCCGCAACATGAAGTTGTCCGAAGTTGAGGTGGAGCGTCGGGTGCGCGAGGCCATGGAGCTGGTGGGCTTGGACATGGACGCGCTGGGCGAGCGCAGCCCCTTCGACCTGTCGGGCGGCCAGCAGCGCCGTGTTGCCTTTGCCGGTGTGTTGGCCATGGAGCCAGAGGTGCTGGTGTTGGACGAGCCGGTGGCGGGGCTGGACCCGCTGTCGCGCGCCGATTTCCTGGCGTTGATCGCCCGCTTCCATGCCCGGGGCATGACTGTGGTCATGGTGTCTCATTCCATGGAGGACCTGGCACTGTTGTCCGACCGCATCTTGGTGCTGTCGGAGGGGCGTGTGTTCGCCTTGGGCACGCCGGCCGAGGTGTTCGCCGACGCGACGGCCCTGAAGGCAGTGGGCCTGGCGGCGCCGGCCCCCCAAGCCTTTGCGAGCAGCTTGCGCGAAGCCGGCTTCCACCTGCCCCGCGATCTGTACGACGAGGCTACGTTGGCGACCGACATCGCCGCCCAGCTGGCCGGCGCGACGGCGGCGAAGGAGGGCGGCGCCGATGTCTGATCGTGCGATTATCGGCCAGTACTGGCCCGAGGACTCGGTGGTGCACGCCATGGACCCGCGGGCGAAGTTCCTCTTGTCGCTGGTGCTGATGGTGGCGGTGTTCTGCGCAGCCACGCCCTTGGCGCTGGCGGTGGCGGCCCTGTTCATCGTGGCGTTCTACCTGGCATCCCGCATCCCGCTGTTGCAGGCGCTGCGGGCCCTTGCGCCCCTGCTGGTGCTGGTGCTGCTGACGGCGCTGCTAAACGTGCTGTTCGTGCAGGGCGGCCAGGTGTATTTCCAGTGGGGCATCATCTGCATCAGCGAGAAGGGCCTGCAGTCGGCCGTGTTCATCGGCTGCCGCCTGTTCCTGCTGCTGATGGGTATGAGCCTGCTCACCTTGACCACCACCACCCTCGATATCACAGCGGCCTTCGAGCGATTGATGGCTCCTCTGGCGCGCATCGGCGTGCCGGCTCACGAGCTGGGTATGATTCTCGGTATAGCTCTGCGCTTCCTACCCCAGTTCATGACCGAGCTGGGGGTTATCTATCGAGCCCAGGTTAGTCGCGGGGCTCACTTCAACGTGAACCCCTTCAAAGGGGGTGTGCAGACCTTGACGGCGTTGATGATCCCTCTGTTCACCAGCGCCTTCCGCCATGCCGAGACCTTGTCGGCCGCTATGGAGGCCCGCTGCTACCACGGCGGCAACGGCCAAACCCGCCTCAGCCCCCTTCAGTTCACCTGGAGAGATGCTGCAGGTGCTGCGGCCGTGGCGTTGATGCTGGTGGCTGTCATTGCGACCAATGTGGCGGGCGGTTTGATGTAATGCGTTCAGTTATGACACAAATAGCTCGGTTTTGTGGTCACGGAATCGACTTTTGTGCACGTTCCTCGCCCATGGGGCTCCCTCTTGTAATCTTGCCTGCATCAATAGGATAGATTTTTAATGAATTTCATATAATAGATGATTACCTTACTAGGAAGATAGGAATCAGGCTGCACAAAAGTCGAATCTGTGACCATATTCGGCAGAGTTGTTTGCAGCGGAGAGAAAGGAAACGGCTGTGTCCCAAGGAAAAGCGATTATCGTAGACTACCTTACCAGCATCCCCGCGTGGTATCTGGCCACGGTGGAGAACACGCCTGAGGGTGGAAGACCCCACGTGCGCCCCTTCAGCTTCGCCATGCTGCAGGACGGCGAGATCCAGTACTGCACCGCTACCACAAAGGACGTGTACCGCGAGATGCAGCAGAATCCCTTCGTGGAATTGACGGCGTGGAAGCCCGGCAGCGGCTGGGTCATCCTGCGAGGTAGAGCCAATCTGGAGGATCGGGCCAATGCGCAGACGCGCAAGGAGGGCTTCGACCACATGGTGGGCCTGGGGGAGGACTGGCTTGACCCCAACGACGAGCGCCTCACCTTCTTCACCATCGACGACGCCGAGGCGTGGATCTGCGACATCGACGGCAGCTGGAATCCGGTGGAGCTGTAACCTTCCGTCGCTGTAACCGACTCGTTCCTTATGGGTTGTCGGTGAAGGGCCCGAAGGCCTTGTGCGCCGATTCCGCAGTCCCGGAGATGTTGGTGTAGAATCTTCACATCAACATCTCCGAAAGCGGGGACCTGACCGCGTGCGAGGCCTTCGGGCCCACCACTGACGGGCGGGCTCCATAAGGATCCTATGACTGACATTCTCACCACCATCGACTCCTTCGTGTGGGGTCCCGCGATGATTGCGCTTCTGCTGGGCACTCACATTTACCTTACCTTCCGTACCGGTTTCATCCAGCGTAAGCTGCCTCAGGCCATTCGCATGTCGGTGAAGCGCGACGGCGGCGGCAAGGGCGATATCTCCAGCTTCGGGGCTTTGGCCACGGCGCTGGCGGCCACCATCGGCACGGGCTCCATTGTGGGCGTGGCCACGGCCCTTCTGGCCGGTGGTCCGGGCGCTATTTTTTGGATGTGGCTCGCGGGCCTGTTCGGCATCGCCACCAAGTACGTGGAAACCTACGCCGCGGTGAAGTACCGTGTGCGCGATAAGTCGGGCGCCATGCTGGGCGGCGCCATGTTCGTGTGGAAGCGCGCTTTCGCTCGCAAGGACGGTAGCGTGCCGTGGTGGGCCACGCTGGGGGCGGTGTCCTTTGCCGGATTCGCCATCATCGCCACCATCGGCACGGGGTCGGCGGTGCAGGCGGCGGCTATTTCGGGCATCATCACGTCGTCTATCCCTGCGGTGCCCGCCGTGGCGGTGGGCGTGGTCATCGTGGCCGCGGTGGCGGCTGTCATCTTCGGCGGAGTGAACTCCATCGCCCGGGTGTGCGAGTGGTTGGTGCCCATCATGGCCGGTGCCTATGCGCTGGGCTGCCTTGTCATCATGGGCATGAACTTCTCGGTGCTGGGCGACGCGGTGGTGCTTATCGTGGAATGCGCCTTCACGGCCAAGGCGGCCTTCGGCGGCGCGGTGGGCAGCGGCATTATCATGGCGCTGCAGTTCGGCTGCGCCCGCGGCCTGTTCTCGAATGAGTCGGGTTTGGGCACGGCGCCCATCGTGGCAGCGGCGGCCAAGACCAAGAACCCTGCCGACCAGGCGCTCATCGCCATGACCGGCGCGTTTTGGTCCACCGGCGTCATCTGCCTGCTCACGGGCCTGGTGCTGGTGTCCACGATGATCGCGCATCCCGATATCGCCCAAAGCGTGTTGGCGAACCCCTCGCTGGCTACCGGAGCCGCCCTGGCGAGCGCCGCTTTCGCCGAGATTCCGGTGTTCGGCACGCCGGTGTTGGTGCTGGGCATGTGCTCGTTCGCCTACTCCACCATTCTGGGTTGGAGTTACTACGGCAATCGCTGCGTGGCGTATTTGTTCGGCCCCAAGGGCATCAAGCCCTACCAGGTGGTGTACGTGGCCGTGGCGTTCTTCGGCGCCATCGGCGTGGGGGATGTGGTGTGGACCATCTCCGACATCGGCAACGCGCTCATGGCCATTCCCAACATCATCGTCATCCTGCTGTTGTCGGGTATGATTGCCCGTGAGACCAGGCATTTCGTCTACGAAGATCACTTGGACGAAGCGGCCGACGAGCCGGTGCCCATGACGAAGGGCCCGCAGTTCTAGGGGACGTTCGCGCTGTGGTTCGCATCCCGGGTCGCGCTCCGATGCCTCCGTGCTTTGCCGTGTTGCGCTGGCTGCCGTTCGCTGGTAATTCTCCTATTGTTAACAAAGCCGCTCATCTTTCCTGCCTATAATGCGGGTACTTTAGTGCGTTAAAGCGTCCCTGCGACCGCCGCTGCATCGATGGATGCCGGGGCGACCGCACTGTGAGGACGCGTCCGCGACCGCGCACGGGAGAGGAGAGAACGACTCATGGACATGATTGTCGACATCATCAACAGCATCGACGGCTTCGTGTGGGGGCCGCCCATGCTCATTCTGCTGCTGGGATCGCATCTGTATCTCACGTTTCGCACCGGCTTCATCCAGCGTAAGCTGCCCACTGCCATCAAGCTGTCGGTGACGAAGGACCCCGACGCCCCCGGCGACATCAGCCAGTTCGGCGCCTTGTGCACGGCCCTTTCGGCCACCATCGGCACGGGCAACATCGTGGGCGTGGGCACCGCCATCATCGCCGGTGGCCCGGGCGCGGTGTTCTGGATGTGGATCACCGGCGTGTTCGGTATCGCCACGAAGTACTCCGAGACTTTCGCCGCGGTGAAGTACCGCGTGAAGGACCATAACGGCAACATGCTCGGCGGCGCCATGTACGCCTGGAAGCGCGCCTTCACCGACAAGGCCGGCATCACCCCCTGGTGGGCGCTGCTCGGCGCCGGCGCCTTCGCCCTGTTCGCGGCCGTGGCCTCCTTCGGCATCGGCAGCGCCGTGCAGTCGTCGGCCATGACCGAGGTCATCGCCACCAATCTGCCCGGTGTGCCCGCCTGGGGCATCGGCCTGGCCATCGTCATCATGGTGTCGGTGGTCATTTTCGGCGGTGTGAAGGTCATCTCCAGCGTGTGCGAGAAGCTGGTGCCCTTCATGGCGCTGGCCTACATCTGGGGATGCGTGGTCATCCTCGGCATGAACTGGGAGTTCGTGTGGCCGGCCTTCTGCCTCATCGTGGAGAGCGCGTTCACGGCCAAGGCGGCATTCGGCGGCGCTCTGGGCAGCGGCCTTATGTTGGCCCTGCAGTTCGGTTGCGCTCGCGGCCTGTTCTCCAACGAGTCGGGCCTGGGCTCGGCGCCCATCGTGGCCTCGGCGGCCGCCACGCGCAACCCGGCTCGCCAGGCGCTCGTGTCCATGACCGGCACTTTCTGGGATACCGTGGTCATCTGCCTGCTCACGGGCCTGGTGCTGGTGTCCACCATGATCGGCAACGCCGATCTGCAGGCTGAGGTGATGGCCGGCAACATTACGGCTGGCGCCGCGCTCTCCAGCGCCGCCTTCGCCGAGATTCCCTATATCGGCACGCCCATTCTCATCTTCGGCATGATCCTGTTCGCCTACTCCACCATCCTGGGTTGGAGCTACTACGGCAACCGTTGCGTCACCTATCTGTTCGGCAAGCGCGCCATCCGCCCTTACCAGGTGCTCTACGTGCTCGTGGCGTTCCTCGGCGCCATCGGCGTGGGCGAGGTGGTGTGGACGGTGTCCGACATCACCAACGCGCTCATGGCCATCCCGAACATCATCATGGTGCTGCTGCTCTCGGGCCTCATTGCGCGGGAGACCAAGCACTACGTGTACGAGCACAATCTGGACGAGCGCGACGAGGCACCCATCCCGCAGCTCGACAACAAGTAGGTTCAAGTAAAATATTGTGCAAGAAGCGAGCGCCCTGCATTGCGGGGTGCTCGTGCTAGAATGGCCAGATGGCCGACGGGCCGTAAGTTCTGAGCGCCAGGCGGTGCCTTCTTTTGCGAAAGGAGGTGAATCGCTTGGACGCCTTCGTTTTCGTCGTGCGCTTGGTGACTGCGGTCATCGGGTTGCTGAGGGAGGCGGTTGCGTTCTCCGAGACGCTCAGGAGGGGCCGACATAGGAAGGACCGCTAGTTCGCGCTAGCGGTCCCAACTAAACGACGGTGCCGCCTGTCAATCACCTCAGGCTGGTCCGTTGGTCGCATTCTAGCATAGATCACAGCGGGAAGCGAATGGGCGGAAGCGGCGTGAACGAAACGAAGACGATTGCGATCATAGGCGGTGGGGCCTCAGGGCTGGCGGCGGCCGTGGCGGCTGGGGAGGCGTTGCGGAATGTGGAAGCGTCGCGAGGTGCCGAGGGCTCAGGTGGTAGAGGCGTGGAAGGTGCCGCGAGCGCGGCGCGGGTCGTCGTGTACGAGGCGTCCGACCGGGTGGGTCGCTCCATTCTTGCCACGGGCAACGGGCGCTGCAACTTCTCGAACGCGCGGCCCGGCGACGGCGACTATCGCAACGGGCCCTTCGTGGAAGCGGCCCTGGCGGCTTTGGAAGAGGTGCTCGGGCGTCAGCCGGTTGGATGTGGCGGCGTTCTCGCAGCCGAGGGCGCATCCAACGCGGTGCTCGGGTTTTTCGCCGATCACGGGCTCATGTGGCGCGAGGAAGGGGAGGGGCGACTGTACCCGCTCGCGAACAAGGCAACGTCTGTGCTCGACTGTCTGCGCGCAACCTGCGCTGCGGCCGGGGTTGAGGAGCGCGCGGAATGCGAGGTCGCGGCGGTGCAGCCGCCGCGCGAGGCAGGCGGCCGGTTCACGCTGCGCCTGGCCGGCGGGCGTTTCGAGCGGGCCGATGCGGTGATCGTGGCCGTGGGCGGTTCGGTCGCGCGCGGGCTTCTGCCTGAGGGCGTTCCCTTCCGCGAGCTGGAGCCGACGCTGGGGCCGCTGGCCACCGAGCCTCGCTGGCCGCGCCGCCTCGACAACATCCGCGTGCGCGGGGCGCTGGAGTTGTGGCGCCCCGGCGAGGAGACGTCGCCCGAGGAGCGCAATTGCTACGGCCTGCCGCTGGGCACCCACGAGGGCGAGCGTCTTGTGTCCCGCGAGGTGGGCGAGGTGATGTTCCGCAAGTACGGCGTCTCGGGCATCGCCGCCTTCAATTTGAGCCGTCTGGCCGAATCAGGCGACGTCCTCGCCGTGGACTTCGTGCCCTGGATTCGCCTCTGCGACATGGAGGCGTTTCTCAACCGTCGTCGCAAGCTGCTGCGCGCCTCCCTTGGGCGCGAGGCGACGTGGGACGACATGCTGTGCGGCATGGTGCTCGCACCGGTGGCCGATGTGCTGCTGGAGGCGGCGGCCCTGAACGGCGCGCGGCCCGTGGCCAAGGGAGAGACGGCGCGCATGGCGACGTTCCTGAAGGGGCTGCGCCTCCCCGCGACCGGCCACGGCGACCCCCGGCAGTGCCAGGTGCATCGCGGGGGCGTGGAAGTTGGCGCAGTGGACGAGCGCACCTGCGAGCTGCGCGAGGTTCCCGGGCTCTACGTCGTCGGCGAGGCGCTGGACGTGGACGCGGCGTGTGGCGGCTACAACTTGCACTGGGCTTGGGCCTCGGGCCTGCTCGCCGGTTGGTCGACGGCGGAAAGGCTTGCGGGTTCCTCCGGCTCGGCGCGGGGCGAGGAAAGATAATGGTGCGTGCGATGAGTCGGCTTTGTCCAGCGGCCCCCGCCGGGGAGGGGCGCCGTGCTCAGACAGTCCTCGCTCGGCGGAACAGTCCACCGGACTGTTCCGTTCGCTGCGGAACTCCGCGCGGGCCCCTCCCCGGCGGGGGCCGCTTGCTCTCCCGTGACAGCACGGTCTTTTTCCAACGAAAGCGGGGCGAGTATGATTCGAGCCTCTAATATTCCTGTGTCCCTCGATGCGCTTCTTCCCGAGAACGAGGAGCTTTTCAAGCGGGAGGTCGCGCGGGCGCTCGGGGTTCGATCGAGCGACATTGCCGAGGTGAAGCTGCTGAAGCGCTCTGTCGACGCGCGGAAGAAGGCGAATGTGCACGGGGTGGTTACCGTGGCTGCACGGTTGGACGACGGTGCGGTGGCCCATCCGGCGAAGGGCGTGGCCGTCGGCCCGTACGAGCCGCCCGCGCCACTTGCGATTCCGCGGGTTTCCGTCTGCGCCGATGCGCCGCGGCCGCTCGTGGTGGGAACGGGACCGGCGGGGCTGTTCTGTGCCCTGTATTTGGCGCGTGCCGGGTTGAAGCCGCTCGTGGTAGAGCGCGGGGCGTCGGTGGACGAGCGCGTGGCCATCGTGGAAGACTTCAATGCCGGCGCGTCCCTCGACGGGTGCACGAACATCCAGTTCGGCGAAGGCGGTGCCGGCACGTTTTCCGACGGCAAGTTGAACACGGGCACCAAAAGCCCGCATATCCGCCATGTGCTGGAAACCTTCGTGGAGGCGGGCGCGCCCGAGGACATCCTCGTGGACGCCAAGCCCCATATCGGCACCGACCTTCTGGTGGACGTGGTGCGCAACTTGCGCCGCGCCATTCAAGAGGCCGGGGGAGAGGTGCGCTTTCTCGCGCGTCTCGACGGCCTTGTGCTTGAGGATGGGCGCGTGGCGGGCGTGCGTCTCGTGGACGAGCGGACGGGCGCGACGGAGGTTGTCTCGACCGATTGCGTGGTGATGGCCTGCGGGCACTCGGCCCGCGACACCTTCGCCATGGTGCGGGAGGCGGGTGCCGTCATGGAGCGCAAGCCCTTCGCCGTGGGTGTGCGCATCGAGCATCCCCAGGCGCTGGTGAACGGGTCCCAGTACGGCCCTGCGGCCGGCCATGCGGCCCTGGGCGCGGCCGACTACAAGCTGGCCGTGCACACGGCGGACGGCCGTGGCGTGTACACGTTCTGCATGTGTCCGGGAGGGGAAGTGGTGGCCGCGGCCAGCGAGGAGGGTGGCCTGTGCGTGAACGGCATGAGCCGCCATGCCCGTGCTGGCGCGAACGCGAACGCTGCCCTGCTCGTGGAGGTGCGCCCCGACGACCTGCCCGGCGACGACCCTCTGGAAGGGGTGGCTTTCCAGCGCGAGATAGAGCGGGCCGCTTACGAGCTGGGGCGCGCGGATGGCAGCGCACCCTATACGGCCCCGGCCCAGACCGTGGGCGATTTCCTGGCGGGCGGTTCGGGGGCGGACGTGGGCACTGTCGAGGCAACCCCTCTCGCAGATCCCACCTACCCGCGCGGCGTGGCTTGGCGCGACTTGCGGGACTGCCTGCCCGCTTTCGTGACCGAGGCCATGGACGAGGCGCTGCCGCTGCTCGACCGCAAGCTGCGCGGCTTTGCGCATCCGGGGGCGGTCATGACCGCCGTGGAGGCCCGCAGCTCCAGCCCCGTGCGCATCGTGCGCGACGATCGCTTCCAATCGAACATCGCCGGCCTGCACCCTTGCGGCGAGGGCGCCGGTTATGCCGGCGGTATCACCAGCGCCGCTGTGGACGGCCTGCGCGTGGCCGAGGGCATCGTTGCCGAGCGCGTGGCCGAGGGAGGTGCCCGATGAAGACGCTGACGCTCGAGGAAGCCTGCGCGGCCCTGGCCGCGGGCGAGGCGGTGGTGCTGCCCACCGACACCGTGTTCGGCGTGGGCGTTTCGGTGGCGGCCGCCCGGGTGCCCGACGGACTGTACCGGTTGAAGCACCGCGACGGCGGCAAACCGGTGGCATGGCTCGTGGACGGCCCGGCCAGCTTGGATAGGTACGGCGCGGCGGTGCCCGCTTACGCGCGCCGGCTGGCCCGCGCTTTCTGGCCGGGGGCGCTCACCTTGGTGGTGCGCGCCGCCGACGCGGTGCCCAGGGCCTTCCAATCGGAGGCGGGAACCATCGGCCTGCGCATGCCCGACAGCGCCGATGCCCTGGCGCTGATCCGCGCTGCGGAATGCCCCTTGGCTGTCACCTCGGCCAACTTCTCCGGCGCGCCCGCCACCGACGACGCCTCCGCTTTGGACCCGGCGCTGGTGGCGGCTACGGCCGGTCTCTACCTGTCGCCCGATGCCGGGGGCACCTCGGCGGCGTCCCACGCTTCGCCAACGGATGGGCCCGCGCTGCCCTCCACGGTGCTAGACTGCACGGAAGAGCACCCGCGCGTGCTGCGCGAAGGGGCCTTGTCCTGGGATGTGCTGAAAGGAGCGCTGTCATGAGCCAGCCGAGAGAGACCGCCGTGCCGAAGGACGGCGCGGTGGGCCGCACCGAGTTCACCTTCGATTCCGCTGACGGCAAAAGCGCGGTGCATGCCGCGCTGTGGGTGCCGACCACCATGGAGCGTGCCGTCGGCGGCGCTGCCGATGTGCCGGGTTGCTTCCGCCCGCGTGGGGTAGTGCAGCTCATCCACGGCATGGCCGAGCACATCGACCGCTACGACGACTTCGCACGCTTTCTGGCTGGTGAGGGTTACCTGGTAGCGGGCCACGACCACATCGGCCACGGCGATACGGCGCCCACGGCGGCCCATCGCGGCCGCATGCACCCGACCGACGGGGCCGGTGCCCTCGTGGACGACGTGCAGACGCTGCGCGTGCTCGTAACGCGGCAGGTGGCGCCCGATGTGCCCTACTTCATGTTCGGGCATTCCATGGGCTCGCTGGTGCTGCGCAACTACCTGCCCCGCTTCGGCGAGGGGCTCGCGGGCGCCGTCGTCTGCGGCACGGCGAACCAGCCCGAGGCCGTGGCCGCGGCGGGCAATGTGCTGGCCCGCGCCATCGCGAAGGTACGCGGCGCCGACTACAAGAGCAAGCTTCTGCACAGCCTGGCCGACGGCGCCTACAGCCGCGCGGTGAAGGACGCCCGCACGCCCTTCGATTGGCTCTCGCGCGACGCCGACGTGGTGGACGCGTTTATCGCCGACGAGCGCGCAGGCTTCATGTTCTCGGCTGGCGCCTACGCCACTCTGACCGCGCTGGCGGCCCGCGCCAACAGTCCGGCCGCCTACCGCGCCACGCCCCACGATCTGCCGCTGCTCTTCGTGGCCGGCGACGCCGACCCGGTGGGGGATTGCGGCCGCGGCGTGGCGAAAGCCGCCGAGTCCATGGAGCGCGCCGGCGCCGAGGACGTCACCCTGCGCCTCTTCCCGGGCATGCGCCACGAGATCCTAAACGAAATCGGCAAGGAAGAAGTCTGCGCGTTCGTCCTGGAATGGATCGAGGAACGCAGCTGAGGCGGAGCGAAGCGGGAACGCGGGGTGCCTTGACCGAGCGAGTTCCGCAGATGGTGTCGAGTGATTCGACCAAGGCAGAGCGTAGAGGGACATGGGGTGGTGCTCACCAAGCGAGTTCCGCAGCAACTCGAACAGTCCAGTGGACTGTTCGACAAAGCGAGGACTGTCTGAGCGACTGAGCATTACCCCATGGCCCGACCGGCGGTGAGCCGCAGACAGCAACAAGAGGAGCACTAGTGAAGAAGTACATCATCGCGCTGGACCAGGGCACTACCTCTTCCCGCGCCATGCTCATCGATCGCGTCGGCCGCGCCGCTGGGGCGGTCCAGCGGCCCTTTCCGCAGCTGTACCCCCAGCCGGGCTGGGTGGAGCACGACCCGCACGACATCCTGTCGTCCCAGCTGGGGGCCTTGACCGAGCTTCTGCTCACCTACAGCGTGAGCCCCGAGGACGTGGCCGCCATCGGCATCACCAACCAGCGCGAGACCACTGTGGTGTGGAACCGCGCCACCGGCGAGCCCATCGCGAACGCCATCGTGTGGCAGTGCCGCCGCACCGCGCCCATGATGGAGGCCCTGGCGAGCGACCCCGAGGTGGTCGCGCAGGTCACCGCCCGCACGGGGCTCGTGCCCGACGCGTACTTCTCGGCCAGCAAGATCGCCTGGATTCTGGGGGAGGTGCCCGGGGCGCGGGCCGCCGCCGAGCGCGGCGAGCTGGCCTTCGGCACCGTGGACAGCTGGCTTCTGTGGAAGCTCACCTACGGGGCCGTGCACGCCACCGACGTGACGAACGCCAGCCGCACCATGCTCTACAACATCCACGAGGGCTGCTGGGACCCCTACCTGCTGGAGCTGTTCGGCATCCCCGCGTCCATGATGCCCGAGGTGCGCCCGTCAGCCAGCTTCTTCGGCGAGACGGCGAACCCGGGGCTCGTGCAGGGCATTCCCATCGCGGGTGTGGCAGGCGACCAGCAGGCGGCGCTCTTCGGCCAGTGTTGCTTTGAGGCCGGCCAGGCGAAAAACACCTACGGTACCGGCTGCTTTCTGCTCATGCACACGGGTCACGAGGCTTGTACGAGCAGCAACGGGCTCATCACCACGGTGGCCGCCTCGGCGCCTGGTGCCGCGGGCACCGAGTACGCGCTCGAGGGCAGCGTCTTTGTGGCCGGCGCGCTCATCCAATGGCTGCGCGACGAGCTCGGCATCATCGGGAACGTGGCCGATACCGATGCCATAGCCCGCAGCGTGTCTAGCACTGAGGGCGTCGTGGTGGTGCCCGCGTTCACCGGCCTGGGCGCGCCGTGGTGGGATGCCGAGGCCCGCGGGGCCATCCTGGGGCTCACCCGCGGCACGGGGCGCGCCCACATCGTGCGGGCGGCCCTGGAGGCGCTGGCCTACCAGGTGTGCGACCTGGTGCAGGCCATGACCGAGGACGCCGGGGTGCCGCTGGCGGTGCTGAACGTGGACGGGGGAGCGGCGGCCAACGACTTCCTCATGCAGTTCCAGGCCGACATGCTGGGGGTGTCGCTGCGCCGGCCCGCCAATGCCGAGA
This sequence comes from Adlercreutzia wanghongyangiae, assembly GCF_035989245.1. Lineage (NCBI taxonomy): Bacteria > Bacillati > Actinomycetota > Coriobacteriia > Eggerthellales > Eggerthellaceae > Adlercreutzia > Adlercreutzia wanghongyangiae. Next base: position 33,907 of record NZ_JAYMFF010000007.1, on the reverse strand, counting down.
CCACGGCGCTCGGTGCCGCCTACCTGGCGGGCCTCACCACGGGCTTCTGGCCCGACACGGCGGCGCTTCTGGCGCTGCGCGAGGGGGAGGAGCGCTTCCTGCCCACCTTCGACGAGTCGGCCCGCACCGAGCGCCTGGCCCGCTGGCGCGCCGCCGTGGCCCGCGTTCGTGGTTGACTTCCGCAACCGATTACCCTTAGCTGATTGCTCGCAGTTGATCGTCCGCGCGCGATTTCGGTCGGCGAAGGTGCCCGATATTGCATCAGATCGCGAGTTATAAGCGTCTGCGGTGTCTGAAGCGGTTCCAAAGAGGGAAAATATAACGATTATCGTCTATCATATCTCTCCCCTCACGCTCATAACTCAAGATTTGCTGCAATTTTCGCCCCTTGAGCTGACCGAGCGGTCCATTCCTCCAGAATTTGGCTTTTTGTAGTGCCTATTCCTCCGGAATCTGACTTACTGGCGCGCCGCCGGAGTCTGCGTCCGCGGCGGAGGACGCCCCGTTCCTCCTGATTTGGTGCGGAAACCGTGAGCCTCGCCGCGCGACGCCCTGTCAGCGCCTACAATACGACCCGAAGCGCAAGCGACGGAAAGGACATGGCCCATGCGCGTGAGCATCGGTGCCGACCACGCCGGCTTCGAGCAGAAGCAGGCTTTGGCGGCGTATTTGGAATCGAGGGGCTTCGAGGTGTGCGACCGCGGTCCCGCAAACGACGACCGTGTGGACTATCCCGACTATGCGGCGCTCGTGGCGGCCGACGTGGCCGAGGGCGCAGCCGATTTCGGCGTGCTCGTGTGCGGAACGGGCATCGGCATGGCCATGGCCGCCGACAAGGTGCCCGGCGTGCGCGCCGCCAACATCATCAACACCGAGTTCGCCGCGCTCTGCCGCGAGCACAACGACGCCAACGTCATCACCCTGTCCGGCCGCTTCGTCCCCCTGGAGGAGAACGAGCGAATCCTCGACACCTTCTTCGCCACCGAATTCGGCGGAGGAAGGCACGCCAGTCGCGTCGAGAAGATCATGCAGCTCGATTAACCAATCATCTTTGGAAGAGCAGCGGGCGGAGCCCGAAACCCCCGGAGGGCACCGTCTGAACACCAAAAGGAAAGCGACCGAAGGTCGCAAGTAAAAGCATGAAGCAGCGTAGCGCCTGAGCGAAGCGAAGTAGCGGAGCGGCGCGTGCCCGGAGCGGGGTTTCGGACTCCGCCCGCGGACAGGCAAGGCAAAAGAAAGGGAGACATACATGGCTCTGGAGTTTTTGAACACGCAAGATCCGCAGGTAGCCGAGTGCCTGCGCGAGGAGCTTGCCCGCCAGCGCGGCAGCGTTGAGCTCATCGCATCGGAGAACTTCACGTCGCGCGCGGTCATGGAGGCCGTGGGCAGCGTGCTCACTAACAAGTACGCCGAGGGCTACCCGGGCAAGCGCTACTACGGCGGTTGCGAGAAGGTGGATATGGTGGAGGACTTGGCCCGCGACCGCGCTTGCGAGCTGTACGGCGCGAAGTACGCCAACGTGCAGCCCCACTCCGGCGCCAGCGCGAACTTCGGCGCCTACCTGTCCATCATCGAGCCGGGCGACACGGTGCTCGGTATGAGCCTCGACCACGGCGGGCATCTCACCCACGGCAGCCCGGTGAACTTCTCGGGGCTTCTGTACAACATCGTCTCCTATGGCGTGAACCCGGAAACCGAGGTCATCGACTACGACGAGGTTGAGCGCATCGCTAAGGAATGCCGCCCCAAGGTGGTTGTGGCGGGCGCGTCGGCCTACCCGCGCTTTATCGACTTCGAGCGCATGGCCGCCATCGCGCATGAGGTGGGCGCCTACCTCATGGTGGACATGGCCCATATCGCGGGCCTCGTGGCCGCGGGGCTGCACCCGAGCCCGATGCCCCACGCCGACATCGTCACCTCCACGAGTCACAAGACCCTGCGCGGCCCGCGTGGCGGCTTCATCCTCACCAACAGCGACGAGCTGGGCGCGAAGATCAACAAGGCCATCTTCCCGGGCGCCCAGGGCGGTCCGCTCATGCACGTCATCGCCGGCAAGGCCGTGGCCTTCGGTGAGGCGCTGCGCCCCGACTACCGCACCTATATGCAGCACGTGGTGGAAAACGCCCGTCGTTTGGGCGAGGGCATGGCCGACGGGGGGCTGCGCCTCGTGTCCGGCGGCACCGACAACCACTTGTGCCTGGTGGACCTCACGGCCTCCGACATCACCGGCAAGGATGCCGAGAAGCTGCTCGAGAGCGTGGGGCTCACCGTGAACAAGAACTCCATCCCCAACGAGCAGCGCTCGCCCTTCGTGACGAGCGGCATCCGCGTGGGGTCTGCCGCGGCCACCACCCGCGGCTTTACCGCCGAGGACTTCTACGAGGTGGGCCAGCTCATCGCCACCACGGTGTTCAATGCCGCCGACGAGGCGAAGCTCGCCGACGTGCGCGCCAAGGTCGACGCCATGCTGGAGGCCCATCCCCTGTACCCCGGGTTGGAGTACTAAAGAAGTATCAAACGGGGCTGCGCAGGCTGCGAGGCGGGCGGGGGCGCCTGCGCGCAGGCTGCGCAGCGTTCGGAACAATCCAGTGGACTGTTCCGCCGAGCGAGCCATTGCTTGAGCACGGGCGCCCCCGCCCGCCTCGCAGCCGGACGAAAGGAACGAACTTATGGAATGGAATGACCGCGTCGTCGTCCTCGACCACCCCATCGTGCAGCACAAGTTGTCCATTCTGCGCGACAAGCACACCCCCTCCAGCGAGTTCCGCGAGATCGTGAGCGAGCTGGCCCTGTTCGAGACCTACGAGGCCACGCGCGACCTGCCGTTGACCAACGTGTTCATCCACACCCCGGTAGCGCCCTTCGACGCCAAGCAGATCGCCGGGCGCAAGGTGGCCTTCGTGCCCATTTTGCGCGCGGGTCTTGGTATGGTGGACGGCGCGCTCGCGGTGGTTCCCACGGCGCGGGTGGGCCATCTGGGCATGGCCCGCAACGAGGAGACCCACCAGCCGGAGTCTTACTACGACAAGCTGCCCCGCGACATCGCGAGCCGCCGCGTTTACGTGCTCGACCCCATGCTCGCCACGGGCGGCTCGGGTGCGGCGGCCGTGAAGTACCTGCGCGACGCGGGTGTGGCGGGCACCATCCGCTTCCTGTGCATCGTGGCGGCTCCCGAGGGCATCGAGCGATTGCTCGCCGAGGATGACGATCTTGTCATCTACGCCTGCGCGGTGGACGAGGGCCTGAACGACGACGCCTACATCGTGCCCGGCCTGGGCGACGCCGGCGACCGCATCTTCGGAACGGAGTAAACATGGCGGAAGATCATCGCCCCAGCTGGGACGAGTACTTCATGGACCTGGCCAACCAGGTGGCCGAGCGCACCACGTGCCTGCGCCGCGGGGTGGGTGCGGTCATTGTGAAGGACCGCCGCATCCTGGCCACGGGCTACAACGGCGTGCCCACGGGGCTCGCCCACTGCTCGGAGACGGGGTGCCTCCGCCAGCAGCTCGGCGTGCCCAGCGGCCAACGCCACGAGATTTGCCGCGGCCTGCATGCCGAGCAGAACGCCATCATCCAGGCGGCCCGCTTCGGCACCGACATCGATGGCGCCACCATTTACGTGAACACCCAGCCCTGCGTGGTGTGCGCGAAGATGCTCATCAATGCCGGCATCAAGGAGATCGTCTACCAGAACCCGTATCCCGACGAGCTCTCCCAGCAGATGCTCGCCGAATCGGGCATCCTGGTGCGCGAGTTTACGGGGAAGGCCTCCGAGCGCTCCTAGGCTTGCCGCCTGGCTTAGGCCGCACCGCCGCCCTCGCAGCGCCGCTCCCATCTGGGGCGGCGCTCTTGTTTTCCAACCGTTGACCACTCACGGAAAAACCCCGCACATCTTCAGGGGGCCGCAGAGCGCTCCTGCTATTGCTTGTTACAATCACTTCGCTTCTATGCGTGTTGCTGGCTGGCCATGGTGAAAGGAGTAGGTGAACCATGCTGATTGCTCTCGGAGCCCTCGTGGGATTCCTGGGGTTTTCGCCTCTGTTCCTTGCCTTTCATTTTGCTCGCAAGCATCCGTCTACAAGCACATTGTCGTTGGGGCTCTACGGCCTCGGCGGCGTTTCCGTCTCGTTGGTCGTCCTGGTGGTCGGCCTTATTTTGTGCGCGGTGTGCGCCCGGGACGGCCTCGTAGGGTTCGCTATCGCTGAGGCGGTGGTGTTCCTGGGCGCGACCATTGCGTTCGTCGTGCGCCGGAACGGCATCCTCAAGCGTGGAGACAAGTAAGTAAGCACTCGGATTAACGAGGGGAGAGCAAAGTGGAAGAAGCTCTGAACGAGTTCGTGCATGAGGCTCAGGGCCTCGCGGCGCACTTCGAGCCGCAAACGGTGTTCAGCATCGGTGGCTGGGATGTGACCCAGTACATCATCTGGCTGTTCATCGCCTTTATCGTGGTGCTGCTGGTGGTGCTGGGCGCGGCGAAGAAGCTGCAGGTCGTGCCGACCAACAAGTTCTGCAACATGGTTGAGTACGGCTATGAGTTCGTCAGCCGCAATGTGGCCGAGGACGTTATCGGCCATGGGTTCAAGAAGCACGTGCCCTTTCTGGCCACCATCTTCTTCTTCATCCTCATCTGCAACATTCTGGGTCTGGTGCCCGGCTTCAAGACGTCCACGGGTTCCATTTCCTGCACCTGGGCGCTGGCGGCCATCTCGTTTGTGTACTTCAACGTGTACGGCCTGAAGACCTTCGGCTTCTTCGGCTACATGAAGACGCTGTGCCCCTCCGGTGTGCCGGCTCCCATGGTGCCGGTCATCTGGTTCCTCGAGTTCTTCTCGATGATCATCCGCGTGCTCACGCTGGCCGTCCGACTCTACGGCAACATGCTGGCGGGTCACATGGTGCTCGCGGTGTTCGGCATCGCCACCACCTGCTTTTTGCAGCAGGCCCTCTTCAGCGGCACCATGGATCTGGTGGCGGGCATTCCGTCCATCGCGTGGTTCCTGCTGCTGGTGCTGATGTACGCCCTGGAGTGCCTGGTGGCCTTCATCCAGGCCTTCGTGTTCGCCATCCTGTCGGCTTCCTACATCCAGATGGCTACCCACGCCCACTAGGAGCCGGCGCGAAAGCGCATTGCCGCCCCGCGGTCGCCCGTCGCAGCGTATGCGACTTGAAATTGGTGTCACAGCTGTTCCACACGGCTGAGCATATTTGGTAAATACCCCTTGACAGGCGAGGGGTTGGACAAAGGAGGAAGTTGTGGAAATCACTCTTGCACTTGCCGCTCTGAAGGTTGTGGGCTACGGCCTCGCTGCCATCGGCCCTGGCATCGGCATCGGTATCGCGACCTATGGTCTGTGCGTCTCCGCTGCTCGCCAGCCCGAGATGAAGGGTCAGCTCATGGGCTACTTCTTCATCGGCGCCGCTATGTCCGAGGCGTTGGCGCTGCTCGGCTTGGTTCTGTTCTTCATCGGCTAATCGCTTATCAACGGTATAAGAGATTACGAGCACAAGAACAGGAGGCAAGCGAGTTGAAATGCACGAATAAGGCATCGAAGGCGTTCGGCGTCGTGGCTGCGACGGCCGCAATCGCCCTGACTTGTCCTGCGTATGCATTCGCTTCTGAGGGCGGTATCGACGCGATCCTGCCCAAGATGAACGAGTTTATTCCCATGCTCGTCGCCTTCATCATCCTGTGGGTCGTTCTGGCGAAATTCGGCTGGCCGCTGTTCAACGGCATGCTGGAGAAGCGCGAGAACACCATTCGCGAGGCCTTGAAGAAATCCGAGGAAGCGCAGATCGAAAGCGAGCGCGTGCTTGCGGAGTACAAGCAGCAGTTGGCTGACGCGAAGTCGCAGTCGACGCAGATCATCGCGGATGCCCGCGCTATCGGCGAGGCCGTGAAGGCGGACATCACCGCCCAGGCGCAGTCCGAGGCGTCCGACATGATCGCCAAGGCCAAGCTGGCCATCGAGGCTGAGAAGAAGCAGGCGATTGCCGATCTTCAGGCCTCCATCGCCGATACGTCGGTGGATGTGGCCGCCCGTCTCATCGGGCAGGATCTCACCGAGGGCGAGCATCGGGCGATCATCGAGCGCTATGTAAAAGAGGCGGGTAGTTTCAATGGCAACTAATCGTCTTGTCGTCAAAGAGGAAGTCGCGGTATTCGCGTCGGTGCTGTTCGACGCGGCCAACGAGGCGGGCGGCCAGCAGGCCGTGCTGGATGTGCGCGAGCAGATGGGCGAGATCATTCGCCTGATGCGCGCCGATCTGGACCTCGCGGTGTCGCTGTCGAACGCCGACTACACGGCGGAGCAGCGCAAGGCCCTGGTGGAGGCGGTTTTCGCCGACTGCCACCCGGCCCTGCGCGAAGTGCTGGCCGTCATGGCCGAGCGCGGTCAGGCCGACCTGCTGCCGCGCGTGTACGCCGACTACTGCGAACTGGTGGGCGAGCGGCTCGGCCTGGTGGTGGTCGATGTGACGACCGCCGTTCCCCTGGACGATAAGCTGCGCCAACTCATTACGGAAAAAGCCGAGGCCGACTTGGGACGCAAAGCGGTGCTGCGCGAGCGCATCGACAAGTCCATCCTGGGCGGCATCATCATGAGTGTGAACGGCAACCACATTGACGCGAGCATGATCTCGCAGCTCAACCGCGCCCGCCACATTCTCAAAGACACAACAGATGGAGGTGAATGCTAGTGACTGAAATCACCGCACAGTCCATTGACGCCGCGCTGCGCAAGCAGCTCGAGGCGCTGAACGTCAGCGTTGAGTCTCGCGAGGTGGGTACGGTCATCCAGGTCGGCGACGGTATCGCACGCGTCGACGGCCTTCGCGATGCCATGGCCGGTGAGCTGCTCGAGTTTATCGGCGAGGGCGGCAAGACCGTGTACGGTCTGGCCCAGAACCTCGAAGAGGACGAGGTCGGCGCCGTGCTTCTCGGTGACGTCACCGCAATCAAGGAGAACGACCAGGTCCGCACGACCGGTCGTATCGTGGAGGTTCCCGCCGGCAAGGCCATGCTCGGCCGCGTGGTGAACCCCCTGGGCATGCCTATCGACGGCAAGGGCCCCATCAAGGCCGAGGGTAGCCGCCCCGTGGAGTTCAAGGCTCCCGGCGTTATCTCCCGCCAGCCCGTGGACGAGCCCATGCAGACCGGTATCCTGGCCATCGACTCGATGGTGCCGATCGGCCGCGGTCAGCGTGAGCTGATCATCGGCGACCGCCAGACCGGTAAGACCGCTATCGCCATCGACGCCATCATCAACCAAAAAGATACCGACATGATCTGCATCTATGTCGCTATCGGCCAGAAGGCCTCCACGGTTGCCGGTGTGGTGGAGACGCTTGAGCGCCACGGCGCCATGGCCAACACCATCATCGTGGCGGCTACGGCTTCCGACTCCGCGCCCCTGCAGTACATCGCCCCGATGGCCGGTGCCGCCATGGGCGAGTTCTTCGTGTACAACGGCGACGACGGCAAGCCCGCCTCCGCCGAGAACCGCGGCCGTGCCGTGCTCATCGTATACGACGACCTGTCCAAGCAGGCTGTGGCCTACCGTCAGATGTCGCTGACCCTGCGTCGTCCTCCGGGACGCGAGGCCTATCCCGGCGACGTGTTCTACCTGCATTCCCGCCTGCTGGAGCGCGCGGTGAAGATGTCGGACGAGAACGGCGGCGGCTCCATGACGGCTCTGCCGATCATCGAGACCCAGGCCGGCGACGTGTCCGCCTACATTCCCACCAACGTGATCTCCATCACCGACGGTCAGATCTTCCTGCAGACCGACCTGTTCTTCCAGGGCCAGCGCCCGGCTGTCGACGTGGGCATCTCGGTGTCCCGCGTGGGCGGTTCCGCGCAGATCAAGGCCATGAAGCAGGTGGCCGGCTCCCTGCGTCTGGATCTCGCGTCCTACCGCGAGCTGCAGGCCTTCACCCAGTTCGGTTCCGACCTGGACAAGGCCACGCAGGATCAGCTGACCCGCGGTTCGCACATGACCGAGCTTTTGAAGCAGGGTCGCTACAACCCGATGCCCGTGGCCGAGCAGGTCATCGCCATCTTCGCCGGCAACGAGGGCTTCCTCGACGATCTGCCGCTGAACGCCGTGGTGCGCTTCCGCACCGAGCTGCTTGCCAGCCTGCGCGCTTCCAAGCCCGAGATCATCGACGCCATCAACACCGAGAAGAAGCTGACCGACGAGATCGAGACCAACTTGAAGGCTGCTATCGCCGCGTTCAAGCAGTCTTTCGACGCCACGGCGTAAGGTAGGTAGACCATGCCCAACCTACATGACATCGAACGGCGAATCAAATCCGTCTCCTCGACGAAGCAGATCACGCGCACCATGGAAATGGTCGCCGCTGCCAAGATTCGCCGCGCCTCTGAGCGCGTGGAAAACGCGCTGCCTTGGGCGGTCGCCATCTCCGATATGTTGATCAGCACGGCGAAGTACGCTCCCATCGGGACGGAACCGCTCCTGCAGACCCACGACGAGGTGCGGCGCGTGCTCATCGTCGCCGTCACCTCCGACCGTGGCCTGGCCGGCGGTTTCAACACCAACGTGCTGCGCTATGTTGAGAAGCTCATGAAGCAGAAGCAGCGCGAGGGCGCGGAAGTGGAAGTGGCCGCCTGTGGCAAGAAGGCCATCGGCTACTTCACCTACCGCAACATCGCGCCGGTGTTCTCCTTTGCCGGTCATTCCGCCGATCCCGAGTTCGCTCAGGCGGCCGAGCTTGCCGGCTACGTGATGGAGGCCTATGCCAAGGGCGATCTGGACGAGGTGTTCATCGTGTACAACCACGCGAAGAACGCCGCCGAGCAGACGCTGGTCGAGCAGCAGGTGCTTCCCATCAAGGAGGAGTCCTACGCCGAGCTTCTGGGCCTGAAGGCCCAAGAGGAAGATATCTTCAAGAACTTCCGTGAAAAGGACGATACGGCTCTACCAGGCGATATCGATTTCGAGCCCAGCTCGGAGTCGGTCATGTCCTACATGTTGAACGCCTACCTGAACAATGCGTTCTTCTACGCAATGCTCGATTCGGCAGCGGGTGAGCAAGGTGCCCGCCGCAACGCAATGAAGTCGGCTACCGACAACGCGAACGAGATGGTCTCCACGTTGGAGCGCGTGTACAACACCGTGCGCCAGGGTGCTATCACCACGGAGATCACCGAGATCGTGGGCGGTGCCGCAGCTTTGGAGGATTAAATGGCTGAAACTACTGAAAAAGCAGCGGCCAAGCAGGGTGCCACGGGACGCATCGTCCGTATCGTCGGCGCCGTTGTGGATGTGGAGTTCCCGGCAGACGCCATGCCGGCCATCTACAACGCCTTGACCGTGAAGGCAGAAACCCCCTCGGGCGAGGTTTCCACCGTGCTTGAGGTGCAGACGCACCTGCCCGGTGACATCGTCCGTACCGTCGCTATGACGTCGACCGACGGCATGGTGCGCGGCATCGAGGCCGTCGATACCGGCGCCCCCATCATGATGCCCGTGGGCCAGGCCACCCTCGGCCGTATTTGGAATGTGCTGGGCGAGCCCGTGGACGGCAAGCCCATGCCCACCGATGTGGAGTGGCGTCCCATCCACCATCCCGCCCCGCCGTTCGATACCCTGGTGACCACCACCGAGACCTTCGAGACCGGCATCAAGGTCGTCGACCTGATCGAGCCCTACGTTAAGGGCGGTAAGACCGGTCTGTTCGGCGGCGCTGGCGTAGGCAAGACGGTGTGTATCCAGGAGCTCATCAACAACCTGGCCCAGGAGCACGGCGGCACGTCGGTGTTCACCGGCGTAGGCGAGCGTACCCGCGAGGGCACCGACCTGTATCTCGAGATGACCGACTCCGGCGTTATCGAGAAGACCTGCCTGGTGTACGGCCAGATGAACGAGCCTCCGGGAGCTCGTCTGCGCGTGGGTCTGGCGGGCCTGACCGAGGCGGAGTACTTCCGTGATCAGGGTCAGGACGTGCTGTTGTTCATCGACAACATCTTCCGCTTCACCCAGGCCGGCTCCGAGGTGTCCGCACTGCTCGGCCGTATGCCCTCTGCCGTGGGTTACCAGCCCACGCTGGCCACCGAGATGGGCGACCTGCAGGAGCGCATTTGCTCTACGCAGACCGGCTCCATCACCTCGGTGCAGGCTGTGTACGTGCCCGCCGACGACCTGACCGACCCGGCCCCGGCCACCACGTTCACCCACCTGGATGCGAAGACGGTTCTGTCCCGCGGCATTGCCGAGCTGGGCATCTACCCGGCCGTGGACCCGCTGGAGTCCACCTCCCGCGCGCTGGATCCCGAGATCGTGGGCCAGGAGCACTACGACGTGGCCATGGGCGTGCAGCAGATTCTGCAGCAGTACAAGGACCTGCAGGATATCATCGCCATTCTGGGCATGGACGAGCTGTCCGAAGACCAGAAGCTGACCGTGAACCGCGCCCGTAAGGTGCAGAAGTTCCTGGGCCAGCCGTTCCACGTGGCCGAGGTGTTCACCGGTCTGCCCGGCGTGTACGTGAAGGTTGAGGACACCGTGCGCTCCTTCAAGGAGATTCTCGATGGCAAGTGCGACCACATTCCCGAGCAGTGCTTCGTGAACAAGGGCGCCATCGAGCAGGTGTACGAGGCCTACGAGGCTATGCAGAAGGACGGCAACTAATGGCCGTGATGCGCTGCATGGTGGCCACGCCTAACCGCTCTCTGTTCGAGGGCGAGATCACCTACGCCGGCATTCCCGGCGCCGATGGTGCCTACGGTGTGCTTCCCGGCCATGAGCTGATGCTGTCCCTGAACCGTCAGGGCGGCGTGCTCACCCTCGACCTGGGCGAGAACGGCCAGGATCGTCGTGAGTTTCTGATCATGGGCGGCGCAACTCAGGTGTTCAACGACAAGGTGACCGTGCTTGCCCGTTACGGCATCGCGGTGGAGGATATCGACGAGGCCGCTGTGCGCGCCGAAGCCGATGCCTGCCGCCAAATCGTTGCAGACCTCGACCAGCGGCACGATCCGCAGGATCAGGCCACCCTCGAGACCAACCGCAAGATGCTGGATTGGTGCGAGGCGCAGCTGAACTTCGTGGCAGCTCGCTAACGAGCAGTCCAAAACCAAGCCTGTCAAGCAAGGGGCCCTCCGGGGCCCCTTCTTGCGTGTGGGATGAGCTGGGACGAGGCCTCGGATATGGCAGTCTCTCGTTGCTCAGAGCGCGGCGGCGATGGCGTCTGCCACAAACTGGTTGAGCGATTCTTTGTTGGCCGCTGCTGCCATGGCAGCAGCGCGGTGCAAATCGGGATTGATGCGTACGTTGAACGAGCCCTTGTAGGACTTCTCAGGGGTTTTGCCCTTCTCGTTGCAGAAAGCGAGATAGTCTTCGACGGCATTTTGAAAAGCGCGTTCTACCTCTGAGGCGCTTTCTGCTTCGAAATATACTCCATCGCTCATGCCGACAACCGACCCGCAGAGCAGGCAAGACTCGGCATCGAACTCAACGGTGGCGAAATAGCCCTTGTAAGTGAGAACGTTGCTCATGGCGTTTCCTCTCCGCCTAAGAATTTCACTGCGGCACGAATTGCTCCGCGGCTCATCTCATCCGATGGGTGAGGGGAGTGCAGAAGGAGCATTCGCCCGTCTTCCTCTCGGTAGAATCTGACCCGTGATCCCGAGGAGGTTCTTTTTTGGTCAAGCTCATAACCGAGGTGTTCCATGATGCGCACGAAATCGCGGAAGCGGTACGTGCTCGGCATTGACAGCAGCGTCCCAAGGAGCTTTTCGATCTGCGTCATGGCAACTTCTTTCTGCAACTGAATATTAGTTGCATATCCTGTGTATGTCAATAAGCTGCAAAGATGGTAGATGGAGTGATTGAGAAAGAACAGGCTTGACTTTCCAAGTTGTTGTACTCAATATGTTGTACATTAAGAAGGGGGTCGTTATGTCTGACTCAATGGTGACGGGGCGTATGCCCGAGCAGAAGAAGCAGCGGGGAATGCGCGCGCTGCAAAGAAGCGGACTCAATGCCTCGCAGGCGGTGAACCTCATGTTCGACCGGTTGATAGAGGAGGGGAACGCCGACTTCCTTCTTCAGGACGACCTGAAGCCCGCTGCGGAGCGGTGGGCATCGGCGGCGAGCTTCGTCGACGGCCTCTCGCACAAACGCGCCACGCGCTTCGATACCATGACGAAGGCGGAGATCAAGCTCGATCGCCTCGCTTCCAAGGGACTGGTGTGACATGGCCCAGGCCAAGCTGCTTCTCGACACCAATGTGGTTATCGACTATCTAAATGAGCGCGAGCCGTTCTATGAGAAGGCGCGGTTGCTGATGATCGGCGGCCGGGTGGGGGAGTTCGAGCTGTGGATATCCTCGTCGCAGGTGACTGATCTTATATACATCCTTTCTGACGGAGAACGAAGCGAGATGGACGCCGTCATGGGGCAACTGCGGGGTCTTCGCACCTTCGTTAACGTGTTGGCGGCGAGCGAGAGGGAAGTCGACCTGATGCTCGCCGCCTCGTGGTGCGATCCAGAGGACTACCTCCTCTACGAGATCGCCCTGGCGCTGAGGGCCGACGCCCTCATCACGCGAAACCAGCACGATTTCCCCCAGGGCCTTGTTCCCGTCATGGGCTGCGACGAGTTCTTCCAATGGATGCGGGATACGCGTGGCCTCGACTACGGCGAGGTCGAGCTTTGAGTTGTTGAGCGGGCCGGACGGTTCCCTTCCGATCTCTTTGATGGGAGTAGTGCAGAAGTGCGGGAGTTAATAGTGTCTCGTGTTAGAATCAGCTGGGTGGCTATCAGACGATAATGTTTACCATGCGGGTTCGCCGGTGACGATGAGACTGTCGATATCGCGAAAGGCGTTCTCAATGGTCTCGCTGTGGTACATCTCGTACATATCGTAGACGAACTCGGTACGACCCTGGGCATCGAGGGCCGCGAGCACATCTGCCGCTCTCGTATGGCGACTCTGCGCGTAGCTTTCCAGCAGATAGGCGAAGAACACGAACTCTTTAGGCAATCTCATCACCTCGCAGGTAAAGCGAGTTGCGCGGATCTCCGGTTGCTTGCTCGTTCTCCCACATATCGAAGACCGCCAGCGGGCTGAAGTGCCACATCTTCAGGTCGTCGTCGAGGAGCATCAGACGGGTTTCCGATGGGAGAAAGAGTCGGAGCGCCTCGAGGGCGTCAAGTCCTCGGCTCTCGGCGATGAGCCGCGATACCTCGGAATCGAAGTTCTGCATGATGGAGGGCTTCGTTTCAGTCAAGGAGCATCACTTCCTCGCAGGAAAGATGGCGAAGCGCCTTCTCGGTTCCGAACCGGTACTGATCGGACAGATTCTGCGGCTTCAGAAGAATAAGGGCCGTCTCGCGATCGATCTGATTATTCATGTAGTCATTGATAACGCTCATGGTGCGATCGTTGGCGACAGGTCCTGTGACGACATCGTAGAGTGTGCCCCGGTACAGGCCCTTTCGATTCTCCACGACGAAATCGAGCCAGGATGCATCTGCGCGTTCGAATCGAAGAAGCGAGAGCGACTCAATGGCGCTCTCGTCCATTTCGTAAATAGAGACTGCGGCCCTACCGCTTCCCCGACGCCGTGTTTGAAGCTGGGCCCATCGCTCCGCTTGGTTGAGGCTTGAGGTTGTGTAGAAACCGGCTCCGAAATCAAGTGAGCGGTTTGTGGTAAGGATGCGGGGGCGGCGCACTTCAACGTTGCTCCCATGGTAGAGAATCATAGTGCCGCCGCCTCCTTTCATCTTGCGCCGCGCGCTGTTGGCTTAGGCGCATCGGCATAGCATCATTATACCCGAGGACTCAAGTCTCCCCCTGGGCCCTTCTGAAAGTCGGGATCCGAGAACCTCCGGCTTGGGTCTTGTGCGCTTGTGGATGCGTGTCGACCGGCTTCGGCAATGAGCGAGTGGTTTGTAGCGCAAATGGCCGCAGGGAAGTGTTTAGCTCCTGGGCATACATTGCCATTGCCGCCGTCCTGATGTCAAGGTGTAGATGGAGCGCTTTCGCTATAGGGACACCTCGAGTGTGAAGATATGGGTTGGGTCGGTGTCGTCGGACGGATCATCCTTCTTTTCAAGCATCAGATCGAGAATGCGCGACAGTGCTTCAACGGCATCGCTCGCAGTGCTGCAGTGGGTTTCATCGCGATGGTATCTCACCACAAAGGGGAATTTGCTGCTTCCTGCCAGACCTGTGCTGAGGGCTATGTCGACTTCGAAGTCAACCATGGTCGAATTTCCGGAGAGCAAGTAGCAGTGTACGCGACTATCGCCATGGGTGCTGTGCTTGGTGCTCCACATTACTTTCTCTATTGTGCTGTATTCGCGATCTCCATATTCCTCCCTGACTTTGCTCGCAGGCTTGAACGTAGTGGGCAGCCAATAGCGTCTATCGACCGAGAACCCCTTGCTTGCTGCCATATCAGCCACGTGCTTCACAAAATCCTGGTAGCAGGCTGCTTGCTCTTCGCAGGGGAGGTCGTCGGGGATGAATGTGCCGTTCGTCTCCACTCGAACGCTGTCTGCGGCCAAGACCCCCGGGATTTTGCGCCATGGGCCGAAGCCGACTCCCTTCTCGTAGCCCTTCTCCAAACGCTCGTTCAGGCTCTCAAGATCGCTGGCAACACTGCGCTCGGTTGTCTTCCAGAGGCGGATATCGAGACTGCCTAGGAGTTCTGGGTTTTGCCCGAGCTCGTTGTGAATATGCAGCACATGTTCTTCGTCGGGATTGCTTTCGGCGAATCCTCGTATCTCGATGTTCGGATTGTATCCATCGAGGGGTGGTGTCGGTGCCGCATAGAGAACCTTGAGCGAATTCGGCTTTGAGTCGATTGCGACCGTCCAGTCTGTCCAGAGAAATTGCGGGAATCCGCCTTTCGGAATGCCCTCTCCGAGAAGGAAACGTTTCATTAGCCCAGGAATATGCCTCGCCTGATGGTAGCTTCCTCCCATGTAGCTGTAATCGGGCTGCTCGTATATTGTTCCATAGAACTTGCGATGTGCATTCATCGGTCCGTACTCGTCAAGCCAGTCCTGGATTTCCTTGAAGTACGAATCGAGGCCATGGACGCCGCCGTTGCCGTCGAATATGCTGTTCGGCGAGGTGGCGAGATCGCGCACCATTTCCCGCAAATAGGATCGTGCTTCCTGATAGGTGTCGAATTGAAGCGTGACATCCTCGGTCATCCAGGCAGGTTGCTCGACTTCTGAGATGGCCTTCCGAAGTTTGACGTCTCCTCGCTTGGTGACAATCCAGATTTCGTCTCCCATAGGAGATCCTTCCTCGGCATAGGGTCGCGACAGGCGTCCCTGTTGTTGGTGGTGAGGGCAGACAGGAAAGCAGTTGGCAGCTCAATCTGATCATCCGGCTTTTCCCGCTGACAGTTCCGCGAGTACGGTATCAGCTCGGTAGGGTTCAAGTAGAAGTGCGTTCTTCTGCGAGTAGTTGATGCCGTGCTCTAGTTCGCTGATTTCCCCTCGCTCTTCAGAGCGACGGGAAACGAAGACAGGACTTCTGCCGTTCCATGCGCTGAAGGGGACGATAAAGGTTTCAGGGACCGGTTTGGCGTCGAGACGTACGTAGGCGACGTAGGTCAAGGCGGCAGTTCGGCCGCCGTTGGTGGCGGCGTCGAACTGCCGTTGCGTGAAGAAGGTGTAGGAGCCTCTCGTGATTCCTTTAACCTGAATGCGATAGAACATCTCCAAATCGGGGGAGACGATCAGATCGATCCCCCGATCATCAACTTCCGGCTCGAACACCTCGAAATTCCAGGAGAGGAAAGTCGCGATGACGATGGTCTCGGCAAGTCGACCTTTCTGCTGTCGATTGAGCGATGCGAGCGGTGCGCCCATGGGCGTGCTGTGGTTATCGCCGGAACGATATACAGTCCAGAGGGTTATCTGGCGGAGTGTCGGCATCGTCATCGAACTGCATGTCGGCCCAAGGATCGTCTGGGTCGAAGCTGGTGATCGTGCCGACTTTCTCGAACTCGATGCCGCTAGCGGGGTTTTGGAGGCTGGCATCCACAGCATCGAGAGCGCTGGTTCGTTCCGGCTGGGAATCGGCCTGCGAGGCAGCTCCGCTCAGAGCTTCCTCGGCGATGGATGCGAGCTGTTGGAGTTGCCAGTCGCGTACGCGTCTTTTCATAACGGTGGTACCGCTGATGCCGAAGGCCCTGGAAACCTGAATCTCCTCAACGATATCGGGAAGATCGTTTTTCGCAGTGGTGAGAAAAGATTGTGCATGCTCGGTCATGGAGTTGGCGAACTCCTCGCTGGTCACGTGATCTTTCAGATTGTTGAGGGAAGAAGAAAGCTTGTCTTTGAACCCGACCATGAATAAGCCTTTCTGGTGTGGTTTTCTCGTTCCTGTGCTGCGATGGCGGATAGTGCGTCCGTCTATCAGCGCTTCTTGGCCTCTTTCTCCCTCTTTTTCTGCTGCTGGATGTCATAGGCATGCATGGCCGTGTTGGCTGCCGTCCGGTTGCGCGTTTCGCGCAGGACGTCGTTGCTGTCGGCCAAGATGTCCTGTGTTTGCTCGCTGAGGTAGTTGGAATACTGAGACTCCTGGAGTATCTGGGACAATATGGCGGCTTGCGCTTCCTGAATCCGGCCATTCTTTTTAGCGAGGAGGTGATCGATGTCCTTGTCGTAGCGCTCGATGGAGAACTTCAGGTCGTACTGGGAGGTGCCCATGAAGGCGGCAAGGAAGGTGACGGCGGCCAGGTTGCGGTATTTGCCGGGGAGGATATTGCGATCGTACACCTCCTGAAGGGCGGCCTCGGCTGCGTTGATGGCTTCCTGCAGAGCCGTTTGCTCGGCCTGGTATTCGGGGAGGATTTCCGCTTTGTAGAGCTCGGCGCGCTCCTTGAATTCGGGAAGCAGTTTCTGCTCGTATTCTTGGGTTGCTAGGGCAAACTGCTCACGAGCTTGTTCTTCGGCCTGCTTTTGGCGTAGTGCATTATGCTGGTCGATTTGCTGGCACTGAGCTTTATATTCTGATGAGTTTGCGCGGGCCTCGATGAGCCGATTGGTCTCCTTGGTTCGTATGTTGTTTCCAATGCAGTAGCAGACGATGGGTCCTGCAAATATTGCAACGAGTGCAATTAATGCGGGCACAAGCATCATGAAATTGCCACTACGAGAGCAAAGAAGGGCGACGGCGACGCTGGCAAGTGCAGAACCAATCGCAGCTATTTTCCAGGCGGAAGGGAGCGGTACATCAGGCGTCGGAATGCTTGGATAGTTCTCCTTTGGCACTTCGGGAATGCACAATGTGGGCTTTATCGGCGAAGAGGGTTTCATTGGCTTGTCGTCGTCGAGTTGCTGCTTGTCTTTTCTGAGCTCGACTAGCGTGCCTTCCAGGAAGAAGGCTGTCTTGATCACTTCCAGCTCTTGTGCTCGATTGTCTTTCTTACCCATGGCTTCTCAATACCTTTCTCTCCATTCGGCTCTAATCGTTCGCCCTGCATTCTTGGAAGCGAATTCTGTTGCGAAACTGAAAAAATTCTAGGGGGATAGCCTGTCAATGCTTTTCTTTGACTGGCGTGGATTTTTTGGCTGCGGCATTTAGAGGCAAATGCGAAGCGGTACGGCTTGTTTGTCACGGGCATCGCCAGCCAACTGCTCGCTGCTCGACGGGCTCACCCACATCAAGGACATGGTGCGGCGCGCCGGCGAGTTGGGCATGACGCAGTGGCCGTGACCGACCACGGCGGCATGTCGGGCATAGTGGGGCTCTCCGATGCGTGCGACGATGGAGAAAGAAACTGCCGACCCTCTTTCGCAACCTGATTGCGAGTAAGAGAATAGTGCAGAAGCGCGGGGCTGATAGTGTCTCGTGTTAGAATCAGCCGTGCATAGAAGAGCAAAGGCAGGAAGGCGGGCGGTGCTTGTGCGGTTTTGGGAGGATAGCGAGAAGCGTCTCTATACCGATGAGCAACTGCTGCGCCATATTGCCCGTTACGGCTCGCTGGATGCGGCGCTCAAGCACGGTGACATTCGCCTCGCGAGCGATTCCCCGCAGTTTTCCCGAGGTCGCTCCGGCCAGCATCGTTGTCTCGCCGATTACCTCAAGGAGGAGCAGCGCTCATGAGCGATGACGTTCTGAAATCGGCCTACGACGGTCTTGCGAACGTCTGGCGCGCGCTGAGCGCCGAGCGGCGTGCGCAATTGCTCGATCAGTTTAAGATCTTCTACTCCTTCAACTCTGGCAACATCGAGAACCCCGAGATCACCTATCACGACACGGCGGAAATATTCGGCGAGAACGGCGTATCGAACTTCACGGGGGATGTGCGGACTATTTATGAGATCAACAACCTCAAGAACGCCTGGACATGGCTTGAGGATGCTCTTGCGAGCGATGCGGCTTTCGACGAGGAGCTCATCCTTTCGGCGCATCTCGTCCTGACCCGAGGTGCCTACGATGATGCCCGTTGGGCCAAAGGCGAACGGCCGGGAACCTTTAAAAAAGGCAATTATCGCGTGGCCGATGATGCGGGGGCGGCGCCCGACGAGGTTCCCCGGCTGGTCGGTGCCCTGATGGCCGAGGTGCAGGGGGCCGTGCTTTCTGAAAGCGCTGGGAAGAACGCCTTGACCATCGCCGCGTATCTTCATGCGCAGCTGGTGGATATCCATCCCTTCGCCGACGGCAATGGTCGCACCGCGAGGCTGCTCATGAACTATGTTCTCCTAAAACTGGGAAGTCCTCCCTGTGCCATCAGCGCCGATGACCGCCTTGCCTATTTCGGTGCCTTGGATGCCTTCCATCAAGAAGGCGAGCTCGTCCCCTTTATCGACTTCTGCCGCATTCAGACCCTGAAGACCTGGGAGCGCTTGCTGTAGAGTTCTGCTCCCGATAGAGCCTCGAGTGCCCTCTATCAAGTCGACAGAGGGCACGAATTTCGTCGCTGCGACTTGGGTGCTGGTGGTTCGTTAACGTTGCAGCCTTACTCGGCCACTTCGCGTAGTTTCTCCCAAATGCGGACCATAGCGAGGGTGTCGAGCTCGCAGTAGCGCAGGAGCTGTTCCCGGATGAGGGTCTGCTCGGTCGGCGTATGCTCGGCCAGATACTGGAAGGCGTTGGAGGCCTCCCCGCCGTTGTGGATGCCCTCGAGACGATGGTAGTCCAACTCGGGCATGTGCCGCTGCATCCAGCAGATCTTCGGGCGCTGGACGCCGCTCGTGTATTTCGATTTCGAGAAGTGCATGGCCGCGGCCCCCCCCCTATTGATGCGTGCGCTTTGCCTGATAGCTTTCGAAGTAACCGGCGAATTCGGGCGAGCTCGGCGCTTCTATGCACTTAGGCGGCATCCTCGAGTGGATCGGAGACTCTTTTGGCCTCGTAGACGACAAAGGGGTCTATGTCGATGCAGGTTGCGGGATCGTAGTGTCCGCTTACATCCCACGCGACAGTGTCGTTGAGGACGGTAAGCGCCGTCTCGAAGAACGAATTGTCTGCCAAACGCTCAAAAACTCCGCCGGCAGCGATGCTCTCTTTCATGTCGAGCTGTGTGATGCGGCCGTCGGAAAAATATGCGTACACCGTCTTGTCCGGCCCCGCAACGGCCTGCACAACGGTGGGGAAGTATCCAGATTGCATAGAGCCTCCTAGAGCGGTGTAATTTGGTTGAGTTCGCGGTTCTCCTTCGCGAGCTCCCAGTTCTGCATGAGCTCATCGCGATGCAGCTCGTTCCAAGCGAGTATGAGCTTCAGTTGTCTTGCGGGAAGGGAGCCGTTGAGAACGCAGCCTGACACGATGTCCACGAGGCACTTATACCCGCCGTATTCCGCATGGAAGTGCGGAGGATTGTGGTCGCTGTAGTACATGGTTACGCGGATGCCTCTGAAGAGGGAGATTTCGGGCATAGTGCACCTCGTTTCTTACTGTGCTCTGTTGGCATGATACCACGGGAGTTGGTAGTTTTCGCCAATGTGGGAGAGGGGCCTATCTCGTCTACGAGGTCGGCTTTGTCCTGTTGTCGGCTTTCTCGTTCATGGAAGAGTGCGTCAACGGACGAGGCGAGCGGTCGACCTATCGTCACTGCGGCTAGGCCCCGCGGCAGTTTCCATACGGCAGGCAATCCATGCAAAACCCACTGTTTGTTCGCACACTGCGGGACGGTGGGCTGGTATCATGGCAGCCGAGAAACTGACGGAACAGCATTTCAGACACGCGCGCATATCACACCACAACCGAACCCGTGCGCCGATACCCGACTGAAGGGGCGGACACCCTATGGCATTCGTTCATCTGCATAACCACACCGAGTACTCGCTGCTCGACGGCCTCACCCATATCAAGGACATGGTGCGCCGCGCCGCAGAGCTGGACATGCCGGCGGTGGCCGTGACCGACCACGGCGTCATGTCCGGCATGGTGGAGCTTTCCGACGCGTGCGATGCGGTGGAGAAGGAGACGGGCAAGCGCGTGAAACCCATCTTCGGCTGCGAGGTGTACTTCACCGCCGACGAGAGCCTGCGCAAGGACGTGAAGCCGAAGCTGTACCACCTGCTGCTCCTGGCGAAGACCAACGAGGGCTACCACAACCTGCTGAAGCTGGTGAGCGAGTCCCACGTGGACAACTTCTACTACAAGCCGCGCACCACCTTTTCTATGCTGCAGAAGTACGGCCACGGCATCATCGGCTCGTCGGCCTGCATCGCCGGCATCATCCCGAAGCTTTTGGACGACCGCCGCTTCGACGACGCGGTGGAGTGGGCGAAGAAGTTCGCCAGCTGCTTTGACCCGGGCGACTTCTATATCGAGCTGCAGAACCAGGGCATCCGCACCGACGCCGGCTTCACCCAGACCGAGCTGAATCACCAGCTGACCGCCGTGGCCAAGGCCGCGGGCTTGAAGACCATCGCCACCAACGACTTCCACTACCTGCTGCAGGAGGACGCGCGTGCCCAGGACATCATGCTGTGCATCGGCACCGGCGCCATGGTGAACGATGAGAAGCGCATGAAGTTCGAGAACGACCAGTTCTACATGAAGACCGAGGAGGAGATGCGCGAGGCGCTGAAAGACTTCCCCGAGGCCTGCGACAACACCGTGGAAGTAGCCGAGAAGTGCCACGTGGTGCTGGAGCGCGACTCCATTCTGCCGCGATTCCCCCTGCCCGAGGGCGAGACCGAGGAATCGTGGTTCCGCAAGCGCGTGCAAGAGGGCCTGGTCAAGCGCTACGGCGACCCGGTGCCCACCGAGGCCCAGGAGCGCGCCGACTACGAGATGGGAATTATCATTCAGCAGGGCTTTCCCGCTTACTTCCTCATCGTGCAGGAATATATCGAATGGGCCCGTTCCCAGGGCATCGGTGTGGGGCCGGGCCGTGGCTCGGCGGCTGGCGCCATCGTGGCCTACGCCATGGGCATCACCGATTTGGACCCGCTGCCCAACGGCCTGCTGTTCGAGCGCTTCCTGTCGCCCGAGCGCGTGGAGATGCCCGATATCGACGTCGACTTCGAGCAGGGCCGCCGCGAAGAGGTTATCCAGCATATTAAGGACGTGTACGGCGAGGACCACGTGTCTCAGGTGATCACCTTCGGCACGCTGCAGGCCAAAAACGCCGTGCGCGATACGGCTCGCGTGCTTTCGGGCACGCTGAAGATGGGCCAGGGGCTTTCCTCCGACGACGCTCGCAAGGCCGCCTACGGCTTGGGCGACCGCATCTGCAAGATGATCGGCGACGAGCTGGGCATCACCATCGACAAGGCCCTGGAGACTAACCCTGACTTGAAGAAGGCCTACGACACCGAAGAGGACGTCAAGACCATCATCGACGCCGCGCGCTCCATCGAGGGGCACGTGCGCGGCGAGGGCGTGCACGCCTGCGCCACCATTATCTGCCGCGACCCCATGAGCGATCATGTGCCCATGAAGCGCGACACCAAGGGCGGCGGCATCATCACCCAGTACGACGGTCACTACACGCCCGATCTGGGCCTGCTGAAGATGGACTTCTTGGGCCTGCGCACCCTGGACGTGCTGTCCATTGCCTGCCGCAACATCGAGGAGCGCACGGGCGAGAAGATCGTTCCCGAGGAAATTCCCACCGACGACGAGCTGGCCTTCAAGCTGATGCAGTCGGGCAACATGGACGGCCTGTTCCAGGTGGAGGGATCGCTGTACGTGAGCCTGTTCAAGCGCCTGCCTCCGTCGCGATTCTCCGATGTCGTGGCCTCCATCGCCCTGAACCGCCCGGGTCCTCTGGAGTCGGGCATGGTGGAAGACTACATTCAGGTGGCTTCCGGCAAGACCCCGGCTCACTACTACGACGACCGCTTGCGCCCCATTCTGGAAGAGACCTTCGGCACCATGGTCTACCAAGAGCAGATCATGCAGGTGTCCATGGCCATGTCGGGCTTTTCCGCCGGCAAGGCCGACAAGCTGCGCAAGGCCATGGGCAAGAAGAAGATCGACGTCATGCGCCAGCTGCAGGCCGACTGGAACTCCGGCGCGGTGGAGAACGGCTACGCCTTGGAGATCGCCGAGAAGATCTGGGATGACGCCGAGAAGTTCGCGAAGTACGCCTTCAACAAGTCGCACTCGGCCGCCTACGCCATCTTGGTGATGCGCACGGCCTACCTGAAGGCGCACTACCCGAACGACTTCATGGCTGCTGTGCTCACCAGTTATATGGGCAACACCGATCGCCTCATCCGCTACATCGCCAGCTGCAACCACAACGGCACACCGGTGCTGCCGCCGGACATTAACTCGTCGCGTGCGGAGTTCACGCCCGTCGATGAGGGCATCCGTTTCGGCCTGGTGGGCGTGCGCGGCGTGGGCAAGAACGTGGCCGACGTTATCATCGAGGAGCGCGAGGCGAACGGCCCCTTCTCGTCGCTGCACGACTTCGTGAACCGTGTGGATGCCAAGGCCTACAACCGCAAGACGCTGGAGGCTCTCATCAAGGGCGGGGCCTTCGACTCCACCGGCTACACGCGCAAGCAGATGATGCACTTCGTGGAGGAGACGCCGCTTTTGGAAGGCGCCGCCAAGCGCCAGAAGGACCGCGACCGCGGTCAGGTGTCCATGTTCGACATGTTCGCCGACGACGCCGACTCGGGCTTCCAGGAGGAGGTGCCTGCGCCCGACGGTGTGGAGTGGGACAAGCGCACCAAGCTGAAGTACGAGAAGGACATCATGGGCATCTACGTGTCCGAGCATCCGCTGGCGCCCTACGAGGGGCTGCTGGCGCGCCTGACCAAGTTCCGCCTGGGAGACCTGTCCGAGCGCACCAAGGAGATCAAGTCGGCGGTGTTTGTGGGCATGGTGTCCAACGTGGTGGTGAAGCTGACTAAGCGCCAGACCAAGATGGCCACGTTCACTTTGGAGGACACGACGGGTCACGTGGAGTGCATCTGCTTCAAGTACGACGACAACGCCGAGGCCATCCAGGAAGACGCCATTGTGAAGGTGAAGGGCAAGTTCGAGGTGAACGACCGCGGCAGCCAGGTGATGGCCTTCGAGCTGGAGGCCATCGAGCTGCGCGAGGAGGACGCCCTGCCGAGCCATCTGGAGGTGCAGGTGCCCTCGCGCGCCTTCGACCAGACCCGTTCGGCGCACCTCAACCGCATTTTGCGCTCGTATCCCGGCCGCGATGGCGTGGTGCTGATGGTGCAGCAGTCCGACGGCCGCAAGTTCCGCGCCGAGCTTCCCGTGTCGGTGGACGCCCGCTCGGTGGTGATGAAGGCCGAGATCCGCGACCTGTTCGGCCCCGAGGCCATGATCGCGTAAACGGGGGCTCCTGCATATAACCGGATGTGGAATCTCTTGTTCGGGGCGCGGCTTCATTGGAGGCCGCGCCCTGGTTTTTCGACTCCACCGATATTGGGGGCCACGCGCATTGTTTGCTGTGATATACTAGGCGCCATGTTTTGCGCAATGAGACATATCGTAACTGTTTTGGCTGATCAAAGCCCGATTATTTCCTCCCTGGGGGGGGGTCTTTCCCTGTAATCGTGCTCGGCATGTCTCGTTAGTCGCGTCTTCTCCGTCGTGGGCGATCGTTCACGGCCGTCGTTTCTTCTTACAACTAAAGAGTCGTTCTTCGGGCGCTGCGGGTTTTCTCGCGGCGCCTTGTTGTGCTCCGTTCTGGCATGTTCGCAGGGGATGCGGGTAAGCGCGGGCTCGGAGCCAATGGTTGTGGGGACGAAAAGGCTGTTGCATGAAAGGAGAAGGAGCGCATGAGCATTTTCGACAACGTGACATCGACGATCAATCGAAGCACCGCGGCTGCGGGTCGTGCCGCGGAAACGGTGAAGATCAAAGCGCACATCAGTGAGGTGAACAAACGTCGTCAGCAGTTGGCGGCGCAGCTGGGTGCGTCGCTGTATGAGGAGACGCGAGGCAACGAGGCTTTGCGTGCGGGTCGCGAGGCGCTTTACGACGGCATCGCCGCTTGCGATGCGGAGCGTGCGGAATACCAGAAGCAGCTGGCTGAAATTGAAGCCCAGGCGGCTTTGCAGGCTGAGGCGGCGCGCACCTACGTATGTCCCACCTGCGGTTCGGCGGTGGGCGCTTCCGACATGTTCTGCAGCGGTTGCGGAACCTCGCGCGAGGTCATTCTCGCCCAAGCTCCTGCAGCCCCCATCGCGCAGCCCACGGTGTTTTGCCCTTCATGCGGCGCGCCAGTGGGGGAGGGCGATGCGTTCTGCATGGCATGCGGGGCGAAGCGCGAGCCAGCTGGCGGGGCCAGTGCTGCTGCGCAGGCGGACGAAGCAGCGGCGGCCACTGACTCGGCGGTGACCTCCGATCAGCCGAGCGCCTAGGCGCAGAGAAAGAAAGTACACGGAGAGAAAGAAGGAGAGAACCATGTTTTGCCCTCAATGCGGGAATCAGTTGGAGGACGGCGCTTCGTTTTGCGGTAAGTGCGGGGCGCAGCTGGGCGGCGGTGCGGCACCGCAGGGTACGAAAGCGCCAGCAGCTGCTCCGTCCTCCACTCCGGTATCGCCGGCGGCCGTGGCTGCCGGAGCGGGAAGCGTGGCGGCCGGTGTGATGAAGACCCACGGCAAGCTCGTCATCGGTGGTGTGGTGGCGCTGGTGGTGGTTGTGGCGGTGATCGCCGGCGTCGTGTCGATGCTTACTGGCGGCACCACCCTCGGCCAGACGACCGATACCATCCGTCGGGCGTTTGAGGCACAGCAGCCCTATCTTGTCGAGGTTCCCTCGAGCGACTACACCAACGATACTCCCTACAGCATCGCCTCCTTCGAGGTGACCGACATGAAGGTGCAGAACGACGACTGGCTGACGGCCCAGGTGAAGACCGCCGTGGAGAACGAAAGTTTCCGCGTCGACCTGACCTACAGCCTGGATTACTATCCCTACCCCGATACGGCCTACCGCTCGCCCGACCAGACTGGCGAGTACGTGTTCAACCTGATGTCTCGTACGGTGACGCCGAAGAAGGGCATCGAGAAGGATGACGTCAACGGCGTAGGAGGCGAGGGCCTCGAGCTGAACGAGGAAACGGGTACCTGCCAGACGACCGTGGACAAGACTTACCAGTTCTGGTTCGCCGATGCGGTGTCGACGAAGACTATCACCTATGCGGTGGGCGAATATGGCTGGTATGTCGAGGACGAGAACACGACGCGCAAGGTGACGTACAAGGACCTCGATGGCGAGTACCGCGCCAAAACCGGCGACTTGACCAAGCTCGCCCAGTTCACCATCAGCGGTTTGAATGCTGAGACGGGCACGTTCACCATCACCTATAAGATCAACGGTTGGACCGAGGAAGGCGGTTGGGGCAATCCCGACTCGTACAGCGAGGCTTCGGGTACCTTGACGGCGGCTATCGAGCCCGCCACCTCTGATTACGAGGGACAGTCGGACGGCTACTCCTATTACTTCGAAGCTCAGGGCGACAGCGACCATGGCAGCCGTCAGGCGAGTTTGAGCGGCTATCTGATCCAGAGCGATGACGGCTCGAAGTCCATCGAGATCGACTCCATGAGCATCGGACAAGACGAGACGGACGGCTGGAACGGCGAGGTGTCCTCTACCGTCTTCGATGGCACGGGAGTCGTCTACAAGCAGTAGAGCGATCTTGCCCGACGATATGCAGGAGGATGATTATGTTCTGCACGCGCTGCGGAAAAGACATTAAAGAGGGAAATAGTTTTTGCGAGGGATGCGGTGCGCCGGCTCCGCGAGCGGAGGCTGCCGGGGAATCGATGGCCGACACCGTGCCTCTCGCGCCGGTGGCCGCCGTTTCCCCCGCGGCGCCTATGCCTGCGGTGGCTGATGCTGCGGACACAGGTAAGACGGTTGCGATGACTCAAGATCGGGCCGGCGCCGGCGCCTCCGCGTTCTGCACTGGTTGCGGAGCGCCGCTTAAGGGCGATACGGCATTCTGCACTCGTTGCGGAAAGCCCGTCGGGTTCGCCACGGCGGGCTCGCATCAGCGGGTGGTCGCCGCCGTGCCGGCCGCCGCACATCCGAAGCAAGCGGGACAGCCCCGGCAAGGTGGGCAAGAGAAGTCGAACAAAGGGCTTATTATCGGCCTGATTGCAGCTGGGGTAGTGCTGCTGGCTGCAGCCGGTGTGGTGCTGTTCCTGCTGCTAGGGCCAAGTGCGGGGTCGAACGAGCGGGTTGTAGAGGAAGTTCCGGCAACGGCGGAGGATGCTTCTCGGGACGAGTCGTCTGCCGACGAGGAAAATGCCGTCGATCCCGCCGAGCCCGAGGCCGGCGATGCGGAGGCTGCAGCGTCGGAGAGCGCCGATGCGGAGGCTGCGAGCAGCGAGACTCCGGCACCGGAGCCCGGGCCGGCACCGGCCGCGGAACCGGCGGCATCGGAATACATTCTGCCCGATAGCGATACCCATGCCTACACGACCTCGGAGCTGAGCGCCCTGTCGGACTGGGAGCTTTTCGTGGCTCGCAACGAGATATTCGCACGACACGGCCGCGGGTTCCTGAATCAGGAGCTGGCCCAGTACTTTGGGGGGAAGAGCTGGTACACCCAGCGTTATTCGCCCGAGGAATTCGATGCAATGCCCTCGCCGCTCTCGGCGGTCGAGAAGCAGAACACCGAGACGATGCTCGCACTCGAGCAAAGCCGTGGGTCGCAGTACTTGTAAGGGTTTGGCAGTGATCGCGAGCGGGGAGAGCGCTCGCTGGTTGCGAAGGCGTTATAAGTGTTATTGAAAGGAGAAGGAAGATGTTTTGTCCGAAATGCGGGACGGAGAACCCCGATGGAGCCCAGTTCTGCGCCTCGTGCGGAAATAGCGCAGGTGCGGCAATTATCGAGCGGGATGCGGTTCCGGCTGCGGCTGCGGCGGCTCCCGGTACGACCCAGGTGGTCAACGTTCAGATGCAGGGCATGGTTCAGAAGAACGGTCTCGGCACGGCGGGTTTCGTGCTTGCTCTGATCGGTGTGTTCACCTCTTGGGTGCCTGTGCTGGGATGGGTTGTGTGGCTGCTGGGCGCCGTTCTCTCTGTCATCGGCGTTTTCAGGGTGCCCCGGGGCCTGGCCATTGCGGGCACGGTGCTGTCCTTCATCGATCTGATTTTACTTTTGGCCGTGGTCTCCGCCTGCTCGGCAGTGGGCGTTGGTGCCGCGAGCCTTATGGGTTAGCAATTCCTTGGCATGTTCGCATGTTCGGGAGGAATGGGGCGCGCTGCTCCATTCCTCCCTTGTTTGCCGAGAGGTCCTTGCGCGGGGCGTTGACTGATGAAGAGGATGGTGACGAGCGTGGAAGATCGAAACTGGTCGCGAGTGATGGGTCCCGTTGTCTGGGCGGCGGTTTTGACCCTGCTGGCAGCGTGCGTTGCATCGGGCTGTGCGCGTGAAACCGAGGAATTGCCGATGATTCCCATTGAGGTGGAAGAGCCCCGTGATGTGCAGATTTTCGATCGGCCGCAAGAAGATGTTGAGCCCGCAGATGACGCTTCCGATGCTGCTGGAGCTGAGGAGGCGGAGTCGTCGGAAGAAGCCCCGGCGCCTGAGCCTGCGGCTCCCGATGCCGACCAATTGCGTGCCCAGCTTTCCCTCAGTGAGGATTTCCGCTCTGACTTCGTGCACGGCGAGAAGGGTCCCGAGCATCAGAAGTACATCGTGTTGCACGATACCGAGGGCGATTCGAATGCCAGCTCGGTTATCGACTGGTGGGATTCCAACGGCAATTACGTGGCAGCTCATTTCGTGGTGAACAAGGATGGCACTATCGTGCAGTGCGCTCCGCTGGACACTATCGTGCATCATGCGGGCTATGGTGACACAGGGCACAACGAGCTCTATGGCGTGGAGGACGAGTCGCGTGACGATATGCGCGGCACCCAGCCCATAGGCGATTGGGCTGCCGACTACGGGATGAATTCCTATTCCATCGGCATCGAGATGGTGCATGTGGGCGGTTCCGGAGATTATCCCCAGGCCCAGCTTGAGGCTCTGGATGGGCTGATTGCCTACATTGATGCCTACTACGGCTTTGAAAGCGAGATCATCGATCACAAGGCCTGGCGTACGGGCAATTCCGACACCTCGCCGGAATTCACCGACTATTTGGCAAGCTACCAGCAGAGCCGTGTTCACGGCTAGCGATTCCCGCCCCTTCGTTTCCCAAGGAGATGTCCATGGCGCAATCCGCGCATCCCGCTCCTCAGACGAGGCGGCGGTTGATTATCGCCCTGCTCGTTGTCACCATATTGGCCGCTTTGCTGATGGTGGCGGCCGCCGTTCTTATCTGGAAGAACGGTGCAGACGACGGCGTTGTTCTGAAGGACAACGTCGTCATTTATGAGGAGGGGTCGTCGCCCTTCACCATTTTGGCTAGCGACGCCGATTCCGTGACCGTTTCGTCCCTCGATGGCATCGTTGAAGGAGATGTGCTTGCGGCTGGTATAACTAGCGCGACCCCTAATGGCTTGCTTTGCTGGATGGGCAAGCCCGAGGTTGTGGGGGAGGGGTGGCGCATTCCTATTCGGCAGGCGTCGTTGGTCGATGCTATCGAAAAATGTGATGTGAAGGTGCGGGTTGCCGTCGACGAGGCTGGAAATTATCGTATTAATCAGCTGAAAGACCGATCGGGAAATCCTCTAATTGAGCAGGCGTTCGCTGATGATGGCTGGTTTTCATTCGAAGGGGAGCTAGGCTGTCCGCTGTTTGAAAAGAAGGCGGGTTCGTTATCGGCTGAGGCATGGCAGTATCTCGAGATTGCGGTTTCCGTTAATTGGGATCAATTGACCTTTCGGCTTACGGATACGATCAGCTTGGAGATATCGATTGACGGCGTTGAGCTCGACAGCACGGAGCTCTTCAATAGGGTGCTGAGGCCGTTTGAATTCAACATAGGACCACTTCCGGTAGTCGTTGCGCCGAGTATTTCGGCTGAGGCATCGTTGAGTGGGAACGCCCACGGCTTAGGATGCTCAGTGGAAACAGGCTGGGGAAGTGAAGTGTCCACGTCATCGTCGGAAAAGGGTGAGCTTCAGCTGGCGGGTAAGATTGAAAAATGCGTCGGTTTCGAGTACACGACGGGAGGCGGTCCTCGGGCCATCAACGAGGATAGGTCGCTGTTCCCGCGCCCGATCTTCAATCTTGCTGATGAGAGCTTTGGCGCGGATGTGGAAGGAGAGGTATCGGTTTCGTTCAAAGCGTTGCTGTATGGTGTGAGCGGTGTAGAGTTATCGACAGGTCTTGCGGTGCAGATAAGTGCCGAGCTGACTGCTCTGCCGACTGTGCCATCCCCAGACGGTGCAGTGGAACTTCCCGGTATCTCCAAGAAATTTGCGGGTACGTTATCCCAGAAAGTCACCTTGCCTATTAGCGGAAGTCTCGTTATGGAAGATTTGAACGTGTTGGGCTGGGATCTCGTTGCAGGGTTTGATCTCGAGCTTTTTGATTCAGGCGATGCCATCACGCTTCTTGATGAAACGCAGAGCTTCGACATCCCGTCAGCTGTCGACGGTGAGGGTGAAAGTGGTTCACTTGAAAAGGATTCCGCCTCCTCTTCGCACAGGAATGTGGGATCTGGGCGAGTGGTCTGCACCACAAAGTTTCCCGGGGATGCACCGCAACTCTCCTTTGTTCACCCCGCTGATTGGAAGTGCTCATCTCTTATTGGATCTGAGACATCGCCGTGGGGTCCTCAGAGTGCGGTAATTGATGTCAGTTCGCCTGAGGAAGCCGGTGGAATCCCGCTAGCTGTTCAGCTTGAATACCTTGACTGGTATGGGGGAGATATGTGGATATGCGTTGATAGGGAGCGGACAGCGCGTTTGGTGAAAGTCGCGGATGCGGCGCTTGCACCTCCTGGAGAGAGCGCTGGTTCCTATGTGGTTGCCGAAGCGATTTATCCAAAGGATGCCAGCGATCCCGATAATCTGACTTCGGAGATGGTTCTTGTCCCCGTCTCGTATCTTCAGCAGTCCCCCCTGTCGACAATACAGGACACCAACTGTGTTGCGTTTGATTTTCTCGGCCGAGCCGTGTGCTTTAGCGCCGATATAGAAGGCTTGAGCAATGAGCAGCGACAGGAGCTGGCGAGCATCTTGGGGAGTCTTCAAGTGGCTGAATAGGGTTCTAACAGGTTTCGTTCGACATCATAATTCAGCATGTTCTGCTATGATCCGTCTTGGTAAGTGCCCGTGTAAGAAAGGAACGCCGACTTGAACGGTCTATGCATCGCTCGTCCGACATTGGAGCAGCGCGCAGCGGAGTGTGCTTACGAGCGCACGTTGTCGTGCACGGTGGCCTATGACGGGGCGCCGTTTGCGGGGTTTGCGAAGCAGCCCGGGCAGCGCACGGTGCAGGGCGAATTGGAAGACGCCCTGGCGCTGCTGTTCCGCCGGCCGGTAGATGTGGTGTGCGCCGGCCGCACCGATGCGGGGGTGCATGCGCGTGGCCAGGTGGTGTCCTTCGATGTGGACACGTCCGAGCTGCGCGACCGCACGCTTCACACCCTGCGTCGCTCGCTGAACGCGCTTACCGGCGAGGGCATTGTGGTGCGCGCTGTTGACGAGCGCCCGCGCGGCTTCTCGGCTCGCTTCGACGCCGTGGAGCGTGAATACCGGTACTTTCTGGCTGTGGGCGATACGCCGCCGGTGTTCACTGACCGTACCGCCTGGTTCGTGGGGCCGAACTTGGACGTGGCTGCCATGGAGTGCGGGGCGGCGCATCTTATCGGCGAGCACGACTTTAAAAGCTTTTGCATGGCCGCCTCGGCCGTGGGCAAACCCACTTGCCGCCATGTGAGCGAGGTGTCTTTCGCTCCCGAGACTATCATGGGCGAGCCGCACCAGGTCATCACCGTGCGCGGCAACGCCTTTCTCCATTCCATGGTGCGCACCATCGTGGGCACGCTGGTCATGGTGGGCCGCGGCCAGCGCGACGCCGACTGGGTCGCTGAGGTGCTCGCGGCGCGCGACCGCCAGGCCGCCGGCGAGAACGCGCCGGCCCGCGGCCTCGTCTTCTGGTCGGTAGCGTACTGAGCGCTGCTTTCTTTCTGCATGCGTATGGTGCGGGCTGCGCGATGTGTTTGATCCATGGCATAATGATTGTTCGCGAGAAATGAGGTGCTTCATGAGCGATGACACAATGATGCTTTTCCACGGTAGCTTTTTGCCAGTGGAGGCGCCTCGTGTGATTGAAGGTACTTACGCCAAGGATTTTGGCAACGGGTTTTACCTCACTCTTCTGCAGGAGCAGGCTGAGAAGTGGGCCATGAGAAAGTATCGCAACATGCTTCGTTCGGATAGTGATGCTAGGCCTGTTGTGAGCGTCTATAGGTTTGAGCGAGGGCGCGCTTTGGAGACTTGCTCGTCGTTGCTGTTTCCCGCGATGAGCGATGAATGGCTCGACTTTATTGCAGCCTGTCGAGCCGGTGAGATGCACGATTACACCTATGTTGAAGGTCCCATGGCGGATGACAAGGTCTACAATTATGTCGAGTCCTTTCTTGCCGGCTCCATAGACCGTGGTGAATTCTGGCGGCTTGCGCGATTTAGCTATCCAACGCATCAAGTTATGCTTGCGGAGCCTGCGCTGTCTTTCCTGCATTTTGTAGAATCCTATGATGTTGAGGAGCGATAATGGTTGCCTATCCCGTGCTCACGCGATCTTCCGTGATTAAGGAGCACGAATTTGATGATGTGCGGTATACGATGGCGCTTCTGCTTGCCATGGGCAAGTGCAAGGGCGTAGCGCTGAGAGAGCTAACAGGTCTGCTCGAAATGAATCAGCGCGATATGGACGGTCTCATTGACGATGCGGTGTGCAATCACTCCCTTCCCTTCCCGAATGCGGTCTCCGATATGCTTGCCCGCTTTGGGTCTCAAGTGGACGAGATCCCCGTCCCTTCCTATGAGCTCATGGAGTCGGAAGCGGAAATACCTTCGCTTTTGGTCGGGCTCGTCTCTTTTAACAGCGAACGGAGTGAATCAACTGCTCTATACGATCTTGTTGAGGATGGCACCCTCGATTGGCTTGAGAGTGATGACTTCAAAAGTCTTCCCGTGCCCTTAAACCAGGTGGCAGGAGAGTGGCTCGCCTCCCGCTAATTGGTCGCTATCTTCGACTGCTGGGCCGCCGGCGAGAACGCACCGGCCCGCGGCCTCGTATTCTGGAGCGTGGCGTACTAAGTGCGGCCCCATGTCATCCTGAGCGAAGGCGCGAAGCGCCGGAGTCGAAGGATCCTACAGCGGCTGCTTTTCGGGGCGGTTCTCCATGCTATGATGGTCTCACTGGTAATTTGCGCGTTTGCACAAGAACGGGGGTCATGATGGAGAAAACAGGGAAGTTGGCGCCGCTGGGGTTCGGGTTCATGCGGCTGCCGCTGACGGACGCGGACGATCCGGCGGCTATCGACATCGACAAATGCTGCGAGCTGGTGGATGTTTTTATGGACGCGGGGTTCACCTATTTCGATTCGGCCCGTGGCTACCATAACGGCAAGTCGGAGTGGGCGCTGAAGAAGGCGCTGGTGGAGCGTTATCCGCGCGACTCGTTCCAGTTGGCCACCAAGCTGCCGGCGTGGCTTGCGAGCAATGCCGATCACGCCCGCGCCATGTTCGACAAGTCGCTGCGCGAGTGCGGGGTGGACTACTTCGACTATTACCTGCTGCACAACCTGGGCGAGTCGCTCACGCCGCCCTTCGAGGAGTACGGCCTGTGGGAGTTCTGCGCCCAGAAGAAAGCTGAGGGCAAGATTCGGAACTTCGGCTTCTCCATCCACGATAACGCGGAGGAGTTGGAGAAGGTGCTGGATGCGCATCCCGACGTGGATTTCGTGCAGCTGCAGATCAACTACGTTGACTGGGAGAGCGACATCATCCAGTCGCGCCGCTGCTTCGAGGTGTGCCAGGAACGCGGCCTTCCCGTGGTCATCATGGAGCCGGTGAAGGGCGGCACGCTCGTGCGCCTGCCCGATGCCGTGGCCGACATCCTGCGTGCGGCCGAGCCCGGTGCCCCCATCGCCTCGTGGGCCTTGCGCTTCGCGGGGTCGCTTCCAAATGTGATTGCGGTGCTGTCGGGCATGAACACGCCCGAGATGGTGGCCGAGAACGCCGCCATCATGCGCGACGGCGTGCCGCTGACGGAAGGGGAGTACGCGGTGATCGATGCGGCCCGTGCAGCGCTGGCCGCCCTGCCCGGCGTGCCCTGCACCGACTGTCGCTACTGCATGAAGGGCTGCCCCGAGGGCGTGCACATCAACACCATCATGCAGTCGCTGAACATCTACGACCAGATGGGCGATGCCTATCGCGCCCAGGAAAACTACAACTGGAACACCGGCGACGGCAAGGCGAGCAGGTGCATCCAGTGCGGTGCCTGTGAGAGCGTATGCCCCCAGCACATCGCCATCGTGAGCGAGCTGGAACGCGCTGCCGAGCTGTTCGAGTAACGGATTGCGGGCGGCCTTCAGGCCGACCGCAATCCGGGTGCAAA
>NZ_JAYMFF010000006.1:0-97120 GCF_035989245.1 Adlercreutzia wanghongyangiae | reverse complement strand
CCCCCCCCCAATCCGGGTGCAAACCCTTGTAGGGGCGGGCTTGTAGGGGCGGGCTTGTAGGGGCGGGCTTCAGCCCGCCCATCGGCCATAGTTGACGGGCGGTCTGAAGACCGCCCCTACGGAGGGAGGTCGCGATTGACGGGCGGCCTAAAGGCCGCTCCTACGGAGGGGGGACGTGGTTGACGGGCTGCCTGAAGGTCGCCCCTGCGGTGTGAGGTGGAGCGGCTTGCGGGCGAAGGCTCATCTCGGGCTTCCAACCAGGGGGTACGCTGATCCTTTCCCCAGAAAGGTGGGGGATTTCCAACGGTTTCACGATATAATCACACAGTTTCGACGGGCGACTGCACCGCGAGCGCGATGTAGCCGCCCGTTCCTTGTATTTGGGCAGAGGCGCTGGGGGCGCCTCGGAAATGGGAAAGGAAAGAAAGGGTTCAACTATGGAGAAACGAGCCTCCTGGTCCGGCAAATGGGCCTTCATCTTGGCCGCGGCCGCCTCGGCGGTGGGTCTGGGAAACATGTGGCGCTTCCCCTACCTGGCGGCGAAATACGGCGGCGGCACCTTCCTGCTCACCTATGTGGTGCTGGTGTTCACCTTCGGTGTGTCGCTGCTGTTGCTGGAGACGGCCCTCGGCCGTAAGACCGGGCAGTCCGCCATCGGCGCCTTCAAGAGCTTCGGCAAGAAGTATGCCTTCATCGGCATTCTGGCTTCGGCGGTGCCCTTCATCATCACGCCGTACTACTGCATCATCGGCGGCTGGGTGACGAAGTACACGGCGGCCTACCTGGTGAACGGGCCGGAGGCCCTGGCTGACGGCGGCGACTTCTTCACCGGCTTCATCACCTCCAACGTGGAGAGCTACATCTGGATGCTCGTGTTCATGGCCCTGGTGTTCATCGTGGTGGGCCTGGGCGTGAAGGGTGGTATCGAGAAGGCGAATCTGATCATGATGCCGGCGCTTATCATCATGGCCATCGGCATCGCCATCTACACGCTGACCATGCCGGGCGCCGTGGACGGCGCGCTGTACTACCTGACGCCCGATTTCAGCAAGTTCTCGCCCGAGCTGGTCATCAGCGCCCTGGGCCAGATGTTCTACAGCCTGTCGCTGGCCATGGGCATCATGATCACCTACGGCTCCTACATGCGCAAGCAGGACAGCCTCACCTCGTCGGTTACCCGCATCGGCTTCTTCGATCTGGGCGTGTCGTTCATCGCCGGCCTGCTCATCGTGTCGGCCGCCTTCGTGGCCGTGGGCTCGGGCGATGCCGTGGCCGCCAAGGCGGGTCCCTCGCTGATGTTCATCACGCTGCCAAACGTGTTCGTGGATATGGGCGGCATGGCCACCATCATCGGCTTCCTGTTCTTCCTGCTGGTGCTGTTCGCGGCGCTGACCAGCGCCATCTCGCTGACCGAGACGCTGGTTTCCATTGTGCAGGACGGCATGAAGTGCACGCGCGCCAAGGCCCTCGGCATTGTGATCGCCTTCGTGGTGGTTGCCGGTGCCCTGGTGAACGCGGGCTACAACGGGCTGTCGTTCATCGAGCCTCTGGGCGAGGGCTCTTCCATGCTCGACTTCGCCGATTTCATCTCCAACTCGGTGCTGATGCCCATCGTGGCGCTGCTCACCTGCGTGTTCGTCGGCTGGATCGTGAAGCCCAAGACCATCATCGACGAGGTGCGCGTGTCCAGCAAGTTCTCGCTGGCCGGTGCCTGGACCGTCATGATCAAGTACATTGCTCCCGTGCTGGTGGTCGTGATTCTGGTGGCCTACGTGGCTGCCCAGTTCGGCTTCTTCAGCATGTAGGCTTTTGTTCCGCCCGCCCTTCGGGACGGGCGGACCGCTCGATGCTGCGGGTCCGGCAGGCACCTGCCCTTGCCCCTTGTTTTCGTCGCGGCGCGTACCTGAGTACGCTTGGGCGAAAGGCGGGGCAATTGCAGGTGCCTGTCGGACCCTCGCTGTCTTCCTTGGGCGAACCTGTGAATCCGGTAATTAAGTCTTATAATGGTTCGACTGCGAAATTGGCTTCAAGTTAGGAATTTGAATGGCTCTCTCAATCGGTATCGTGGGACTGCCCAATGTGGGCAAGTCCACGCTGTTCACGGCGATGACCAACAAGGGCGGTCTGGCCGCCAACTACCCGTTCGCCACCATCGAGCCCAACGTGGGCATCGTGCCGGTGCCCGACGAGCGGCTGGACGCATTGGCCGAGATCGACCATCCGGCGAAAATCGTGCCTGCCACAGTGGAGTTCGTGGACATCGCGGGCCTGGTGGCCGGTGCGAGCCAGGGCGAGGGCCTGGGCAACCAGTTCCTCGCGAACATCCGCGAGACCGACGCCATCGCCGAGGTGGTGCGCTTCTTCGGCGACCCGGATGTGACCCACGTGGCCGGCAAGGTGGATCCGCAAAGCGACGTGGACACCATCAAGACCGAGCTCATCCTGGCCGACATCGCCACGGTGGAGAAGGCCATCCCGCGCCTTGAGAAAGAAGCCAAGCGCGACAAGTCCGGCGTGGCGAAGCTGGAGGCGGCGCGTAAGGTGCTCGCGGGCCTGAACGAGGGCCATCGCGCCCGCACCCTGGGGCTTTCCGACGACGAGGTGGCGGCCATCTACGAGCTGCATCTGCTGACCATGAAGCCGATGCTGTACATCGCGAACGTGGACGAGGGCGCTGTGGACGCCGAGCTGCCCGAGATCGACGGCTGCGTGCCCGTGCCCATTTCCGCGAAGGTGGAGGCCGACATCGCCGAGCTGGCAGAGATGGATCCGGCCGAGGCCAAGGAGTACATGGAGGCTCTGGGTCTTGCCGAGAGCGGCCTGGCGCGCCTTATCCGCGAGGCCTACGCGCTTCTGGGTCTGCAGAGCTACTTCACGAGCGGCGAGACCGAGACCCGCGCCTGGACCATTCCCGTGGGCGCGAAGGCCCCTCAGGCGGCTGGCGTCATCCACACCGACTTCGAGCGCGGCTTCATCAAAGCCGAGACGGCCTCATTCGAGGACTACGTGGCCCTCGGCGGCGAGAAGGGCTGCCGCGATGCCGGGAAGCTTCGCCAAGAAGGCAAGGAATACGTGGTGCAGGATGGCGACGTCATGCACTTCAAGTTCAACGTGTAGGCGTCCCAGCGGCGGCATCCCGGCTTTTTCGCGCTTCTGCCATCGATAGTTGCCGTAGGTCTCCCTGGCGATGTCGGCACCTCATGCCTTCGACGCTCTCACGATGGGCCTGGTGACAAAAAGGGCCTCTTCGGTGCGCGAAAATCGACTTATATAGCATCATAGGGACGCGGGCTTGTAGATTTCGGGACTTATATAGGCAAAAATCGTCCCTTTGGCTCTCTCCGGGTCTTTCGGTTGGCTATATAAGTCCGATTTTGCGCATTCGAAGGCCGCTTCACGTCACCAGGTTGCCCGATATGCGAGGATCGCGCTATGGTATGGGAATGCTAACGACGGTCCAGAAGCGAGAAAGTGCGATGGCCAAGACCCGCAAGAGTGCGATGGCTGATGATCGCGAGAATGCGACGGCGGAAGAGGAGAGGGGCAACGTGGAAGCGGAGATGCGCAATTCCATCTGGAGCGCGCCCTTCGTCGTCCTTATGGCGGTGAACTTCTTCCAGTCTATGGCGGCGTTCATGGCCAATGCCACGCTGCCGGTGTTCGCCGACTCGCTGGGGGCAACGGCCTCCATGGTGGGCGTCGTCGTGAGCTCGTTCACCCTCTCGGCGCTGCTTGTGCGCCCCTTCGCCGGCCCCGCCTTCGACAGCTTCTCGCGCAAGCGGCTCTTGCTCGTCTCCCAGGGCGTCATCTGCCTGTCGTTTTTCGCCTACGGGTTCGTCGATTCGCTGGGCGTGCTCATCGCCATCAGGCTCTTCCACGGCGTGGGAATCGGGTGCAGCGGGCCTCTGGCCATGTCGCTCGTGTCCGAGTACCTGCCGCCCGCGAAGTTCGCCAGCGGCATCAGCATTTACGCGTTGGCCCAGTCCTTCGCCCAGGTGATCGGGCCGGCCACGGGGCTCTACCTGGTGGGCGCCGTGGGATTTTCGGCCGCGTACTTTCTGGCCGCGGCGCTTCTGGTAGTGGCCATGGCCGGCATCTTCGCCATCCGCGAGCCCTACCGGGAGCGCTTGCCGTACCAGCTGAGACTCTCCCGCATGTTCGCCCGCGAGGCGGTGGGCAAGGCCTGCGCCCTCACGCTCATTGCCGTGTCGTTCTCGTGCATGGGCTCCTACGTGGTGCTCTACGGCTACGGGCGCGGCGTGGCGGATATGGGGCTGTTCTTCGTGGTGTACGCGCTGTGCCTGGTGGTGACGCGACCGGTTTTGGGCGGCCTTGCCGACAGGGTGGGAACGCCCCGGGTGCTCGTTTTCGGAACGATCTGCTTCGCCGCCTCCTATGTGGCGCTCTTTTGCGCCCAAACGCTGCCGGGTTTCCTTTTGGCCGCTGTTATCGGTTCGGCGGGGTTCGGCTGCTGCGCGCCGCTTCTGCAGTCCATGGGACTCGCTTCGGTGGGCATCGACCGGCGCGGAGCGGCCAGCAACACCATGTTCACGGGCCTCGATTTGGGAATGCTTTTGGGGCCGGTGGCCGGGGGTGCGGTGGCCGAGGCCCTGGCGTCCGCGGCCGGCGGCATCACGGACGGCTACGGGCTCATGTGGCTCGTCATGATCGTGCCGGCCTTGGGCACGCTGGCCATTGCCCTGGGATGGTGCCTGCGGGGGAGAGCCCGGCAGAGCTAAGGGGTGCGCGCAATTGCCTCGTAACGGCCCGGGCCGTGCGGGGTATACGAAGAAGGCGTCCCGGCGGCGAGGCAGGGGCGCCTTTCCTTTGTTTCGGTCTTGTTCGGTTGGGGGCGGGGCTACTCGAAGCGGCTGATGAAGCTCTCCACGGCCTCCATGGATTCCGCTGGATGGGTGACGCAGGACATGTGGGGCGCGCCAGCGATGAGGGTCCACTCGCAGCCGGGGATGAGGTCGACGCCCTCTTTGATCACGAGCGGCGTGCCCTCGTCGTCGGTGCCCGACAACGCCATGCACGGCACCTTGATGTTCTTCACGCCTTCTCGGATGTCCCAGTCGCGCATCTTGCCGGTTACCACGAACTCGCTGGCGCCCTGCATCACCATGTAGCATTCGCCGGTGCCCTCCACCTCGTCGATGAGGTACTGCGGGTAATCGCGCTCGTACAGGCCGGTTACATGGCGCTTGTAGTACTCGTCGTAGGCTGCCTTGGCCGCGGGGGTTTCGTAGTCGCCGGTGCGCTCGGCCTCGGCGATGGCGGCCTGCATCTCGGGCGGCATGTACTTGATCAGGCGATTCGCCTCGTTCAGCCAGGTGGTCATGCGCACGGGCGACGAATTGATGACAAACGAGTTCACGCCTGTATCGTCCTTCATCATGCACAGCATGCCCAGCATGCCGCCCCACGAGTTGCCGAACAGGTGGATGTCGTTCAGTCCCAGCGCCTCGCGCACGGCGTAGAACTCGTTCACCCACAGATCGTAGTCGTAGAAGCTGTCGTCCTGATGCGGGATGTTTGATTTTCCGCAGCCGATCTGGTCGTAGAACACGATCTGGCGTCCGTAGCGATCGGCCATCTCGGCGTAAGGCAGCAGGTAGTTGTGGGTGCAGCCCGGGCCACCGTGCAGTATCAGCAGCGTTTTCTTGCCCGGCTGGTTCTCGCCGACGATCTTGCAGTAGGTTTTGAATCCGTGGTAGTCGACGTATTCTTCGCGGATGTTCGCCATGGCTCTCTCCTTCGGGGCGTTCGATTTCCTGCGCGCCCATTGTACGCCTGCGGGGGCGCTTCCGCATGGCGAGTCTGCACATTTCGCCCCAGAGGTTTTCGCCATCTTGTAGAATAGCATTGCAATCAAGGCGGCATAACACGTTGGAAAGGTGCAGGGTATGGCGGAATTCAGTGAGCGAGGCGGCGCGCGGCGCCCGAATCGAGACGAGGTGCGCGAGGAGCGTCGGCGCGAGGCGGCGCGGCATACCGGCCTTATGAAGGCGGCATTCGGGACGGAGACCGACGAGGCCATTGCGGCGGCCCGCATCTACGAGGAAGGGGAGGGCCGCACCCTTCTGTGGGGCGCCGAAGCCGCCGAGGCGGCGAAGACGGCGGCTGAGATGGCCGAGGCCGATGCCGACGGGGCGCAGGCGGGTGACGGGGATGCACGCGAGGAGGCCGAGATCGCCGAGGAGGCAGCTGAGGAGGCCGAGGCGGCCGCTGGGGCCGAGGCGGCCGCTGGGGCCGAGGAGCGCCCCGCCGCTACCGAGACGACGGTCAAGGTGGTGACGTCGTTCGCCCCCGAGGCGCTGTACCGCGATGCCGCGGGCAAGACCATGATCGTGGATCCGGGCGCCTTCACGCGTCCCGGCGGCGCCTACGAGGACGGCGCCTTCGGGCCCGAGCAGATTCTCTGCTCCGAGAGCAACCTGTACCCGGTGCTTGTGGCCCACAAGCGCGACTTCTACGACAAGAACCGCGACTACCGCCGCGGCTCGCTGTTCACCGACCGCGCCCTGTACGTGCCCGACGTGCTGTTCTCGCGCGGGGGCGATACGCGCCGCGCCGACGTGCTGGTCATCGCCGAGCCGGTGCGCGCCTTCGCCCTGGAGAACCATCGCTCCGAGCGCGAGTGCGACAAGGCCCTGGCCGACCGCATCGAGACCATCTTCCGGGTGGCGGCCGCCAACGACGCCGAAACGCTCATTATGGGCGCCTTCGGCTGCGGACGCAACGGCTATCCCGTTCAGCAGGTGATCGAGCTTGCGCGGGGATGGATCGCCGATCATCCCGGCGCGGTGCCGCAGGTGGTGTTCGCCGTGCCGCGCATGCACGCCGATGCATTCCGCGAGGCCTTCGGCGCGCCCGAGCCCGAGAAGCCGACGGCGGTTGTTCAGGCCGAGCCCGAGGACGACGAGGAACGCGAGGACTGGCGCGACGTGGAGCTGCCCGAGGGCATCACGCTGCGCTAGGGTGGAAGCAGGTTGATCGCCCGCGACGGTTGTGCGCCGCGCGGGTTGGGCGGGCGGCCTTCGGGCTGCCCGCATGCTTGGAAGGGGAGCGCCATGGGCTCTGCCATGGATGTGAGAAAGGTCGGATCGCTGGAGGAAGGGGCTGCGCCCGCCAATTACGAGGCGATGGTGGCCGAGGATACCGAGGATGTGGGTCCGGGGCAGCACCTGTTCGGCGAGCCCCTGGAAATGTATCTGCTGCGCGAGCCGAAGCTGGCCGTGGCCTTCTCGGGCGGCTGCGACTCGTCTCTGTTGCTGGCGGCCGCGAAGCTCGCTGGCTGCGAGGCGCATGCCTACCTGGTGAAGACCGCCTTCCAGCCCTCCTTCGAGCTGGAAGACGCGCGGGCTGTGGCCGCGGCGCTGGATGTGCCCCTCTCGGTGGTGGAGGCCGACGTGCTCGCGCAGGCCGATATCTGCGCGAATCCGGCCGATCGCTGCTACCGCTGCAAGCGCTTCATCTTCGATGCGGTGCGCCGCGCCGCTGCGACCGACGGCTTTACGGTTGTCGTGGACGGCACCAACGCTTCCGACGACCCCGAGCGCCGCCCCGGGTTCAAGGCGCTTGTCGAGGCGGGGGTGGTGTCGCCCCTGCGCCGTGCGGGCATGACCAAGGCCAACGTGCGCCATGTGCTGGCCGGTCTGGAAGAACACTTTGGCCTTGCGCCGGGCACGCTCATGTCCGCCAAGCCCAGCTTTCCCTGCCTGGCCGTGTACGTGCCCGAGGGTGAGCCCATCACAGAAGCGTCCCTCGCCACCGCCGCGGCTGCTCGCGGACTTTAGATCCCGCGACTCCAGGCGGCTGCGTGGTGTCGATAGGGCGGCCCGTCGTTAATGGGTCTGGCGTCTCGCTAGGATGCGCGGGCGGTAGGCGAAGATACTCTGAAATGGCATAAATTGCCGGTCGTGATGCAGAAAGAGGGGGAAAGCGCGGTTTTGCGCGCAAATTACTGCATCACAACCGTCAATATGCGCTATTTTCTCCAATTTGCAGGGTCAAAGCTCTCCCGCGCTGCATCGCTACCGGCAATTTACGGCATTTCGGCTTCCCAGATCGTCTCTCTTGTTGAATCTGAACGTTCGGGTTGTCATGAGGCGGCGGGTCTGTTGAATCTTCGCGGTGCCCTCGCTCTTCGGCGCTCGGGGAGCGGCCTTTTGCTATCATGGAGCGGTTAACGTATTGAAAGCGGGGAAACCGGGCGCACGTGTGGCCCGGGTGCCCCAGAGAAGGAGCGCGATCAATGACGCAGCATCTTTCCGAGGCCGATGTGCGGGGCATTGCCGAGTACACGCGCATTGGGCTCACGGCCGAGGAGGTCGTCACCATGACGGCCGACCTGAACGCCATCATCGACAGCCTGGCTCCCATTAAGGAGTTCGATCTGGACGGCGTGCCGCCCACCTTCCATCCCATTGGCGATCTTTCCAACGTCATGCGCGATGACAAGGTTCGTGGCAGCTTCACTCAGGAAGTGGCGTTGGAAAACGCGCCGAAGCAGGAGGATGGCAGCTTCCTCATTCCGTCCATCTTGGGAGAGGGGGGTGACCGCTAATGGCTCGCACCTTCGGAGAGATGAGCGTTCGCGAGATCCAAGCCGGTCTTGCCGCCAAGGAGTTCTCGGCCGCCGAGGTGGCCCGTGGCACCTTTGATCGCATTGCCGCCGCCGATGGGGTAGTGCACTCGTTTTTGGAAACCACCGAGGAGCTGGCGCTGGATGCCGCCGCCCGCATTGACGCGGCCATCGCCGAAGGGCGCCTGGCCGAGATGGGCCCGCTCGCCGGCATTCCGGTGGGCTACAAGGACAACATGAACCTGACGGGCACCCATACCACGTGCTCCTCGAACATGCTGCGCAACTATGTGTCGCCCTACACCGCTACCTGTGTGGAGAACACCCTGCGTGCGGGCGCTCTGCCCATCGGCAAGCTGAACATGGACGAGTTCGCTTTCGGCAGCTCCACCGAGACCTCGGCCTTCGGCCCCACGCACAACCCGTGGGATACCGAGCGCGTGCCCGGCGGTTCCTCCGGCGGCAGTGCGGCGGCCGTGGCGGCGGGGCTTGTGCCCGTGACGCTCGGCTCCGACACCGGCGGCTCCATCCGCCAGCCCGGCGCCTTCTGCGGCTTGGTGGGCGTGAAGCCCACCTACGGCGTGGTGTCCCGCTACGGCGTGGTGGCTTTCGGCAGCTCGCTTGACCAGGTGGGCCCCTTCGCCCGCTCGGTGGAGGACGCGGCCCTTGCCCTGAACGCTCTGGCCGGCCGCGACGAGCTGGACTGCACGAGCCAGCCGTGCGACGTGGACTTCACGGCGAACCTCGCCGAGGGTGTGGCCGGCATGAAGGTCGGCGTTGTGCCGGCGTTCATGGAGGCGCAGGGTCTTACGCCCGAGGTGCGCGCGAAGGTGGAAGAGGCCGCCTCCGCGCTGGAGAAGATGGGCGCGGAG
The DNA here is from genome assembly GCF_035989245.1 of Adlercreutzia wanghongyangiae. NCBI lineage: Bacteria > Bacillati > Actinomycetota > Coriobacteriia > Eggerthellales > Eggerthellaceae > Adlercreutzia > Adlercreutzia wanghongyangiae. The sequence goes on along the minus strand of NZ_JAYMFF010000006.1, from coordinate 87,661 downwards.
TTGGTGGAAGTGGAGCTTCCCCATGCCCAGGCGGCCATGAGCGCCTACTACGTGCTGGGTCCCTGCGAGGCCTTCAGCAATCTGGCCCGCTTCGACTCGGTGCGCTACGGCTACTGCGATCCGGGCCACAAGGACCTGGGCAGCCAGTACGAGGCCAGCCGCCACGAGGGCTTCGGGCCCGAGGCGCGCCGCCGCATCATGCTCGGCAGCTACCTCCTGTCGGCCGGCGTGTACGACACGTACTACTATCCGGCCCAGCAGGTGCGCACCCTCATCACGCGCGATTACGCCGCCGCCTACGAGAAGGTGGACGTGATTCTTACGCCGGTGGCGCCGCGCACCGCCTTCAAGTTCGGCGAGATTGGCGATCCCACCGAGATGTACCTGTCGGATATGTTCACCATTTCCATCAACATCGCGGGCAACGGAGGCATGTCGGTGCCCGTGGGCCTGGGCGCTGACACGCACCTGCCCGTGGGCGTGCAGCTCATCGCGCCTCCGTTCAAGGACGCGAACATGCTGCGTGCGGCCGCGGCTTTGGAGACGGTCTACGGAGCGGCCCCCGTCGCGCCGGATTTCGCCGATGGAAAGGCAGGTGCGTAAAGATGAAGACCCTCGAAGAGGTATTCGAGACCTGGGAGGCCGTCATCGGCCTGGAGATTCACGCCGAGCTGACCACGCTGGAAACGAAGATGTTCTGCGGCTGCAAGCTGGAGTTCGGCGCGGCCCCCAACACCCACACCTGCCCGGTGTGCCTGGGGCTGCCGGGTGCGCTGCCCGTGCCCAACCGCGCGGCCATCGAGTCCATCGTGCTGGCGGGTTTGGCTACCAACTGCGACATCGAGAAGCACTCGATGTTCTACCGCAAGAACTACATGTACCCCGACATGGCCAAGAACTTCCAGACCACCCAGGGCCCCATCGCCTTCTGCATGCGCGGCCACTTGGACCTGGACGTGGACGGCCGCGGGGCTGCCGAGCGCTACCGCCTGGACGCGCTTGAGCCCGGCGAGACGGACGGCAACATCACGCGCACCGAGGATGGGTACGTGGCCCATGTGGGCATCACGCGCATCCACATGGAAGAGGACGCGGGCAAGATGGTGCACCTCGGCGGCGGCGAGGGCCGCATCGCCGGCGCCACGCAGTCGCTCGTGGACTACAACCGCGCCGGTACGCCGCTCATCGAGCTGGTGACCGAGCCCGATTTGCGCACGCCCGAGGAGGCGCGCCTGTTCATGCAGAAGCTGCGCCAGATTTACCTGGCTATCGGCATCTCCGACTGCTCCATGGAAGAAGGCTCCCTGCGCTGCGACGGCAACGTGTCGCTGCGCCGCCGCGGCACCTCGGGGCTCGGCACCAAGACCGAGCTGAAGAACATGAACTCCTTCAAGAACCTGCACGACGGCCTGGCCTACGAGATCTGCCGTCAGGCCGAGGTGCTGGAGGAGGGCGGCGTCATCTACCAGGAGACGCGCCATTGGGATCCCAGCGCCAAGCGCACCATCGTCATGCGCGTGAAGGAGACGGCCGACGACTACCGCCTGTTCCCCGAGCCCGACCTGGCGCCCTACGACCTGTCCGACGAGTTCATCGAAGGCGTGCGCGCCAAGCTGCCCGAGCTGCCCGACCAGAAGGCGGCCCGCTACGCCGCCGACTTCGGGCTGTCTGCCTATGACGCGCGCCATCTGGTGGATCACCGCGCCACGGCCGACTTCTTCGACGAGTGCATGGCCCTGGCCGCGGCCGAGGCTGATGGCGGCAAGTTCGCCAAGCCGCTCGCGAACCTCATCATCAACGACGTGACGGCCTACCTGAACGCCCACGAGGGCGAGGTGCTGGCCGATACGCCGCTTTCGGCCGCCCGCGCCGTGGCGCTCGTGAAGCTGCTGACCGCTGATGCCATCTCCTCGAAGCAGGCCAAGGAGGTGTTCTCCGCCATCATGGACGAGAACAAGGATCCTGATGCCATCGTGGAGGAGCGCGGCATGAAGCAGGTGTCCGACACCGGCGCTATCGAGGCCGTGGTGGACGAGGTGATCGCCGCCAACCCCGATGAGGTGGCCCGCTACCGCGAGGGCAACGACAAGCTGATCGGGTTCTTCGTGGGCCAGTGCATGAAAGCCATGCGCGGCCAGGGCAACCCCAAGATCATCAACGAGCTTCTGGCGAGGAAGCTCGCCGAGTAGCGCGTCGGCGGGACGTATTGCCCGCCCGCAATGAGCCGGCGTCTTTCACGGCCCCTGCGACGTGTTTATCGCAGGGGCCGTTTTGCGTGTGCGGCGGTTAGGGTTCGGGGTAGAGGGTGACTTCCAGGGGGCCGTGGGACTCGTTGCCGGCGGTGTCGACAGGGTACCAAACCCGGTAATTCTGCCGGTGTCGTCGTCCGTCCCGGCAGGATCGGGGGGTTTGGTACCGGTCGGGCCTCGCTTTGCGATCCGCGAGCTGGGAAAACGCAATGCCCGGGTACCAAACTCGGGAATCTTGGAGTACCAAACCCCGCGGTTTTGGCGACGCGATTCGCGGGGATGGGGCGAGGGGTTCGGAAGGGCGATGGGGAGGTGCCGGGCGCTGCCGGGGGTGTCGGGCGATGGGGGGCGGTCGCTGGGGGCAACCCCCTCCAATCAAGCTGTTCAGCTCTGGCTGTGTTCGAGGCCGCAGCGGCTGGGAGGGATACCGCCGCGTGCCGTTTTGCGCTGCGGGGTTAGGGCTCGGGGTAGAGGGTGACTTCCAGGGGGCCGTGGGACTCGTTGCCGGCGGTGTCGGTGGCGTGCAGCTCGTAGGAGCCGCTGGGCAGGTCGAACACGTAGGTGGTGGAAGCGGCGTCGCGCTCGTCGGGGGCGGCGGTGCTGTTGGCGAGCGGGGCGGGGGTGTCGTCGACGGGAAGGGGAAGGTGGATGGACCCCTGGGCGTCGGTGCACCACACGCGATCGACGGGGTGGGTGCCCGCGGCCACGCGCACCCAGGTGAAGCCCTCGGCGGTGCCGGTGGACTCGCAGGCGGGGAACACCTCGGCGGCTTGCGTTTCAGGGGCGTCGGGCGCACTGGGCTCGTCGTTGGGCGGTGCGGGCAGCGCGGCAGCTGCCAGACCGATGCCCAAAACGGCCACCACGGCGGCTGCGGCCGCCATCTGGTGCGTGCGGCGCCAGCGCCTGTCGGCGTTGGCCGGCTGCTCGGTGGTGGCGTTCCCGCAGGGGCAATCTGCGGGCGAGCCCATTGAAGGAGTTGCCGAGGCGTTTTCCGGGGCGGCTGTGGAAAGCGGGGACGCGGAAGCTGCCTCGGTGCCAAGCGGTGCACCCGTGGTGGCTTCCATCGTGCTGCCGGCCGCGGCAGCACCCGCACCTCCGGCAATGCCGCTGCCGGCAAGGGCCGCGCTGTGGGGCGCGGCGGCCAAGGCGGAGGCCAGATCGGCACCGACGGGGATGAAGGCCAGCTTGTGGCGCAGCGTGGACAGCGCCCGTGCGATGATGCGCTTCGCGGTGCGCTCGGATACTCCCAGCTGGTCGGCCACCTCGGCGTTTTTCAGGTTCAGGAAATAGCGCAGCAGCAGGGCGTTGCGCTCTTGATCGTCCAGGTCGCGCACCAGGGCCTTGCGCAGCCGTTGGCTGACATCGCGTGCAGCCAGAATGTCGGCCGGATTCGCACCGTGATCGGCCGCCGCCTGAGCCGTCGCGCCGTTGTCGCTCCCGTTGCCGCTAGGGTCCAGAAAGCTGCGATCGCGGGTTTGCCGGCGCAGGTGGTTGCTGCACAAGTTGCGAGCCGTGGTGTTCAGGTAGGCCACCACCGAGCGCGGATCTATCTTGCCCACGTTGCGCCAGGCGACCAGGTACACCTCCTGCAGGATGTCGTCAGCCTCGGCGAAGCCGACCTTGCTCGCAATGGCCAGCCGCAGTATGGGTGCCGTCTTTTCATACAGTGCATTGAAGGCCTCGGCGCTGCCGGATTGCGCCTGCGCGGTGAGGCGGGCGAGTTCGTCGTATGAGGCGAAATCCATGGCGAGGCTCCTTCAGGCAGGTGCGGGTTTAGCTGGGCGGCCGCGGGCGGCGAGAACACGCTCGAGGTGTTTCGTTGAGCGCTGGCTTTCGGGTTGCCGCCTTCGGCTGGGGCGTGATTGCCAACAAGCGAATGCGGCGAACGCGCCGCCACTATAGCACGGCGAGGAAGAGCGGCGGTGTTATGCCTGGTGAAGGGCTGATAACGCGCGTTATTGGCGACAACGATAACCGCTGAGGAAAAAGGTCAACTTATTTTGGCCCGACCATGGTCCGGTTGCTATCTAGCAATATGTGGCAACCACTATCGGGCTTGCTCTGCCGTGTGCTGGCGTCGTTTCTTGCAAAGGATCAGGCGCGGCCAACACGCGCCGAGATTGCAAGCTGGAAAGTGTGGTGCCCGTCACGAGAGACAGAGATAGTGATAGCCTAGAAAATGTCGGACAAGGAGCAGGATCATGAGAGCAGAGGAATGCGCAGCTCGCAGCGGAGGGGGAGAACGGGGGGCAATCGTGCAGCGAAATAAGCACGCGTTGCGGTGCGACCTGATACGACAATGTCTGAGCCGTGGTGCGCGTATTGCTCTGTCGCTGATGCTGGCCGTATTCCTCGCAGTGCCGGTAGCTGCCCTGCAGGTAATGTGTCCCTGGGGGGGGTGTTCAACGCACGCCGAAGGCGTATGCGGCCGCTACGGTGGGAACGACCGACTATTCAAAGTTGTTTGACATGGAGCAAAAGAGCGGTTACCCAGGGAGCATTTCCAATAGCGTGTTGACCTATGCTACGACAAACTGGGACGACACTCTTTATAAGGACCCCTACAAATTTTACGGAGTAGGGGGTGCAAACGGGAACGATTGGGAATCAAGTGCTTTCTTCTTTAGCAACATGAAGATACCTCTCACTTTTGATTGGGAGATTTCTCTTAAGACCGAGCAATCTGCTCTAAATTACGTTGCCGGAAAGCACGGTGCTGTGCTCAATGCAACTCAGGCGGGATTGTCAAGATATGCGCTCGCCACCCAACTGAATGGGCCCTTTGTGGCCCAAGTATTCAGCCGTATAGGTGACACTATCACAAACAACTTGCGTACTGTCGTGATGGATAACGGCTTTGCTGTGGGAGGCAATCTTTCAGATCGCGCAATTGCGCGACCGTCGGGCCCGCCCTTCTCCTATACCATTACCTATAAATACAGCGCTTCGAAAGATACGATCACTTATGTAACGAATGGCAATTCGGCCAGTATAAATAGTGTAAAAACTAAATTGGGGGGCGACACTTCTGCCTATCTCGTGTTTGGCGGTCGTATCCAATGGAGAAACGCGTCAGACCGAAGCGCGGACTGGCATCCTGAGAATATATACGGGAAACTGACTTTCAACTCTATTAAGTTGCCCCACTTCTCTCCTGCTGTCAAGGAGATTAAGATATATGACAGTGACGACAAAGAAATCAAGTCGACCGATTCCGTGAAGCCAGGCACTCGTGTACGAGTGGTGTGTCAGGTATGGAACTCCAATACTTCGGCCGGCAGTGAGAAGTATTCTGTGCATGTGAAACAAGATTCCAGCCTTATGAACAACTTCAATGTCGACACAGCTGTTGCGACAAAGGTGGACAACGAAAAGGTGAGTGAATCTTTGACGAGCGGCGACGGGGTTTCCGTTACTTTGACCGGTCGTAATGTGGTGTCCATCGAGTATGAGGGTGTGATAGGCAATAACCTTAAGAGTGCCACTACTGTGGGCTATACGATGACCGATGACATCTTCGACGCCACTGACTCGCAGCAGCGTACCTTGTTGGAAGCGAGCAACCTGGTGCAGGGGCCCGATTCGGGTGGGAGCAGTCTCAAGCCCGGTTCAGATTACCATTACACGCGTCTGCCGGCTCCGAATGCGAACGGGTGGAACAACACGCCGGTGAAAGTGTCGTTCTACACGGGCGACTACAGCACGTTCACTATCACGCCGCTCTCGGCTGCGCCCATCGTGCTGTCGGGTACGTCGGACTGGACGCAGAGCGATGACGTGGACAGTCTGCCGCTGTCGTACAAGGCGAGCAACAGCGCCGGGGTGCCCTCTACGGTGGCATCGGATACGATGCGCATCGACACCACGCCGCCGCGTTTGTCGTACGATAGGGCGGCAGGCTCGGTGACGGTGGACGATACGCCCACGACGCGCAGCGGCGGGGTGACCTCGGGCGTGTGGCACCTGTACGCCACCGACGCCGCGGGCACGCCCTCGTCGACGGTGCAGACCTTCACGCTGACCAGCGGCAAGGGCGCAGCCACCGGCAATGTGTCGGGTGTGGCGGCGGGCTATTACGTGGCTGAGGACGCCGCGGGCAATCGTAGTGAAGTGCTCGAGGTGAAGAACGTCGTGCCGCCCCAGGCCGACCGTCCCGAGGGGTCCGGCCTGCCCGATCCGCCCGCGCCCACGGTGAGCACCGACTTCGACGGCACGAAGCACGCGGTGTACGAGGAAACCATCACCCAGGTTGCGGACGCCTCCGACCCCGCCTTCGGGGGCTCGCTGGACGCGGCGGCGGCCAAGGCCATCGCGGACGGCCGCTGGCACTTCACCGACGCCGACGGCAACGCGATGACGGCCGCGACCGAGCTGCTGGACGCCGCGGGCGCGGCGCCCATCGCGTCGCTGCCCACCGCGCAGCCGGGGTCGTGCACCATCCGCCAGGTGGCCGCCGACGCCGACGGCAACACGGCCACGGTGAACATCCACTACGTGCTCGTGGCGCCGAGCATCCCCACGCTCACGCCCCAGGGGCCGAGCGACCCGGGCGACCCCGACTCCCCCAAGGTGCCCACGGGCGACCCGGTGCCGCCCGCCGGGCCCGTCGACATCGCCGACGACGGCACCCAGACGGGCAAGGTCGGCCCCATCACGGTGACGGACAAGACGCACCCCGGCACCGTTCCCGCCGACGAGGCCGACAAGATCCTGACCGACCACTTCGCCCTGGGCACCGCGGGCGGCGAGGACCCGACGGTGACGGTGAAGGAGGTGGTGGACGCCGACGGCAACCCGGTGGACGTCATCGACCAGAGCAAGCCGGGGCGCTACACCATCACCTACGAGGTGACCGACAAGGACGGCAACACCACGCAGGTCGAGGTGGACTACGTGCTGCAAGACACCGTGGTGAACCCGCCCGACCCCATTGTTCCCACGCCCGATGATCCCGGCCCCACCGATCCCACCCCCGGGAACCCCGATGACGGCAACGGCTCGTCGGGTGTGGTGCCCACGCCGCCGACGGTGACGGTGAAGCCCGGTGACGGGGGAGGCTCGGGTTCGGTGCTGAAGCCCCAGCCCGACGACAACGCGCCCAACGACGGGCGCCAGCATGTGATCGTGCCCGATGAGCTGACGGTGCCCACGCGCGACATGCAGATGACCCCCGACGATTTCGCTGCCCTGTTCCAGGAGCGCTATTCCATTGCCTCGGCCCAGCCTGACGGCAAGATCAGCGCCGGCGAGGTGCGCATCTACGACGCGCAGGGTAAGCGGCTGGAGTATATCGACCGATCGGTGGAGGGCAGCTATGTGATCGAGCAGGTGTTCACCGACTCGGCCGGCAACACCACCACGGTGCGTCTGAGCTACCGGGTGAAGGCGGAGTCGGCGGTGGGGTCGCTGACCGGCGACGGTGACGGCGGCTGGTCGTCGGCTGACGGGTCGCTGGGACGCACCTGGCGCACGGCCACGTCGTTGCCGCAGACTGGTCCCTTCAGCGTGCTGTGCCCGCTGCACCTGTTGTTTTTGGCCCTGGCTGCCATTGCGGCCCTGTACGGGGCGGTGCGGCTGCGCATGGAATCTGCCGCGCGCCGCAACCTGAAGGCGCGGGACGCCTGGGTGCGCGACCAACTGCGGGCCGGCGACGATGCCGCAGGGTTGCGGGCGGCAGTGCGACGGGGCGGGCCCCGTACCGACGACGAGCAGGCGGCCGCGGCCACGGGCACGGCGTCCGCGCGGCGCCGGTTCGCGGTGGACGGCGGCGTGCTGGGTCTGGTGGCTTGCATGGCGGTGTGGCTGGCGTGGTCGCCCTGGTGCGCCTACGACGGCCTGCTGGCGGCCTGCGTGGCGGGGCTGTGCGCACTGTGCATGGTCATGATCCACGTGTCGGCGTGGAGTACCGCCCGCTGCCGGCGCCGCTGCTGGATTGTGCCCTGGGCCGCCGACCGCGGCCTGGTGTAGGGCCAGCCGCCACGCGCCGCCGCGCTGTCGCACCGCCATGTCGCTGCGCTGCGGTATCGGCGCGTTCTCCAACGTGATCGTTACAAGGGCCCCGCGTGCTTTGCGGGGCCCTTGCCTGCTGCTAGAATGCCAATCAAAAGCTATCGGGTCATCTTTAGGAGCAGTTATGGGCATTTTCAAGGACGAGAACGGCAACAGCTACGGCGACTGGACGCATCGCGGCCAGGGCCGCACGCGCGAGCATGCCAACGACATCGTGACCACGGGCGACGAGAAGAAGTGGTATGACCAGACCTTTTGGATCGTGTTCTTCCTGGTACTGCTGTGGCCGGTGGGCCTTGTGATGATGTGGCGTTCCGCCTGCACGTGGCACGTGGCGGTAAAGGTGATCGTGACCATCGTGCTTCTGGGCATCGTGGTGCTGTCCTATCAGATGTCCCAAGCGGTTGTCGCTGCCCAGGGCACGCTCAGCTAGGAATGTTTCCCAGGTGAAAGCCTGCCATCGGTCGGTGCGATGGCAGGCTTTCCCTATTCTGTATGTAGTTTGGTCTTGTTTGGGGACGCGGGTTCTGGTTTCATAATGCCTCGCGAAACTACGAACTCTGACAAGGAGCAGTGATGGCGAAGAAGAACATCCCCTACGACCAGAAGTACTACGATCCGGAAATCGAGTGCATGCCGCGCCCCGAACTGGAGGCCATGCAGCTCGAGCGCTTGCAGGAGATGGTCCAGTACGCCTACGACAACACGGTGTACTACAAGCGCTCCTTCGACGAGGCCGGCGTGAAGCCTTCCGACATCCAGACGCTGAAGGACCTGGAGAAGTTCCCCTTCATCGACAAGAAGACCGAGCGTGAGACCCAGCACGTGGGCTCGTTCTTCGGCGAGATGTGCTCGGTGCCCGAGGAGGACGTCATCTTCATGGCCACCTCGTCCGGCTCCACCGGCGTGCCCACGGTAAGCCCCTTTACCCAGGAGGACTTCGACCTGTGGCAGGACACCGAGGCGCGCCTGTTCTGGCAGGCCGGCATGCGCCCGACCGACCGCTACGTGCACGGCCTGAACTTCGCCCTGTACGTGGGCGGCCCCGACGTCATCGGCGCCCAGCGTCTGGGCGCGCTGGCCATCTGGGTGGGCGCGGTGCCTTCTGACCGCCTCATCTTCGTGCTGCAGCAGTACCAGCCCACCATCATCTGGACGAGCCCGTCCTACGCGTGGACCTTGGGCGAGAAGATCAAGGAGAAGGGCCTCGACCCGCGCACCGACTTTTCCATCCACACCATCATCGTGGCCGGCGAGCCGGGCGGCTCCATCAAGAGCACCCGCGAGGCCATCGAGAACCTGTGGGATGCCAAGGTGGTCGACTTCTTCGGCCTGTCCGACATCTACGGCGCGTGCGCGGCCATGTGCGAGGCGAAGGACGGCCTGCACATCGTGGAGGACCAGATTCTCGTGGAGACGGTGGACCCGGCCACGGGCGAGGTGCTCGCGCCCGGCGAGGTGGGCGAGCTGGTGTACACCACGCTCATGAAGAAGGCCCGTCCCATGATTCGCTTCCGCACCGGCGACATCGGCTACTTCTCCACGGAGAAGTGCTCGTGCGGGCGCACCCTCGGCCGCATCCACATCACCGGCCGCAAGGACGAGATGTTCATCGTGGGCGCCGTGAACGTGTTCCCCTCCGATGTTGAGTACGTGGTGCGCGCAGAGGAGGGGCTCACCGGCGAGTACCTCATCCGCGTGTACGACGAGAACTTCTCCACGCGCTACGAGGTGTCCGTGGAGCGCGCCCAGGGATCTGATGAGCCCTTCGACGCCGTGGCCGCCCGCGTGACGGCGGCCCTGAAGGCGCACACCGGCGTGAAGCCGGCCCGCGTGATCGTGTACGACGCCGGGAAGCTCGGCACCTCTTCCGAGCACAAGGCCAGCCGCTTCATCGACGAGCGCGCGAGCGCGAAGTAGACCACCCTGTGGGACACCTTACCCGGTAAGGTGTCCCGTTCCGATTCGCAGCAGAAGGGAACCTTCATGACCTCTTACGACTTTTCCATTTCCGGGCAGCATTACCTGTTCGACGTGCAGTCCTTCGCCCACACCATCCTGGCGGCGGGCGGCGACGCCTACTCCTACGCGCTTCTGGACCGCACCACCCAGGGCGTCATCGACGACGTGGCCTCGGGCGCGTCCGAGCTGGGCGTCATCATGCAGACCTCCGCGACCGAGGACGCGCTGAACGCGGCTTTGGCCGAGGCGGGCCTGGCCTTCCACGAGCTGGCCGTGTCGGCGCCTTTGGTGGCGCTGCCGGCGAGCCACCCCTTCGTGAACGCGAAGAGCCTCACGCTCGAGCAGTTGGCCGACTACCCCTACGTGTACTTCGACCAGGGCGAGGACGCGCCCATCGCGTTTTTCGAGGAGGCCCTCTCCGAGGTGCCGCGCGCCAAGAAGGTGGCCTGCACCGACCGCGCGTCGCTGACCGAGCTCATCATGGCCATCAACGGCTACACGGTGACGAGTGGCATTTTGGTGGGCATCACCGACGGCAGCGCCCTTACGACCATTCCGCTGGAGACCGACATCAAGCTGCACCTGGGCTACGTGACCGCCGACAACCGCGAGCTGTCGGTGATGGGCGAGCGCTTCGTCAGCCACCTCGCGCGCAGCCTGGACTACTACGCCAATAAATAGGTTCCGCTCGTCCTGGCGGACGAACGGACGTGCCGACGCTGCGGCTCCGACAGGCACCTGCCCTTGCCATTCAGCGCTTTCCCTCACGGCACGAAGGCCGTTCAGTTCTGATCGGCTATGCCGCTCAGAACGCGCCCTCTCGGGCGCATGAACGGTGCCGAACAGCCCACTGGGCTGTTCGCTCAAGGAAATTACAGGCACCTGTCGGAGCCTCGCTGACGCTACGAACTACCTGTGGCGTAAAATAGAAAGAGACTAAAAGACAATGGGCGATCATATGGTCGCTCATTCGTTTTGAAAGAGAGATAAGCATGTTGGAAGTTATTTGGCATGCGCGCGGTGGGCAGGGGGCCTTCACCGCGGCCCGGTGCCTGGGGGCCGCGGCGGCGCTGTCGGCCGGGAAGTGCGCGCTCGCCTTTCCCACGTTCGGGCCCGAGCGGCGGGGCGCCCCCATGCGCGCGTTCACCAAGATATCTCACGAGCCCATCGGCGACCGCAGCGCGGTGGCCCGCGCCCAGCTTCTGGTGTACCTGGACGAGACGCTGCTTGCCGAGGGGTGGGATGCGGAACTGGCCCCGGGCGGTCTCATGCTGCTGAACAGCCGTCACGGCGCCGACGACCCGCGCGTGGTGGCCATCGATGCCGACGGCATCTCGGCGGCGGTGCTGGGACGGCCCATTCCCAACACGGTGTTTCTCGGCGCGATCCCTGCGCTCTGCGATGCCGTGAGCCTGCACGACGTGCACGAGGGTATTCACGCCACCATGCCGGAAAAGCTGCACGAGCGCAACATCGCCATCGTGGACGCGGCCTTCGAGGAGCTGACCTCGCGCGACGACCTGCCGCGCGTGGGCGGTTTGGGCGAGCGCGCGGGGGAGTCGGGCACGGGGCTGTTCGACCTGGCCGCCGCCGTGCTTCTGGAAGGGGAAGGAGGGGATGCGCTGTGAGTCGCGACTTCACACCGTATCTGCGCGATGGCCTGGCCGCCGCGCCCGAGCAGTTCGCCCGCTCCACCTGCTTTGAGGCGGGGCACCTCACCTCGGTGAACGCCGGGTGGCGCAGCGTGCGGCCCGTCATCGACGCCGCGCAGTGCACGCTGTGCCTGAGCTGCTACCTGTACTGCCCCGACGGCACCATCTTCAAAGTGCGCGACGAGGAGGGCACGCTCGCGTCGCTGGCGGTGGACTACGATTTCTGCAAGGGCTGCGGCGTGTGCGCGAAGGTGTGTCCCGTGCCCTGCATCGCCATGGTGGACGAGCAGGAAGGAGGTGCCGCATGAGGAAGTTCCTCTCGGGCAACGAGGCTTTCGCCGAGGGTGTGCGCCTGGCGCGGCCCCAGGTGATTTCCGCCTATCCCATCACGCCCCAGACCACCGTGGTTGAGGCGCTGGCCTCCATGGTGGAGGAGGGGAGCCTGACTGCCGAGTACCTGCACGTGGAAAGCGAGCACACGGCGCTGGCGGCTGCCATCGGCGCCGCGGCCACGGGCGCGCGTACGTTCACGGCTACCTCGTCCCAGGGCCTGCTGTACATGGCCGAGTGCCTCACCTACGCCTCGGGCGGGCGGTTCCCCATCGTGATGATGAACGCGAACCGCGCCCTTGCGCTGCCGTGGAACATCTACGGCGATCAGCGCGACTCGCTGTCGCTGCTTGATCACGGCTGGATCCAGGTGTACGCCCAGGACAACCAGGAGGCGCTGGATCTGGCGCTTATGGCCTACGCCGTGGCCGAGGACGCGCGGGTGAGCCTGCCCGTTATGGTGAACGTGGACGGCTTCGCGCTCACCCACACCTACGAGTCGGTGGAGATTCCCACCGCGGATGAGGCCGACGCCTTCCTGCCGCCCTACGTCACGGAGAACCGGTTCAGCTTCGAGCGCCCGGTGAACATCGGGTACTCGGCGGGTCCCGACTACAACAGCCACTACCAGTACTGGCACCATCGCGACATGCTGGCCGCCGAGACGGTGATCGGCGAGGTGGAGGCGCGCTTCGCCGAGGTGTGCGGCCGCGCCTACCCGGGCATGGTGGAGGCCTATCGCACCGAGGACGCCGACTTCGTGCTGGTCACTTTAGGTTCGGTGGCGGGGCTCGCCCGCGACGTGGTGGACGAGCTGCGCGCCGCCGGCACACGGGCGGGGCTTCTGCGCATCCGTTACCTGCGGCCCATGCCGGCGCGCCAAGTGGCCGAGGCCCTGACGGGCGTGCGCGCGGTGGGCGTGCTGGAGCAGGACATTTCCTTCGGCTTCGAGGGCACGGTGTTCACAAACGTGATGAGCGCGCTGGCCCGCACGGGCTCGGTTCCGCCGGCGCTGAACTTCATCGGCGGCTTGGGCGGTGCCGACATCTCCCGCGACCAGATGCGCGGGATGTACGGGCGCCTGGCGGCCCTGGCGGCGGGGGAGGGTGATGCGGGCGTAAGCCCCGTCGTGTTCCTGGACGTGGACGGCGTCCCTGCGGGCGGCCTGAAGGCCGCCCCTACGAGGGACAGCGAGGCCGCAGCGGGTTCTTCCGTAGGGGGCGGCTTAAGCCGCCCCGTGGTTTCGACGGATGGCGAAGCTACGGAAAGTGGCAATAAAGGAGGCCTCCGATGACTGTTAACGCGCGCACCATCACCGACGAGGAGTTCTTCTACGGCCATAAGGCGTGCCCCGGCTGCGGCGGCGCGCTGGCCGTGCGAGCGGCGCTCAAGGTGCTCGGCCCCCATGCCGTGGCGGCGCTGCCCGCCGGCTGCATGAGTGCCACGGGCTTCAACTTCCCGCAGCTGGCTTTCGGCAACAACGCCATGATCACGCCCTTCGGCGGCACGGCAGCGGTGCTCTCGGGCATCGAGGCGGGTCTGCGCGCCCAGGGTATCGCGCCCGACGATTGCACCGTGGTGGGCTTCGCCGGCGACGGCGGCACGGCCGACATCGGCCTGCAGGCGCTCTCGGGTGCCATCGACCGCAACGACAATGTGCTCTATATCTGCTACGACAACGAGGCCTACATGAACACGGGCATCCAGAAGTCGAGCCTCACGCCCTTCGGCGCCTCTACCACCACGACGCCGGCCGGCAAGCGCGAGCATGGCTGCCTCACGCAGAAGAAGAGCCTGTTCGACATTGTGGCGGCCCATCGCATTCCCTATGCGGCCACGGCGTCGGTGGGGTATCTGAACGACTTCATCAAGAAGGTGGAGCGCGCCCGCGATATCAAGGGCACTCGCTTCATCCACGTGATGGCGCCGTGCCCGGTGGGCTGGGGCTTCCCCTCGGCCGATATGGTGGACGTGGCGAAGGAGATTGTGGATACGGGCCTGTGGTATCTGGCCGAGTACGAGGGGCCCGCGCTGACGGGTACGCCGGGCGGCACCTTCCGCCTGACCCGCAATCCTAAGCGGTTCGCGCCCATCGAGCCCTATCTGCGCCGTCAGGGCCGATTCTCCGCCGACGACGCGGCCGACCTTGCGGCCATCGAAGCCGCCCGCGACACCCGCTGGGCCTACATGCGCGAGTGCTGGGAGTAGGGACGCGACTCGGAATGACCCTCTTCGCCTTTCGCGAAGTTACGCTATAATGGGCTGACTGTCGAGATGGCTCGACGCTTGCGCCCATGGCTCAACGGATAGAGCAACGGACTTCTAATCCGTAGGTTGTAGGTTCGATTCCTACTGGGCGCACCAGATAACCTGCGAGCCGGGTTCTGCCCGGCTCTTTTCTCTGGGAGCTACTTTGTACGAGTACTGCGATATCGCCATGCGCCCTGCGTCTGTCCTTACGACGGTTGACGAAACCGTGGCTGCCGTGGCGGCGATCTGCCGAAGCCGTCAGTCGAAGGCGTGGCTGTTTGGCTCTCAGGCCCGGCAAGAGGCTCGCGTTGGAAGCGATATCGATATTGCTGTCCGCAGCGACGATTTCGACACGGTGGAAGAGCTCGTCGATGAAATTGACACCGTGTTCCTCATCGATCTCGTCGATTTGAACGTCGCCCATAAGAAGGGATTGGAAGATGCCTGGGTTAGCATTGCGTGACCGATTCGAGTCGTTCTTGCGCCTTCTCGCCGACACGAACGAGTTCATCGACGAGATGCCCGAGTACCGCAAGCGTGATGGCGCGGCGGTCATCTACGCGTTTAACAGCCTGTTCGATATCGCCTGGAAACTCATGAAGGACTCGCTTTCCGAGTTCTACGGGCTTGCTGACGTGAAGCCTTCTCCTCGCGATGTTATCAAGCAATCGGGAGCGGTGGGGCTTATCTCCGATCAGGAGCTGTGGCTGGCCATGCTCAAGAACCGGAACCTGAGCACCCATGACTATATGAGCGTGAACCAAGAGCATTACTGCGAGCTCGTCAAACGGGAGTACCTTCCTCTGATGGACGCGCTGGAGGCGACAATCGCAGGCCAGATTGCGGAGATGGACGCAGAGTAGTCTGCTGCAGCGCATCGATGGAAGAAGAACGGCCCCGTCAATGGCGGGGCCGTGGTGTTTCGTGGAGCGGGCGACGGGAATCGAACCCGCCTCATCAGCTTGGAAGGCTGAGGTTCTACCAATGAACTACGCCCGCAAAAGCAGAAGGGATTATACCCTAATTGCCTCATCCTTCGACGCAATTCCGATGAATAATCCATTAAGCGGCCGAGACCTCGGGTCGAAGAAGGCTCACGGCTCGATGAGCTTGTTTGCTCCTGTCATCGCGCTAACGGCTCATCATCCTTACGCCGAGCCGCACCAGGGTCGGAAGGCCGGGAATCTGAAGACGCTTCCTCACCGACGCCAGCTCGTTCGGGATATCGATGTGCTGAGGACATTTCCCAACGCAGGCGCCGCATCTGACGCAGTCGCTTGCGAAACGCGCATTGCCCACCATTGCCCCCGATGCCGTGATGTACTGGTGCATGCCCTGGTACCAGCCATGGGCGAAGGATGTGTTGTACGCGGCGAAGCACATGGGGATGTTCACGCCCTTGGGGCAAGGCAGGCAGTACCCGCATCCTGTGCAGGGGACCCGGTAGCTCTTCTCGATATCCTCCCGCGCCTTCTCCACGGCCATGGCCTCGGCGCTGTCGAACGATTCCGGAAACGCCTCGTCGGCCGTCTCGATGTTTTGCAGCAGCTGCTCCGGCGTGCTCATGCCCGACAGCACAACGGTCACTTCCGGATGGTTCCACACCCAGCGAAGGGCGAGCCGTGCCGGATCGTCGCCGATGTCGGCGTCGGAGAGGATGCTTCGCGCCGCGGCTGGCAGCTCTCCTGCCAACTTGCCTCCCAGGAGAGGCTCCATGACGATAACGGGAAGGCCGCGCTGCGCCGCTGCCATCAGACCGGCCGTGCCTGCCTGGTAGTCCTCGTTCAGGTAGTTGTACTGGATCTGACAGAAGTCCCAGTCGAAGGAGTCGAGCAGCAGGGGGAAGTCGGCTTTCGGCCCATGGTAGGAGAAGCCCACATTCAAGATGCGGCGCACTTCCTTCTGCTCCTTCACCCACTCTTCGAAACCCAGGGAGCTCAGCCGGCTCCATGCTGCTGCGCTCGTTACGTTGTGGACGAGGTAGTAGTCGATATGGTCGGTGCGCAGCCTATTGAGAGAGCGCTCCAAGTACTTGTCGAAATCCGCTGCCGTTTCGCATCTTGCCAGGGGCAGCTTGGTGGCGATGTGCACCTTGTCTCGCAGGCCGGGGTTTCGGGCGAATATTTCTCCCAGGGCAGCCTCGTTTCCGCTGTACAGGTAGGCCGTGTCGAGGTAGTTGATGCCTCGCTCAACGGCTTCGACGATAAGGCGCTCGGATGCGTCTATGTCGATGCGTCCCGCAGTAGAGGGGAGCCTCATGCAGCCGAAGCCCAGCGCCGACAGCTCGTTTCCGTTTTTGGCATCGGTTCTGAATTGCACGGCAGTTGCTCCTTGCGTAGAATTAGTTGCACGATGTAACTAAAATATAAGTTGCAGGGTGCAACTTGTCAATACGGAAAAGAGGCGAGGGTGGCCGAGGGGGACCAGGCGTATCGACGCGCACGGACGCAGGAGCAGAAGGACCAAAGGCTCGACGGCATCCTGGATGCGACGGAATCCATCTTAGATGAAGGGTCGTACCACGATGTCACGCTCAGCGCCATAGCCGAGAGGGTGGGCTGCTCGCGCGCGAATTTGTCGCACTACGTCAAATCGAAGGAGGAGATCCTTCTGCTTTTGTACATTCGGTCTCTGAGGGAAATTCTGGAAGACATGCGGGGGATTGACCCGACGCCTTTGGGCGCGTCTTCCGCAGACGGCCTCAAGGATGCTGCTGCTGTGCTGGCATCGATGCTCTCCTCGCATAGGAACTTCGGGCGGCTCGGGGCGCTTCTCGCGAGCATCATAGAGACCAATGTGAGCCTGGAATGCCTTGTCGAATGCAAGCGTGAGATCATCGCCGTGATGGCCGAGGGGTCGGGCCTGCTCGTTGAGTGCGGCCTGTTCGATGGCGCGGATGACGCGGCGGGGTTCCTCTTCGACCTGTCGAACTACGTTTCCAGCCTCTACCCCGCGACCCATCCGCTTCCCATACAGCGTGCCGCCTGCGCGGAGACGGGCTACCCCGTTGCGTCCTACGAGGAGTCGCTGCGCGCCTTCCTGACCGTCCAGCTCGTCGGCTACAGGGCGCTGAAGGCGCTTGGCAAAAACGGGAAGCAGAGAGCCAGCTCAATTGCCGGCGAGCCATGCGGGCCCCTTCCTTCGGAGGCCTAAGCGGTCTTTCGGTATAGCCGCACTGCGACTGCGTTCGCGACGATCAGAATGCCGACGCACCAGGCCACCGCAACCCAGATCTCGTTGCCGAGGGGCTGGCCCTCGAGAAGGGCCCTGATCGAGTTCACCAGTGGCGTGACGGGCTGGTTCTCGGCGAAGATCCGCAGCGCCCAGGGCATCGTGTCCGTCGGCACGAACGCCGAGCTTACGAAGGGCAGGAAGATCAGGGGGTATGAGAACGCCGTTGCGCCGTCGGATGTTTTCGCCGCTGTGCCCGCGATTACCGCGACCCATGTGAGCGCCAGGGTGAACAGAACGACGAGTCCTGCGACGGCGAGCCATGCCGCTATGCCCGCAGACGACCTGAATCCAATGAGCAGGGCCACGGCCACGACGATTGCCACCGATACGGCGTTCGCAATCACGGAGGAGAGGACATTGCCCCAAAGCGGCGATGATTGCGCGATGGGCATCGACCGGAACCGATCGAAGATGCCGAGCTTCTTATCGTTGAACATGCGGTATGCGGTGTATGTCACGCCGGTCGCCACCGTCATCAGGATGATGCCCGGCAGCATGTAGTCGATGTAGTCGCCCCCGGGAACCGTTATAGCGCCTCCGAACACGTAGACGATCATGAGCATGACCGCGACGGGCATGACCACCGAGGTCGCTACCGTGTCGGGGCTGCGCAGGATATGACGCATCGAGCGTCCGAACATAACGGCGGAATCCGAGAAGAAATGCCCCGTGCTAGTTGTCATTGCAATCAGTCCTCTCTCCTGTAATCGCGAGGAAGATGTCTTCCAAGGAAGGCTGCCTCTCCACATACTCTTTCTTCGCAGGCGGAATGAGCCGCTTCAGCTCCTCAAGCGTCCCGTCGGCAATGATCGCCCCGCGATCAAGGATCGCTATCCGATCGGCGAGGACCTCTGCCTCTTCGAGATATTGGGTCGTGAGAAAGACGGTGACTCCGCTCTCCTTCATCGACCGCACCGTGTTCCAGACCTCTAATCGGGCCTTGGGGTCGAGGCCGGTCGTGGGCTCGTCGAGGAAGATCAGGCGAGGATTGCCGACGAGGCTCATGGCAATGTCGATTCTGCGTCGCATGCCGCCCGAATAGGAGGCCATGGGGCGATCGGCGGCATGCATCATGTCGAACTGCCGAAGAAGCGAGTCCGCAGCTTGATCGGGGTCGGGGACGTGTCGCAGCTTGGCTACCATCGTCAGGTTCTCTCGTCCGGTGAGCACCTCGTCCACTGCCGCGAATTGGCCCGTAAGGCTGATGAGCTCGCGAACCTCGCGGGGGTTTGCGACCACATCGAATCCGCCGATTGACGCTTTACCGCCGTCGGGCCTCAAAAGCGTGGAAAGGATGCGTATGGTCGTTGTCTTGCCGGCTCCGTTGTCGCCGAGAAGCGCGAACACGCTTCCCTTCCGAACTCTGAAGCTCAGGCCCTTCAGAACGTCGGTGCCGCCGAAAGACTGCCGCAGCCCTTCGACGACCACCATGTCCTCCGTTGTCGTCATGGAATGTGCCTCCATTTCTACTAAGTAGTATTACCAGGTACTGCTATATAGTATTACTATCTAGTATGTCCTGGTTCACGTGTGCGGGAACGTAAGGGATCTGTAATGGAATGTTGCGAGGTCGCAAAAAAGGAGCCTCAATCGAGGCTCCCGCAATTCCGAGGCGCCCGCCTTGCGCAGAGTACCGGCCCTCGCTGGTCGTGGACGCGCGTTGTCTGCGAACGCTATCCGAGCTTTTTGGCAATGTCGGCGTTGAGATTGTCGCTCCATTGCTCTGTGTATGTGACGACCTCCTTCATAAGCTCGTCGGCGAAGCCGGACACGTCTTCCCCGGTGATGTCCAGCACGGACTTTCCCTCCGCTGCCCCTTCCTCGAACAGGCTGACGAGCCCTTCCTGTACCTCGATCATGTCGTAGCCGTTCCCGGAGGCGAATTTCCACATGTAGTCCTGGATCTTCTTGAAGACGAACCGGTAGTCTTCGGGGAGTGCGTCCACGCGGGCCATCATCTCCCGGTATGCGCGCTTTCCCTCCAGCATCCTCTTCGGATTGATGTAGTCGTTGAAGAACTGCTTTACCGTGGTCATGTCAAATGCCTTCTTTCAGTCGGTCGATGGTGCTTTTCAGGTATGCCCATTTTTCCCAGAACTGCTCAAGCTCTGCTTTGCCCTCGGCGTTCAGCGTGTAGAACTTGCGCGGAGGTCCAAGCTCGGAAGGCCTCTTCTCCACCTCGACAAGCCCGCGCTTTTCAAGGCGGACGAGTATCGCGTAGACGGTGCCCTCGACGACGTCGGACAGTCCGAGCTCGTTGAGCTTTCGGGTAATCTCGTAGCCGTAGGCGTCGCCTTCGTCGATCAGCTGCATCACGCAGCCTTCGAGCGTTCCCTTGAGCATTTCCGTGATGCTGCCCGTCATGCGGCCTCCTAACGTCGGGCAACGCGAGTGGTATATAGTGACACTGAATACTCTATACTACTCTGCGATGCTGAATAGTCTGTCTACCGAATCGTCACATAATTCTACTCAGAACCTCCGGGCTTGCTCCTCTTCCGGCCGACTGCGGAGCGCTAAAAACACATCTCGGGTATATCGATTTTCCCACGTCTGGTCCGGCGATGCCAGGTAAACGGGGGGAGCATGGTGTCGAGGCGGTGCGCCGGGCGATACATGCTGTCTTCTCGGACGGGAGGAGGGCCGCCTGCGCCTTTCCAGCCCCGGCGCCGTTGGCGCGGGTTTGGAAGATGCCTGCGTTGAAACAAACGGATTTCTCCCAGTATTATGAAATGTCTGGAAAACTGCTCAGTTAAGAGCGGTTAAGAGCAATCGAAGGGAGTCCCTCATGGAAATCGTCATCGCCCGGCCCGAGCATGTGGATGCCATGACCGCCATTACCGACCAGGCTTGCTCGAACATGGCCGCTATGGGCATCGACCAGTGGCAGTGCGGATACCCCGATCGGGGTACGTGGGAGGCCGACGTTGATGCCGGCATGGCCTACGTCGGCTTGGACGAAGGCCGCGTCGTGGCCGTGTTCCGCTACGCCGACGAGCCCGAGGCGGCGTACGAGACCCTGGAGGGGGAGTGGCTGACCTGCGGCCCCTACGCCACCGTTCATCGGTGCGCCGTGGATCCGGCCTGTCGGGGGCGGGGCATCATCGGCGAGCTCTTCGCCTTCGCCTGCGAGAAGGCGGCTGCTGACGGCATGGTCTCGGTGCGCATCGACACCCACCACGACAACGCCCCCATGCGCCGCGCGGTGGAGAAGTTCGGCTTCGCTTTCTGCGGCGACATCACGTTGACAGAGGGTCCGGAGGCCGGCGCTGCGCGCATCGCCTTCGAGAAGGTTCTCTCTTAGCCGAGCGAATTGGCTGGCGCCTTCCTGCTTGAAGATGCCGGTCGCGGTCGTCGATGTAATCGATTAGGCGCTTCGGCGCACTTCGGCCAGATAGGCGTTGGCGCTGCGGGGAAACTCGCGGTTGAACGCGTCCTTCAGCAGGCGCTTGCCGGCCGCACCTGCGGGCACGGCCGCGCTCTCGGTGAGGAAGCCGTCTTCTGCGAGTGTCCAGCCTTCGCCGTCATCGTCCCTCTTGAGCGTGAGGAAGCGGTCCTTTTTGAACGTGAGCAGGGTCAGCGATTGCAATCCCTTGTCGGCCCGGGCGTTGAAGAGCTTCGCCTGCGCTTGCTTCACGGGAACGAGTTTCACCGCATGCCTCCTTCTCGCCGTTGGCCTGCGCCGTCTGCGCTTGCGCGCTCCTGCATTGCCGTTTGCAGCTGCGTTGCCGTTGCGGTGTCGCCGGTGCTCGCGTTGTCGTCGGTGGTTGCGACGGCTCCGGTGGTTGCGACGGCTCTGGTGCTTGCCGTCGGTTGCTGTGGCGACGCAGTTTCTTCGGGGCCATTCTATGCTGCGACCCTCGGGTCTGGCGTGTCCTTCTGCCGGTTTTGGCCGAACTGTTAAGCGGGGAGCGCTTTCTGTATGGGCATGCGCGCGGAGAATGCGGGACTGTCGAGCAGCGCACGAGCGGCCGTAGCCGGCAAGTCTCACGAGTCGGCTGACGACCCGCACGAGATCGGGAGCTGTTTTCGTGTAGCTTGTAAATCGTCTCTGGCGGCTCATGGGCCATGGCCTGCTGCGCGGCGCCGATTGTGCATGATGGTCTGCGAAGTGGGTTTCAGGTGGTCACAAATGACAAGATGTATAGGCGATTTCACGCATGGGGCGAAGGAATTGGTCGCAAATCCCTGGATTTATATGAACATGGCACGGATTTGGGGCTGCTGCGCGGCGGCTCTTCTTTCGGAAGAAAACTGACCTGGGGAAACGTTGTCCAATGACTCGTCGTTTCTCCTTGATACGCCCCGGGTCCTTCCCTGGCCTTATACATCG
Organism: Adlercreutzia wanghongyangiae; assembly: GCF_035989245.1. Lineage (NCBI taxonomy): Bacteria > Bacillati > Actinomycetota > Coriobacteriia > Eggerthellales > Eggerthellaceae > Adlercreutzia > Adlercreutzia wanghongyangiae. The sequence continues at coordinate 65,642 of NZ_JAYMFF010000006.1, read as the reverse complement.
TGGCATTTCTGACCAAAATCACTCGAGAGCGGCGTAAAACTCATATACATCCTCATACTTGTGTCCGCTGCGTGCGGACGGCAGCCGGAGCCAGCAGCAAGATGCTTGCGGCCAGGGCGGCTAACTCGTTGGGTTGAGCGGTGATGTAGGTGGCGGGGAAGGTGCCCGTGGCGAGCACGGCTGGCGCGAAGCACACAGCGTCGTACAGGCCGTGCAGCGCGACGGCGATTGCCAGGCCGCTCGCGCGCACGTGGTCGCGCGGCGCGGCGACGGAAGCCATGACGAGGCCGAACGCGAGCGCCTGGGCGAACTTGAGGCCGAGCGAGAGCGCAGCCGCCGCCATGTCCGGTGCGGCTTCCGCGGAGCTGAGGCCGATGGGCAGCGCATGGGGCAGCGCGAACAGGAGCGCGCTCGCGAGAAGCGCGCGGGTGTGTGGCAGCGCGCGCAGCAGGGCCCGCAGCAGCACGCCGCGGAACACAAGCTCCTCTACCAGGGCGGTGAGCGCCGCCGTGCCCGCGAGAAGGGCGAGCCGGTGCCCGATGAGGGCTGGCGTAAGGGGAGCGGCGTCGGCGCCTGCGGCTCCAGGGACGGCGGGGCCGACGGCGCCACTGCCCAGCGCAGTGAGGGCGGCGCCTGCGGCTGCCGAAAGCAGAAGGCAGATGGCGGTCAGCGGAAGGCGGTGAGTCAGAACGCCTGCGTGGGAGTTGCCTGCGGGAGAGGGGGCGCTGGGCACATCGGCTGTGCCGATTGCGGAAGCAACGGTGGTGGGAGATGGAGCTTCGGCGCTCGTTGGGGCGGCAGCTACCGCCGATTCCGATGCGGCCTTTCGCTCTTCCACATGCGCCTCCTGCCCGTTCTCCGTTTCCCACAGCATAGCAGAACGGTTGAGCTTACGCGGCGTCCCTTGACCCTGACGCTGCGTAAGGGGGTATCGTGGTATTGTGAGATGACGGGGTGGCCGCGGCGTGCGGCACCTCCGACAGGGCATTGCGACGAAGGGAGTGCGTCATGGGCGAGGGCCGCCGGGCAACGTATACCACCAAGCAGCTGGCCGATCTGGCCCAGGTCAGTCCGCGCACGCTGCGCTACTACGATCAGCGTGGCTTGTTGGTTCCGCGGCGCGGCGCGGCCGGCTACCGGGTGTATGGCGCGGCGGAGGTCAAGCGCCTTCAGCATATTCTCTTGCTGCGGTCCTGCGGGATGTCGCTCGACGCCATCGCCCGGGTGCTCGACGGGGCGCCGTGCGATCTGGCGGCCGTGCTGGCCGATCATCTCGGGGCGTTGCGCCGGCAAAGCGTCCAGGTGGAAAGATCGATCGCGATTGTGCAGAAGGCGATCGCTGGATTGAAGGAGTTCGAGACCATGAGCGATACCCAGAAGTTCGAGCAGCTGAAGCAGCGCTCGGTGGAGCAGTTCGAAGCGGAGTACGGCGCCGAGGCGCGCGAGCGCTACGGGGAGGACGTCATCGACGCGGCCAACGACCGATTCCTGGATCTGAGCCAGGAGGAATGGGACGAGAAGGAGGTCCTCGAGCAGCGCATCAAAGATGAGCTTCCCCGCGTGATGGCCGCGGGCGACCCCGCGTCCGATGACGCCCGCGCGTTGGCCGCCCTGCACGCCCGTTGGATTCAGATGCACTGGCCCGCGGGCAGCTACACCCCCGAGGCGCACCGCGCCCTGGCTCAGGGCTATACGGCCGACCCGCGCTTTACGGCCTACTACGACGGCGCGGCAGGCGAGGGTGCCACGGCCTTCCTCGTCGCCGTCATCGAAGCGTGTATCTAGCGCGTAGAATGGCCGACGGGCGACGTTGAGCGGCCAGGACCGGGGTGCGGAGCGTCGCCCGGTCCTGGCTGTTGCGCACGTTAGCGGTTTCGCACCGTAAGCGTGCTCTCGTTGCCTGCGCGGCTGATATGCCACTCAGTGGCGGCCACGGCCTCGGACAGGGCGGCGTCGTGGGTGACGAGCACGAGCGCCCCGGGGAAGGATTCCAGCAGCTCCTGCAGGGCCAAAATGGAGCCGATATCCAGGTGGTTCGTCGGCTCGTCCAGCACGAGGAGGGCCGGCTCGCGCAGAAGTTCGCCGGCCAGCACGATCTTCCGCAGCTCGCCGGGGCTGATGTCGTGGCCGTCCAGCAGCTTGTCGGGGTCGGTGTTCATGCTGCCCACGAGCGAGAGGATGCGGCCCCGCAGGGCGCGGTCGCTGTCGTGCAGCATGGCCAGGGCTCGCTCGCGCAGGGCCGGCCCCACCTCCTGCGGGAGGTACGCCGCGGGTACCGAGGACGGCACCTCCTCGAGCAGGCGGCCCGTAAGCACGCTCTTCCCGGCTCCGTTGCGGCCCGTCAGGGCAATGCGGTCGCGCGAGCCCACCCACAGCTCGGGCACGTGCAGGCAAAAGTCGCCTCGTCGCAGCGTCTCCGCCGGCAGATGCGCCACGGTGGGAATGCGCGCTACGGCACCGTAGCGGTGCAGGCTCGCGGTGTAGCGCTTCTCGGTGCGCGTGCTCGCGAGACGTTCGGAGGCGCGGGCGAGCCGGCGGTCCATGGTGGCCGACAGCTTACCCGCCACGCCGTCCTTGCCGCTTACGATGGCGCGGCCGATCCTCTCTCGTCCGTCGCTGTCGCGGGCATCCAGCTGCGCCCGGCTTCGCTTGCCGGCGGCCCGTGAGGCCTCCTCGCCGCGCCGCTGCGCCTCGGCGGCAAGGCGCCCCACCTCGCGGCGGGCGTTCTCGCGGCGGCGCGCCCGGGCCGCCCTCTCGCCAGCCAGTGCCGCCTCCACCTGGGAGAAGCCGCCCGGATGCAGGCTCGCCCGGCCGCCGTTCACCACCACGCACTGGGCGGCCAGTCGGTCGAGCAGCGCGCGGTCGTGGGATATCAGAAGCCCGATGCCGCCGAACAGCTCCAGCGCGCAGGCCACCGCCTCGCAGGCGGGGGCGTCCAGGTCGTTGGTGGGTTCGTCCATCACCAGCACGTCGGGCTCCTGCCACAGCGCGCAGGCCACCTGCACGCGCTTGCGCTGGCCGCCGGAAAGCTCGTCGTAGGCGTAGAGCCACTCCTCCTCCAGCGCCAGCGCTTCGCGCAGCCGCCGCGCCGCGCGGCCCCAATCGGCCGCGAAATCGTACAGCGTATCGGGCGCGGCGGAGGAGTCCTGGGCGCAGTAGGCTGCGAACAGGCGCGGCCCCACCGATCCGGCATCGGGGGCCAGATCGCCCGTGGCCAGGTGAGCGAGCGTGCTCTTGCCCGCGCCATTGTCGCCGATGACACCCGTCCATCCTTGGGGAAGCGTGAGCGTGATGTCGTCCACAGCGGCGAGCGCTGCACCGGGATAGGTGTAGCTGATATGGGATAGATTCAGTTGCATGGCGGCCTCCTGGGAACGGGGCCGCGCTGATGGGGCGCATGCAATGCGCGCACGGAATGCGAGGAGGGGAAGGGCATGGCAGCAGCACCGCGTCAGCGCGACCGGAATAACGTTGCGGTCGTGGGCGGGTGCCCGTATCGGGCGCTGCTAGTGCTTCATGAACCTCTCCCGTCGAAGGGCGCCGCTTGGCATATGGGCCGCGCCGGAACAATTCCCGAGCATTGTAGCACCCTCCCCGCGTCCGCGGAAGGGCTGCGCGTCGCGCGGTCATCGGAAAGGCACCGGGCGAGCCGGCTTGCCAGTGGCCGTCCGCCTAGAGCTGCGCTTCGGCGACAACGCGGCCGCCTTCCAACTCACGCAAGGTGAACACGCCGTCTTCGTACACGGCGAAGCTGGCACTGCCGTCTTTGGGGATGGAGGGGGAACCGGGGTTCACGTACAGGATTCCGTCGCGCTCATCGAGCGTCTTTGCGTGGGTGTGGCCCGACAGCAGGGCCGCTCGCGCACCGAGTGCTGGATGTTCATCGGGTGAGAGCACGTGCCCGTGGGTGCAGAACAGCGTGCGCGGACCGTCCACAACGACTGCGGAGGTGTCGCGGCAGGGGAAGTTAAGCACCATCTGGTCGACCTCGGCATCGCAGTTGCCGCGCACGGCGGTGATGGGCCATGGCGCCTCGTTCAGCATCACGGCCACGGCGGCCGGGTCGTAACCAGCGGGCAGGGCGTTGCGCGGGCCGTGGTACAGCAGGTCGCCCAGCAGCACCAGCCGGTCGGGCTGCTCGCGTCGGGCATGGTCCAACAGGGAGCGGCACGCCGGGGCGCAGCCGTGGATATCCGAGGCGATGATGAGTTTCATAGGCGCTCCTTCGTGGGCACGGGAACGGGCGGTTTTCGCCAGTATAGGGGAGGGGGTCGCACCGCGCTTCGAAAAGCCGCCGTCGATGCGATCGCTCGGTGGAAAGGGGCGTCCCCGCGCGGCTGCGGCTATTCCGCGTCGGCTGCCGCTTGGACGTCTTCGGTCGTTTCCGCCTGCCGCGCCTCGGCCAGCAGCAGATCGACCATGCGACCGTAGCTGCGGGTGCCATCGGTCTGCTGGTTTGCCTTCAAGTAGGCGTTGTTAGCGGCGTTGGACACCTCGGCCACCGGCCCTTCGAACTGCTTCAGATAGGCCGCCCGCGCGCGACGGTCGGCGCGTACGGCGTCCGATAGCGTGTCGTTCACGGCCAGGGCCGCATCGCGATCGGCACCGATAAGGGCCGACAGCGCGTAGTCGTAGGCGAGCGAGTAGCCGCTGTAGCGCGTAAGGGGATCGGCGGCGTCCTTACAGGCGAGATAACCGATGAAATTCGCCTCATCCTCGCGCATGAAGCCGCACTGATGGGCCAGCTCGTGACCCATGGTGGCCGGAATGGTGAAAAACGGGCCGTCTTTGTTGATGTTCGATTCCACGGTGAAGGGGAAGTACATGCCGGCGATGTCGGCGTAGCTCATCAGTTCCGAGAAGATCACGGGCTTCGGCCGCGAGTACAGCGGGCGGTCGAGCGCCGGGTACGTCTCGGCGAGCGCTTTCATGTTCGTTACGGCTTCCTTGGCGTAGGTTTCGAAGCCACCGCGCGCGGTGGCATACTCGTCGGCCTCGGCGGCCAGGGCCTCGTCGGCGGCGGTGGGCGTGGTCGCGTCTGCAGCTGCGGGTGCGGCGGCCTCCACCTCGGCCCGGGCGTCGTTCATATGCGCGGCTAGGTTCTCGCAAAGGGACACAAGCTCCTCGGTGGTGGATTCCCGCAGCTCGAACCCCGCATCCTCGGCGAACGTGTGCCGATAGTAGTTCAACCCGCACATCAGCGCGAAGATGCAGTAGCCTGCGGAGACGACGGCGAGCATGGTAGACGCCGCGCGCCAGAGCACGAACCGACGTTTTCCGCGCCCGCGCACCAGAGCTATCGCGTAGAACACGAGCCAGCCCGCACAGAACGCAAGTGCCGCCACGACCACCCATTGGGCCACCGACCACGACACCAGCGACGGTAGAAATCCCCAGATCGACGACAGCCACGGGTACACGCCGCGCGAGAACCACGTCTCAGTGAGTCCGGGATTCGCCTGTGCCGCCCACGTCAGCGCCAACGCCGCAACCCCCGGTACCGCAAACCACAGCCGCTTCAGCCGATATGTCTCTGCTTTTTCCATAGGCACATTATGGCAGACAAGGGAGTTTTGTGTACCGGAGCGGGTCAGGCGTTTCCCAGTCGATTTCATGGCAGTGGCCGGGAATTGCGTGGGTAGTCAGTGGCTGGGAATTGCGTGGATAATTGCGAAAGCGTATGGCCCATGGTCGCAAATGACACGATGTATATGCGCTTCGAGGCTTCCGAAGCACTTTTTGGTCGCAAAACGCATGATGTATATGGCGCATGCCCCGCAGGTTGTGAGGGGTCGATGCACTTTCGTTCAAAACAGCTCGAAAAACATAGACATCGTTGTGTATCTGGCCACCGAAGAGCCTTGCGGCCGCAAGAGCGTTCTCGCTTTCTTAGACATCGTGCCTTTTGTGGCCAAAAAATCCCCAAGGGGGTTTGATTTCCCTAGACATCATACCTTTTGCGACCAACAGACTCGCAACCCTCGCAATACCCAAGGAACTCGCAAGGTTAACAATACTCCAGGGTCGCTTGGGGCACGCCCGGGCTCGCGTGGCGGTCGGCTGGGCAATGGAGAAACAGCCGGGGCGGTATAGGCTCGCGCTTCGAAGGGTTTGGGCCGCCCGACGGGCAATTTGGAAATGGTCGGGACGACAGGATTCGAACCTGCGACATCCTGCTCCCAAAGCAGGCGCGCTACCAGACTGCGCCACGTCCCGACGGCCATAGACAAAGCCGCAGCAGCACAGATGCGCGGCAATTTGGCGATTATAGCAGAGCGATGCACCGCGTGGGGTGCTTTTTGTCTTCGCGGTCACTTCTGCGGGCTACGCGTGGGCCTTTGCGGCGCGCGAAGACCTTCGAAACGACGTGCAAGGGCTCGTAGCCGGTTGCGCGATCGTGGGCGAACTCCTAGCAAACCGCTCATCAAAAATAAAGACCTTTAGGCTCAGCTTTAATTGACAATACGGTGTCAGCTTGCTTCCGCCCTGGCAAACAAACAAGCGTTTCGAGGTTGTTTCGGCGGGGGAATGCGAAGGTGGATGCAGTCAAACACAACAGACCTGCACCACGGCTTGGGGCGAGGCACTCAAGGCGCGCAAGATCATGTGTGGCTGGCGAAAAGTTTCTATCCACCCCAAGATAGGAGAGCTTTATGCAAGGAGTAAACGTCAAGAGTGAGATTGGCAACCTGAAGAAGGTCATCTTGCATCGCCCCGGCGACGAGCTGCTGAACCTCACCCCGAACACCCTGGAGGAGCTGCTGTTCGACGACATCCCGTTCCTCCCGGTTGCCCAGGAAGAGCACGATGCCTTCGCGAAGATTCTGCGCGATGAGGGCGTCGAAGTGGTGTACCTCGAGGATCTGATGGCCGAGGTTCTGGACGCCAAGCCCGAGTTGCGCAAGCAGTTCCTCGATCAGTGGATCTACGAGGCCGGTATCCGCACCGACATGTACCACGACATCATCACCGACTACATCGAGAGCAACTACCCGGGCAACAAGGAAATGGTCATGAAGACCATGGCCGGCATCAACCTGCAGGAGCTGCCGCAGAAGGACACGCACCTGCTGGTGGACATGGTGTCCGACCGCTGCAAGCTGGTGTGCGCCCCCATGCCGAACCTGTACTTCACCCGCGACCCGTTCGCGATGATCGGCAACGGCGTGTCCATCAACCGCATGTACAGCCAGACGCGTAACCGCGAGACCATCTACGGCGACTACATCTTCAAGAATCACCCCGACTTCGTGGGCACCCCCGAGTACTACAGCCGCGACGACACCTTCCATATCGAGGGCGGCGACATCCTGAACATCAACGAGCACGTGCTGGCCATCGGCATCTCCCAGCGCACCGAGCCCGACGCCATCGACCACATCGCCTCCAACATCTTCAACGATGAGACGAGCAAGGTGGACACCATCCTGGCGTTCAACATCCCGGTGAGCCGCGCGTTCATGCACCTGGACACCGTGTTCACGCAGATCGATCGCGACAAGTTCACCATCCATCCCGGCATCATGGGCCCGCTGACCGTGTTCGAGATCACCCCCGACGGCAAGGGCGGCACCAAGATCCGCGAGCGCAACGAGGACTTGGAGTCGGTGCTGTCCGAGTATGTCGGCGAGAAGGTCACGCTCATCCCCTGCGGCGGCGGCGACCGCATCGCGGCCGAGCGCGAGCAGTGGAACGACGGCAGCAACACCCTGTGCGTGCGCCCCGGCACCGTGGTGGTGTACCAGCGCAACAACGTCACCAACGACGTGCTGTACAAGAACGGCATCAACTGCCTAGTCATGCCGTCCGCCGAGCTGTCCCGCGGCCGCGGCGGCCCGCGCTGCATGTCCATGCCGGCCTGGCGCGAGGCCCTGTAGTCCGCGTCGTGCCCGCTGCGGCATAAAGCAAGTCACGGGCGGCCGGCACAAGCTCGGCCGCCCCATCCCCGGCAACAGGCGTTCTGCCCGCTGCCCCTACCGAAAGGAAATACTATGCCCGTGAATCTTTCTGGCCAGTCCTACCTGCGCCTTCTCGATTTCACTACCGATCAGATCGACTACCTGCTGAAGCTCTCCAAGAACTTCAAGGACCTCAAGCGCACCGGCACCCCGCACCGCTACCTGGAGGGCAAGAACATCGTTCTGCTGTTCCAGAAGACCTCCACGCGCACCCGCTGCGCCTTCGAGGTCGGCGCCATGGACCTCGGCATGGGCGTGACCTACCTGGATCCCGGCAGCTCCCAGATGGGCAAGAAGGAGTCCATCGAGGACACCGCCCGCGTGCTCGGCCGCTTCTACGACGGCATCGAGTTCCGCGGCTTCGACCAGGCCGATGTGGAAGAGCTCGCCGACAAGGCCGGCGTGCCGGTGTGGAACGGCCTGACCGACATGTGGCATCCCACCCAGATGCTCGCCGACGCGCTGACCGTGCAGGAGAACTTCAACTACGACATCAAGGGCCTGAAGTTCGTGTTCTTCGGCGACCTGAAGAACAACATGGGCCGCTCGCTCATGGTCATGTGCGCGAAGCTGGGCATGAACTTCGTCGGCTGCGGTCCGAAGGACTGCTGGATGGACGAGGACCTCATCAAGACCTGCGAGCAGATCGCCGCTGAGAACGGCTGCACTGTGAAGTGCACCGAGGACGTGAAGGAAGCTGCCACCGACGCCGACGTCATCTACACCGACGTGTGGGTGTCCATGGGCGAGCCCGACGAGGTGTGGGAGCAGCGCATCAAGCAGCTGTCGCCCTACCGCGTGACCACCGAGATCATGGCCATGGCCAAGCCCACCGCCATCTTCCTGCACTGCCTGCCGGCCTTCCACGACACCAACACCACCACCGGCGCCGACATCGCGAAGCGCTTCGGCGTGACCGAGATGGAAGTGGAGGACGCGGTGTTCGAGTCGAAGCAGTCGAAGGTGTTCGACGAGGCCGAGAACCGCATGCACACCATCAAGGCCGTCATGTACGCCACGCTGCAGTAACCGCATACGCGCAGCACATACTTTGATGCCTCGGGGCCGTGCGGAATCGGGAGGGATAGCCGCACGGCCCCTGGTGTTTCTGTCAGACACTCGACAAAGGAGGGATAACCATGGCAGCTGCTGAGAAGGGCAAGAAGAAGAGGGCGCCGCTCTCGTCGTTTACCATCTTGCTGATCATCCTGGTAGTTCTCGCTGTTATCACTGTCATCATGTCCGCATGCGGCGTGGAAGGCGTACAGGGCGCCACCTTGTCCCAGGTGCTTACGGCCCCCGTGTTCGGCTTCCAGGACGCCATCGGCGTGTGCCTGTTCGTTATGATCTTGGGCGGATTTCTCGGCATTATCACCGAGACCGGCGCGCTGGATGCCGGCATTGCGGCCCTTGTTCACAAGCTGAAGGGCAACGAGCTGGTGCTCATTCCCATTCTGATGTTCATCTTCTCCATCGGCGGTACCACCTACGGCATGTGCGAGGAGACGGTTCCGTTCTACCTGCTGTTGGCCGCAACCATGGTGGCCGCGGGCTTCGACAGCCTGACCGGCGCGGCCGTGGTGCTTCTGGGCGCCGGCTGCGGTGTTCTGGGCTCCACGGTGAACCCGTTTGCCGTGGGCGTGGCCGTTGACGCGCTTTCCGGCATCGGCATCGCGGTGAACCAGGCCATCATCATCGTGCTCGGCCTGATCCTGTGGATCATCACCCTGGCCATATCCATCGTGTTCGTCATGCGCTACGCCAAGAAGGTGAAGGACGACAAGGGCTCCACCTTCCTGTCGCTGCAGGAGCAGCAGGCCATGATGGACGAGTGGGGTATGAAGGAGTCCGAGACCGAGGGCGCCGACAACGACGCCGCCGCCAACCCGAAGATGACCGGCCGCCAGAAGTGGTCGCTCATCGTGTTCGCACTCACCTTCGTCATCATGATCGTGTCGTTCATTCCCTGGGCCGACCTGGGCGTGACCATCTTCGACGCTGGCGCCACCACCGAGGAAGTGACCACGGTCGTCACCGGCGACGAGCTCACGGCCGCCTATGACGAGGCCAACGGCACCACGACGGTTCTGGCCGAGCCGATCGAGGCCACCTCGGTGTCCGAGGAGGAAGTGACCCCCGCGTGGTCGAGCTTCCTCACGGGTGTGCCGCTGGGCAGCTGGTACTTCGACGAGGCCTCCACCTGGTTCCTGCTGATGGCGCTGGTCATCGGCATCATCGGCGGCGTGTCCGAGAGCCGCTTCGTGAAGGCCTTCATCAACGGCGCCGCCGACATGATGTCGGTCGTGCTGATCATCGCGCTGGCCCGCTCCATCACCGTGCTCATGGCCAAGACCGGCCTGGACATGTGGATCCTGAACAACGCCGCGGCGGCCCTCACGGGCATGTCGGCGATCGTCTTCGCGCCCCTGTCGTTTTTGCTCTACATCGTGCTGTCGTTCCTCATTCCGTCGTCGTCGGGCATGGCCACCGTGTCCATCCCGATTCTCGGCGGCCTGGCGCATCAGCTGAACTTCTCGGTCGAGACCATGGTCATGATCTACTCCGCCGGCAACGGTCTTGTGAACCTGTTCACCCCGACCTCCGGCGCCATCATGGGCGGTCTGGCCCTGGCCAAGGTGGAGTACTCCACCTGGCTGAAGTTCGGCGCCAAGCTGTTCGTGGTCTTGGGCGTCGTATGCATCGTCATCCTGACCGCGGCCATGGTGATTCTGTCCTAGGCATCGCGGCCTGACATTTTGTGCGGATGCGCAGTTTTATCGGCGCCTCCGTTCGCAGAAGTACCCGGGCATCGCGCTCGGGTACTTCTGTGTTTTCCTGCGGTTTCATGGTATTATGGCGGCTTATAGACGCGGGCAGGTACGGCACAGCCTGCCAGCGAGAAGAAAGCTGGCTCACAGAAGAGGAAGAAAGAGCAATGGAAATTCGTGAATCCCTCGAAGCGATCATCGACGCCGCTTTGGAGGCGGCCCGTGCCGACGGCTCCCTGGAGCTGACGGAGACCCCGGAAGCCGCCCTGGAGCGACCGCGCGACGAGGCCAACGGCGACTGGGCCTCCACCGTCGCCATGCGCTGCGCGAAGCTCGCCCGCAAGAACCCCCGCGAGGTGGCCCAGATCATCGTGGACCACATTCCCGCCAACGACATGATCGCCGCCGTGGAGATCGCCGGTCCGGGCTTCATCAACATCCGCCTGTCGGATGCGGTGCTGCAGGACGTGGTACGCGAGGTGCGCGAGGAGGCCGAGAACTTCGGTCGCGGTACCATCCCCGAGGGCGAGCGCTACGTGAACTTGGAATACGTGTCGGCTAACCCCACCGGTCCCTTCCACGTGGGCCACGGCCGCTGGGCGTCGCTGGGCGATGCCATGGCGCGCGTCATGCGCCACGGCGGCTACGACGTGTACGAGGAGTACTACATCAACGACCACGGCAACCAGATGGACGTGTTCGGCAACTCCGTGAGCGTGCGCTACCAGCAGCTGCTCGGCCGCGACGTGGAGATGCCCGAGGCCTGCTACGGCGGCGCCTATGTGAAGGACATCGCCCAGGAGATCATCGACCGCGACGGCGACAAGTGGCTGAACGTGTCCGACGAGGAGCGCGTGGATGCCTTCCGCGAGATGGCCTACGAGCAGACCCTCGCCAACCAGAAGGCCGTGCTCGCCGGTTTCGGCACCACCTTCGACAAGTGGTTCTCCGAGCGCTCGCTGTACGTCGAGGACGAGAACGGCCAGAGTGCTGTGTCCCGCTCGCTGGACGCCATGCGCGAGAAGGGCTATCTGTACGAGAAGGACGGCGCCCTGTGGTTCCGCTCCACCGATCTGGGCGACGACAAGGACCGCGTGCTCATCAAGGGCGACGGCGAGGCCACCTACTTCATGTCGGACGTGGCCTACCACTACGACAAGATGATGCGCGGCTTCGATCACCTGATCGATCTGTGGGGCGCCGATCACCACGGCTACATCAAGCGCTGCGAGTGCATGCTGGAGGCCTGGGGCTGGCCGGGCGCGCTGGAGGTGCAGCTGGGGCAGTTGGTGAACCTGTTCCGCGACGGTAAGGCCGTGCGCATGTCCAAGCGCACCGGCGAGATGGTCACCTTCGAGGAGCTCATCGAGGAGGTGGGTGTGGACGCCACGCGCTACCTGATGCTGTCGCGCTCGGCCGACCAGCCCATCGACTTCGACATCGAGGTGGCGAAGAAGAAGGACGCCTCGAACCCGGTGTACTATGTGCAGTACGCCCACGCGCGCATCTGCTCCATCCTGCGCAAGGCGGCCGACCCGGCCGACGCCGCGGCCGCCGAGACCGGCGAGGTGGCCATGGACGTGCTGGCGAAGAAGATCGTTCCCGAGAACTGCGACCTCTCGCCGCTGACGCATCCCTCCGAGCTTGCCCTCATGCGCAAGATGGCCGACTTCGGCAATCTCATCGCGCTGGCGGCCCGCGACCGCGCGCCGTTCCGCCTGACGCACTACGCCCAGGACCTGGCGGCGCTGTTCCATCAGTTCTACACCAACTGCCACGTGCTCACCGACGACGCCGACGTGCAGACGGCCCGTCTGGCCCTGTGCGATGCCACCCGCATCGTGCTGGCGCTGAGCCTGAATTTGCTGGGCGTTTCCGCTCCGGTGAAGATGTAGGTTTGGCGAGCACGGCGCACTTGCGCTAGAATAGCTGGCGCACTTCATGGGGCTGTAGCTCAACGGTGGAGCAGGGGACTCATAATCCCTTGGTTCTCGGTTCGAATCCGGGCGGCCCTACCACGAAATGAGAAGACCCCGCTGTTACAGCGGGGTCTTTTTGCGTTCGGGGGGGCTCCGCTTGCGGGCGGGCTGAAGCCCGCCCCTACGGAACTTGCGGGCGGGCTGAAGCCCGCCCCTGCGGAAAGGCTGGCGGTCGCTGGGGCGGCGAAGCGCTTTGATGCACCCGAGGACCCCGTAGGGGCGACCTTCAGGTCGCCCGTGAATGCGAGAGGCGCGGGCTGTGAAGGCTCGTGGCTTTCGGGTTCCTACGGGTTGCAGCGCTTGCAGGGGTCGTAGCCCTGGTTGACGATGTTCTCGCGGGTGTCCTTCACGTCCTGGCGGTTGGCATCCTTCATCTGCTTCACCGACGAGCAGCTGGGTACATGGAACTTCTTCGAGTTGGTGTTCAGCACGTATTCTGCGGTGCCCTTGCCGGTATCGGCGCTCGCATCGGCCGACGATGCGGCTGCGTTGCCGGCGGACGCTTCGGGAGCACCCGACACGTCGGGCAGGGGAGTGCCCTCGATGGTGCCGTCGAGGTGGTTGTCGCCGGTGGCGTAATCGATGGTCACGCCCGGCTGCACGTTGTAGCAGAACACGTTGAAGCTCACGCCGTCGCCGCCGTCTTCCACCGACTCCGCCATCATGCATACGCCGCGGGCCACCAGCTCGTCGCCTTCGAACAACGGCACAACGGCCATGAGCACGTGGTTGCCCGTGGCCTGCACGTAGTCGGCCACGGCGTTCTCGAAGGGCAGCATGCCCTCGATGTTCAGGTAGCGCGTGCCCGTGATGAGATTGGCGGTGTTGGCGTTCTCGCCCGTCAGCTGGAAACCGAGCAGATGGCAGCGGTTGTAGAGGTACTTTCCGTCCACGAACTCGTATTTGGCCATCTGCCAGCCCGTGGGCTTCACCTCGCCGATGCTGCCGCGCTCCTCGGTGGGCATAGTCTCGGCGCCTACGACTGCGAAGGTGCCGGTGCAACGCCCGAGGTCGTCCAGCTCTCCGTAGAACTCGGTGCCCGGTGCGGATGCGCGCTGGTCGTCGGTGAAAACGGGCTCGCCGTCGTTCACGTAAACATAGGGATTGCCGTCGTAGGCGGGAATGGCGGCCAGATCGACCGTCGGCGCCTCCACCGTCGGCTCGGGGGGCGCGTCGGGCGTCTCGGCTTCCGCAGGCGCGCTGCTCGCGGGAGCATCGGGGGCGGGAGCAGCTTGCTCAACGCTGCCAGTATCGGCCAACTCGGTGGGTGTGTCGTCTGCTGCGCTGCAGCCGCCGAGGACGCAGGCGAGGACTGCGGCCGCGAATAGGGCGCTCGCGCGGCGGGTGATGCGGGACGGGATGTTCATGGGCTGCTCCTTCGGCGGGAAAACGCTTTGCGTCTACCGTAACGCGATTTACACGAACTTGTTGCGAGAAAATGGCGGCAAATTGTTCCGGTCGCTTCCGTACGATGTGGTGATATTCGGGCCGAAGGGGCGGCTCGTGCGGCCCTAAGGCGCTGTTTTGGCATAATAGACTCTCGGCCCGTCTTTGGGATAAGCGGGGATGCCGGGCCGGAAGGGCGAGGCAGGCGACTCGAGGTTGTGCCGCGGCGGTCGGCAAGGGAGGCATCATGGACGACATTTTCGCACGAACCCGACTGCTGCTCGGCGACGAGGGCCTCGCGCGGCTGGCCGCATCCCAGGTGGCCGTGTTCGGCGTGGGCGGCGTGGGCGGCTATGCCGTGGAGGCCCTTGCCCGCAGCGGAGTGGGTGCCCTGGACCTCATCGACAGCGATGTGGTGGATGCCACGAATCTGAACCGCCAGATTATCGCCGTACTGGACGCGGTGGGACGCCCCAAGGTGGAGGTGGCTGCCGAGCGCGTGCGTTCCATCAATCCGTCGTGCGCGGTGGAAACCCACCAGTGCTTCTTCCTGCCCGAGACGGCACCGCAATTCGATTTCGCGAGCTACGACTACGTGATCGACGCCGTGGATACGGTCAGCGCGAAGATCGCACTCGTTGAAGCGGCTTGCGCGACCGGCACGCCCATCGTCTCCAGCATGGGCGCGGGCAACAAGCTGGATCCTACGGCGTTTCGCGTGGCCGATATCTACGAGACCTCGGTGGATCCCCTGGCGCGTGTCATGCGCCGCGAGTTGCGTCGCCGGGGCATTCCGGCCTTGAAGGTGGTGTACTCGACCGAGCCGCCCCGGGCTGGCGCGCCCGATGCCGAGCGCGTCAAGGGCGGTGTGCGGCCAGCACCTGGCTCGGTGGCCTTCGTGCCGTCGGTGGCGGGCCTCATCCTGGGCGGGGAAGTGGTGCGCGATATTGCCGGCGGGGGAACGGCCGTCCGAGGCGTGGGAACGGCATGCGAAAAATAGTTCTTGCGCATCTGCCCCACGAGCCCTATAATTCATCCTTGCGCGAAATGGTGGGTGTGGCCTAGTTGGCTAAGGCGCCAGATTGTGGCTCTGGAGATCGTGGGTTCGAGTCCCATCATCCACCCCAGCGCGCTTGAAAATTTAGGTCTTGCGCAACGCTGCGAGTTGGTCTAAAATATTCAAGCGCTTTTGCGCAGGCACTATGTGCTCCGTTAGCTTAGTTGGTAGAGCAGGGGACTCTTAATCCCAAGGTCGAAGGTTCGAGTCCTTCACGGAGCACCATTTGAAATCTGAGGAACCCCGCACGGGGTTCTTTTCATATCCGGGTCTTTCAAGAAGAGCGTGCCTGGCGCAAGGCCCAACCGAATAAGCTCTTCCCCGAGACGACCGGCTTTCCAGCCCAGATTCCTCCAAGGACGTACCTATGGAACCCAAACCCCTCAGCGAAACCTCCGACAAGCGCTTCGCGCTGCTCATCGATGCCGATAACGTGTCGTCCCGCTACATCAAGCCTATTCTGAACGAGCTGTCGAAGTACGGCACCGTCACCATCAAGCGCATTTACGGCGACTGGACGCTCACCCTGCATTCCAAATGGAAGGACGCCTTGTTGGAGAACTCCATCACGCCCATCCAGCAGTTCGGCTACACCCAGGGCAAGAACGCCACCGATTCGGCCATGATCATCGACGCCATGGACCTTCTGTACACCGACAACGTGGACGGCTTCTGCCTGGTATCGAGCGATTCCGACTTCACGCGCCTGGCCAGCCGCCTGCGCGAGAGCGGCCGCACGGTCATCGGCATGGGAGAGAAGAAGACCCCGGTGCCCTTCCGCCGCGCCTGCGACGTGTTCACCACGCTGGAGCTTCTGGTGCAGAACAAGCGCGAGCGCAACGGGGGCGGCAACGAGGTGCCGAAGGACGCGGTGGAGCAGGCGGTGGTGGACATCATCACCGACAATCAGAACAACGGGAAATCCACCGGCCTGGGCGAGATCGGCAGCCGCCTGCAGAAGCGCTACCCCGACTTCGATGTGCGCAGCTACGGCACCAACCTGCTCTCGAAGCTGCTTGAGGAGTTCACGCGGGTGCGCATTACCAAGGACCACAGCTCGGTGACCGTGGAGTTGTCCGATGCACCCGACGACAAGGGTGGCGAGCGCGCCGCGGAGCGTCCGGCGGAGCGCGCGGCGGAGCGTACGGGCGAGCGGGCGTCCGAGGCGGCCGCCGAAGACGAGGGCGCTTCCAAGCCGTCGCGGCGTTCGCGCAGCCATCGGGGCACGCGCCGGGTGGCCGCGAAACCCGCGGCGCTGACCGAGGGGGAGAACGCCCCGGTGGCCGCGCTTCCCCAGCCGACGGCCGAGGCGGCCCAGGAAGCCGCCGCGGAGGAGGCGCCGGAGGCCCAGGCCGTTGCGGCACCAGCCGAGAAGGCCGACGTGAAGCCGGGCCGCCGTGCCCGCGCCGAGCGCAAGGCGAAGCAGGAAAAGAAGGATCAGGAGGCGCCGGCCGAGAAGCGTGGCCCGAAGGCCGATGATTCGG
Source organism: Adlercreutzia wanghongyangiae (assembly GCF_035989245.1). Lineage (NCBI taxonomy): Bacteria > Bacillati > Actinomycetota > Coriobacteriia > Eggerthellales > Eggerthellaceae > Adlercreutzia > Adlercreutzia wanghongyangiae. The sequence goes on along the minus strand of NZ_JAYMFF010000006.1, from coordinate 49,010 downwards.
AAGAGGCCGCCGCGGAGAAGGTGCTCGATTCGAAGACGGAAGAGGCGCCTTCGAAGTCCGCGAAAGCCGACAAACCCACCAAAACTGCCAAGACCGCTAAAACCGCCAAGACCGACAAGACCGCCAAGGCAAAGACAACTGAGAAGAAGGCTTCCGCGACGGGGGAGACGCCGGCCGATCAGGAGAGCTCCGAGCCATCGCAGCCGAAGGGCAGCGCGAAGGGGAAGGCCGCCGCGAAGGGGCGGTCCTCGTCCAAGGCGAAGACAGCGGCCGTGCCGAAGGCTGCCGGGAAGACGACGGCCAAGCGGTCGGCGAAGGCGGCGGCGCCCGATACGTCCACGCCGGCGGGCTACATTCTCCACTTGGTGACGGAGGCCGGCGACGAGGGCATCATGCTCTCCACCATCACCGATCGTCTGCGCGCCCAGTTCAAGGACTTCAAGGTGCGCGACTTGGGTTATCCCCAGATGCGCCAGTACATGGCCGCAGCCGGCCCCTATGCCCTGGAGCAGAGCGGCCGCAACTTCCGCATTCGCCTGGCTCGTTGATTTTCTGGATACGGGCGAGCGCTTCGGTGCGTCTGCCCGTCATAGTTTAAAATATCTCATTTGAACAAAACGAACCAACGGGAGGAATGCCATCGATGGAAGCCCTGAACCTCAGCCTGCTGCTGCTCGCTGCCGTCCTGGCGTCTTCCCTGCTCGATCAGATCATTCCCCGGGTGTCGCTGCCCCTCATCCAAATTGCCCTCGGCCTGGTTATCGCCATCGTGGCTGGCGGCGATGTAGAGGTGACCCTGGATCCCGACCTGTTTTTGGTGCTGTTCATCGCGCCGCTGCTCTACGACGAGGCGAAGCACGCCGACAAGGTGGCGCTGTGGCGCGAGCGCAAACCGGTGCTGTCGCTGGCCATCGGATTGGTGGTGGCCACGGCGCTGGTCATCGGGTTCGCCCTGAACGCCATCGTGCCCTCCATTCCCCTGGCCGCGGCCTTCGCCCTGGGCGCCGCCCTCGGGCCCACCGATGCGGTGGCCGTCTCATCGCTTTCGAAACAGGTGGATATCCCGCAGCGCCAGGCCAGCATGCTGAAGGGCGAGCTTTTGCTGAACGACGCCTCGGGCATCGTGTCGTTTCAGTTCGCCATCAGCGCCGTTATCACGGGCACGTTCTCGCTTATCAACGCCAGCTCCGACTTTCTGGTGGAGTTCGTCGGCGGCCTTCTGTTCGGTGTGGTGCTGGGGCTTCTGGGCAACTGGGTGGTGAAGACGGCCCGGTCCATCGGGGTAGAGAACACGAACTTCCACGTGCTGTTCGAGGTGCTCATTCCCTTCCTCATCTATCTGGTGTCCCAGGCGTGCCATGTCAGCGGCGTTATCGCCGTGGTGGTGGCGGGCCTCATCAACGTCACGTCGCCCAAGGGGGTTATCGGGCCCACGGTGTCGCGCATGAACATCGTGTCGGGCAGCGTGTGGCACGTGCTCACCTATGCGCTGAACGGCATCGTGTTCGTGATGTTGGGCACCCAGCTGCCCAACGCCATGCACGACACGTGGGACAGCACCCGCATCGACAACGGCACGCTCATCCTCATCGTGCTGGGGCTGACGTTCCTGCTTCTGGCCACGCGCTTTCTGTGGGTGGCGGCCATGGACTACATCCATGTGCGCCGGGCCGAGCGGCGACGTTTCGCCAAGCGCGACGTGCGCAGCGCGCTCATCACCACGTTCGCGGGCGCCAAGGGCACCATCACGCTGTCCATTATGTTCTCCATTCCCGTGCAGCTGGTGTACCCCGACCTGGCCTACAAGGTTCCCTTCCCCCAGCGCGACCTGCTCATTTTCCTGGCCTGCGGCGTTATCGTGTGCACGCTTCTGCTGGCCACCTTCGTGGTGCCGCTGCTGGCGCCTAAACGCGACGAGGGGGAGGACGAGCTGCGCCGCCAGGAGCAGGACGCCGCCTGCACGCTGGACATTCTGCGCTCGGTCATCGAGATGCTGACGGCCCAGCAGACGCCCGAGAACCGTGTGGAGACCCAGGCAGTCATCCGCTCGTACAACGATCGCGTGGCGCGCCTGAAGGAGTCCACCGGCATTGAGGACGAGCCGAACGTGAAGCTGCGCCTACGAGCCCTGGGCTGGGAATACGACCGCACCCTGGAGCTTCTGGAGGACGACGAGGTGTCGGGCGTGGTGGGCTACGCCTATTTGGAACGCCTGGAGAAGATGATCAGCCTGTTGGAACACGGCCGCGGCGGGGTTCTCGCGCCCCACGGGGGCGTGCGCCTGCGGGCTTTGGCGCACCGCGGGTGGAATGCGCTTTTGCGCGAGCTGCCCGGCACGGCCATGGCGACGCGAACCGAGGAGATGCGCCAGCTGCAGATCGTGGCCCGCAGCTATGCCATCGAGCATTTGGAGGACGCCGTGGCATCCAGCCAGGTGCCCACCGAGGATGCCGCCGCGTTGCTGGTGGAATACCAGCGCAGTCTGGCGGCCCTGCGCAGCGCCGTGCCCTCGGTGACGGCGGTGGTGAAGGTGCAGAACCGCGCCAACGAGGTGAAGCGCACGGCCTACCATTACGAGCTGGAGCAGATTCAGGAGGCCTACGAGGCCGAGCAGCTGTCGCGCGCCCACGCCAAACGCCTGCGCGAGAACGTGCAGCTGATGCAGATGGATCTGGACGACACAGTGTAGGGGAAGATTCCTGCGGGCACCCTCCTGCTGTCCCCTGTAGGGGAGGGCTTTAGCCCTCCCTCCAACTATGTTTGGTCGTCGGTTGGGCCGGGCAGGCTGAAGCCCGCCCCTACAAGCGCCAACGCTTCCTGCGAGCGTCAACGCTTCTGCTCGCCTTCACCCTGCAATACCCTGCAACACTCTGTAGGGGCGGCCTTTAGGCCGCCCGCAACGGTTCCGGCGCAAAAAAAAGCCCGCGAACCGTCTCGCGGGCTTTCGCCATTTTGGGGGAGGACGGGCGGTCTAGTACACCATGCCCATGGCCTCGCGCACCTCATCGAGCGTCGCGTTGGCGATCTCGTTGGCGCGGCGGTTGCCCTCGTGCAGGATCTCGCGCACCAGCTCGGGTGAGCCCTCCAGCTCGCGACGGCGCTCGCGGATGGGCGCCAGGTAGCCGTTCACCGACTCGGTCACGTAGCGCTTCAGGGCGCCGGCGCCCTCGTTTCCAATCTCGGCGGCGATGTCCTCCTCGGTGCGCCCAGTGGTCAGCGCCGCAGTGGTCAGCAGCGCCGACACGCCGGGGCGGTTCTCCTTGTCGAAGGTGATGAAGCGCTCGGAGTCGGTCTGGCTTTTCTTGATGAGCTTGGCCGTCTCCTCCTCGGTGGCCGAAAGGGCGATGGCGTTGCCGTAGCTCTTCGACATCTTGCGGCCGTCCAGCCCGGGAATCTCCACGGCGTCGGTCAGAAGGCCGTGGGGCTCGGGGAACACGCGCCCGTAGCGCTCGTTGAAGCGGCGCGCGATCTGGCGCGTCTGCTCGATGTGGGGCAGCTGGTCTTTGCCCACGGGCACGATGTTGCCCTTGCAGAACAAAATGTCGCAGGCCTGGTGCACCGGATAGCTGAGCAACAGGCCCGTAAGCGCGTGGCCCGACGCCTCCTGCTCGGCCTTCACCGTGGGGTTGCGCATGAGCTCGGCCTCGGTGACCAGCGACAGGAAGGGGAGCATGAGCTGGTTTAAGGCCGGTACGGCGGAGTGGGTGAAGATGATGGTCTTCTCCGGGTCCACGCCGCAGGCCAGATAGTCGATGACCATGTTGTGCACGTTGTCGGCGATGTTGTCCGTGGTGTCGCGGTCGGTGATGACCTGGTAGTCGGCGATGATGATGCGGGTGGCGATGCCGAGGTTCTGGTGCGCCACGCGCTCCTTGATGGTGCCGAAGTAATGGCCCATATGCAGCCGTCCGGTGGGGCGGTCGCCCGAGAGCATGGTGTACTTCTCGGGGTGCAGGGGCAAATCGGCGTTGATCTCGTCGCTGATCTTCTTCGAGGCGAGGAAGGTATCGCTCGTCAAATCACTGGCCATAGGGTGCTTCCTTCTCTTCTGCGATGGAATTGTGAATATGTTGGGATAGTATACAAGATTACCCCTTGCGCAATCGTTGGAACCTGTGTATTATATTTACCCGTCGCAAGTCACCAAGTGAATTGCGCGACATCCGGTCGCTTGGCTCAGCGGGAGAGCATCGCCTTCACACGGCGGGGGTCACAGGTTCAAATCCTGTAGCGACCACCATAACTGACAGGCCCCTCTACGGAGGGGCCTTTTTGTGTTCTAGGACTGGGGCCATAGGGCAAAAAGAAGGGTTAAGGCTCATAAAGTGTGCCTCTAGGGTTTACTCACCGTCTGAATTCGGGTTATGTTTCAAAAAGTGCGTCTGGCTCGCTTATTCACTGACTGTAAGCGAGCGGCCTGGAGGAGTCCGAGAAGTTCTTCCTTGGGATCGGGGCTCCCCACAGCCGGCCCCTTGCTGCGTTGCCTCCGTGTCCTGCCATTAATTTTCTGGGTTACTCCCTCGCTCTGTTGCTGAAATTACGTTTGTTAGCATTCTCGGCGGCCGAAGCGTCCGGACGCTAGCCCTGGTGTTGGAGTTTTCCCAGGTTGCTGAGAAAACGGCCTCGCTTTTCGCCGGCACGGCGCGGCTACACCTGTCTCCCATTGCTAACAAACGCAATTTGCATGACGAATCTTGCGCATAATTCGGCAACGAAGGGAGGCGGAGCTGAGTTGAAGGTTCTTGCGGGGAGACTATCTCGCAGATGCCTAGGCGGGAGGACCCTAGGCGACGTCTTTCTCGTTCCGAAAGCGTTTTCCCTGAAGGCTGCCGACCGTTGGCAATGCAAGCGACCCTTTGGCTCAATGTTCCTTGCGCTTCTCCTTCTTCTTCGCGTGGCGCTGCTCGAATCATTTGACAGCGGCATCGTGCCTGGCACGGGTCTTCCGCGTTTTTCGATTCTGCCTTCTGCTCTCCCGGGCTTCCGAGAGCGCGATTCGGGCTTTAATGCTGACGCCGCGCTGGGAAAGCTCCTTGGCTGCTTCCCGCTGCCGTCTTTTGGGGTTTTTGGAAGGTGAGGGAGTTTCAGTTTCCACGCTGCCGGCAAACCCCAGGCGATGCCAGCGCGTTGCCGCGAACTGGAGCACCTCCTCGTCCGATGGCTCCGCGCCGAAGACGATGTGAGCGACGGACATCTTGCCGTCTTCGGTACGCTCGACGACGCCGTCCCGGAAGTGACCGTCATGATAGAGGGTCAAGGTGGATGACACGCTGATCTGCACGGTGCCCCTCCTTTATGCTCGCGACCATGCAGGGAAGGGACAACCAAGGAGGCAGGTTGCTGATGCGGCGTTTTCGCGGCACCGCACGCCCACGACTACCCGACGGGGACTGTGCTTTCATCTCTGATGAGACGATTATAGCAAGTTCCATGGAAAAGCGCGGGCCTGCCGTTCGGTGCAGGCGTCACTTGTGTCTGTCGGGGCCTCTTGCGAGTCGTTCTCCTCGCCCAAGAGAAGCTCCTTGCGGAAGAAGCGCCTTTAAGGGTATATTCGAAGCCAACCGACTGCGATGGGAAGGTTGCGATAACTGCGATGGCCGACTTGGTACTTCCGCAACGCATTGGTTCGGGCCAACTACGCCAATCTCGACCGGGACGTGCATGGGACGAACTGCTATTTGGAGGCGTTCTTCGAGAACGCCCTTCTCGGCGCGAAGCACGACCTGAAGAACCGGTACCTGCATATCAATTGGGTCGGTGAAGCCGGTGGAGCTGGGTGTAACGAGGCGCATACCCCCCCAAGTCGCCCCCCAAGTCGCCCCCCAAGTGCAGAGGCTGCTCGATGTTCTCGGCGACAGGGAGCTGTCGTTGCGCGAGATCGCCGAGGCCCTGGGGCTTTCCGACCGCAAGAACGTCATGAGAAACTACGTGGCCCCCGCGCTCGACGGCGGATTAGTGGTGCGAACGGTTCCCGATAAGCCCAACAGCCGTTTTCAGAAGTACCGGAAGGCATAGCGGGACGCATCGTTTCGCGGATGCGTTACACTATGCAGTTGGCAAAAGCGGGGGCGACGCGTCGTCGCTCCTTGATGGAATACGGGGCGGCTTGGGTCGCCCTTCGACGACTAATTTCGGGAAGCGCTTATGATTCTGCAAACTGAACATCTCTCCAAATCCTATGGCGGGCGCACGTTGTTCCATGATGTGACGTTCCGGTTGGAGGAATACGACCGGCTGGCGCTCGTGGGTCCTAACGGCGCGGGTAAGACCACGCTTTTGAATATTATCTCCGGCGAGGACGACCCCGACGAGGGGCGCGTGCTGTTCGCCAAGGGCGCGCGCGTGGGCTATCTGGAACAGGAGGCCATCGAGATGGGCGACTTGCCCGTATTCGAGGAGGTCATCTCGTCGCAAACCGAGGTGCTGGAAGCCGAGCAACGCCTGCACAAGCTGGAAGCGGAGCTGGGGGCGAACCCCACCGAGGCGCAGCTGGCCGCCGTGGGCCGGGCGCGCGATGCCTATGAGATGCTCGGCGGCTATTCGCTGGAGTCGAAGGTGCGCAGCGTGCTGTTCGGCCTCGGCTTCACCGAGCGCGACATGACCCGTTCCACCACCGAGTTCTCCGGTGGCTGGCAGATGCGCATCGCGCTGGCGAAGCTGCTCATCCGCAACCCCGAAGTGCTGCTGCTTGACGAGCCGACGAACCATCTGGACCTGGAATCGGTGAAGTGGCTCGAGGGCTTTCTGCGCGGCTACGCGGGCACCGTCATCGTGGTGTCCCACGATCGCGCGTTCATGGACAACATGGTGGACCGCGTGGCCGAGATAGACAACGGGGAAGTGAACCTGTACAAGGGCAACTACTCGAAATACCTGGTGGCGCGCGAGGAGCGGCTAGAGCGCATCAAGGCCGAGCGCGCTAAATCGTTGGAGGAGATCGCGCATCTGCAGGCCTTCGTCGATCGCTTCCGTTACAAGGCCACCAAGGCCAAGCAGGCCCAGGAGCGCGAGCGCCGCATCGAGAAGATCAAGGAGACGCTGCCGGTCATTCCCGAGGAGAAGAAGACCGTGCACTTCAACTTCGTGCAGCCGCCGCGCACCGGCGACGAGGTGGTGCGCGCCCGCGGCCTCGTGAAGCGCTACGGCGACCACACGGTGTACGACGGCGTGGACTTCACCATGTACCGTGGCGACAAGGTGGCGCTCGTGGGCCCCAACGGCGCGGGCAAGTCGACGCTTCTGAAGATGATCGCCGGGGTGGAGAAGCCCGATGGGGGTACCATCGACTACGGTGTGAATGTGGATTTGACCTACTACGCCCAGCACCAGCTGGAAGAACTGCATGCGGGCAACACCGTGTTCGAGGAGCTGGACCACGCGGCCCCCGGCTGGTCCATCTCGCAGGTGCGCAGCTTGCTGGGTGCGTTTCTGTTCACAGGGGACGCCGTGGACAAGAAGGTGGGCGTGCTGTCCGGCGGCGAGAAGGGCCGACTTGCCCTGGCGAAGATGCTGGTGGCGCCCAAGCCGCTGCTGTGCCTGGACGAGCCTACCAACCACCTGGACATCTCCAGCGCCGACGTGCTGGAGCAGGCTCTGCGCCACTTCGAGGGCACTATCCTGTTCATCACCCACGACCGGCACCTCATTCGCGGGGTGGCGAACCGCATCGTGGAGGTGAAGGACGGGCGCATTACCAACTACGACGGCGACTATGACTACTACCTGTACAAGTCGGGCCAGTTGGAAGGCGATGCGAGCGCTGATGCTTCGCTGGTAGACGAAGCCCTGGCCGATGCGGGCATCCACGGGAAGGGGAGCGCCACCGCCCCCGAGAAGCGGAAGGCGGGCGGCGCTGCTCCCACGAAGATCACGGTGAACCGCCGCCGCGACCGGAATGACGGTGCCTCGGGCGCCCCGCGCGTTGGCGCCTCGGGGGGAACGGGTGCCACTGGTGGCTCCGTAGGGGCTGACCTTGGTCGGCCCTCCTCGGCCGGCAAAGCCTCCGGGAGCGCGTCCTCCGCTCGCCCCGAGGTGCAGCTGACCGCGCCCAAGGGCAGCGCGCCGAAGACCAAGGAGCAGAAGCGCCGCGAGGCCGAGGCCCGCAACCGCGCCTATGCCGCGCTGAAGAACCACCGCAAGCGCATCGCCCAGCTGGACGAGCAGATGGAGCGCGACAACGCCCGTATGGAGGAGCTTTTGGCGCTGATGGCCGACCCCGATTTCTACGTGAACGAGGACGCCTCCTCCGACGCCATCGCCGAGCACGCCAAACTGAAGCAGCGCCTGGCTGCGGCTGAGGAGGAGTGGTTCGCGCTCACCGAGGAGCTGGAGGCGGAAATGGCCCGTCAGCAGGAGCAGGGGTAACTGGTGGCTCCTCGGAGTCGGGCTACAGGGTATGCCTCGTCGCCCTCCGGGTTCGGCCACCGGATATTCTGATTCGCTCAGACAGTCCTCGCTTTGTGCGACAGTCCACTGGACTGTCGCAGTCGCTGCGGAACTCGCTCGGTCAGAACACCCGATGGCCGAACCCTGCTTTGCCGCTCGCTGCGGAGCTCGCTCGGTCAGGGCACCCCGTATCTCGAACCTGCTCTACCAACTACGAAAGGGTTGTAATGCTGAACATCGTTCTTGTTGAACCTGAGATTCCCCAGAACGCGGGGAATGTCGCGCGGACGTGCGCGTGCACGGGTAGCCGTCTGCACCTGGTGGAGCCCATGGGTTTCAGGCCCACGGAGAAGAACCTGAAGAGGGCCGGGTGCAACTATTGGAACGATGTGGACATCGTGCGCTGGCCCTGCGTGGAGGCATTTCTGGAGGCCCACGGGGAAGACGAGCTGCACTTGTTCACCGGGGCTGCCGCGCACAGCTATGCGGATGTGGCCTACGGCCCCGATGCCTTCCTGCTGTTCGGCCGCGAGAGCCGCGGGCTCGACCCGGCCATCATCGAGCGCTTCGCCGACGCGTGCGTGCGCGTTCCCATGCGTGCGGGGCTGGATTCCCTCAACGTGTCCAACACCGTGGCCCTCGCCGCCTACGAGGCCCTGCGCCAGCAGGGCTTCCCCGGGCTGGTGTAGGCCGGGGAAGCGGGGCGCGCCGTTCGCCCCTCGTCGGCGGTTTCTGTGGGTTTGGGCCTGCGGCGCATTCAGCGGGCGCGGCTTGGGATACACTACTGAAATTATGGTTAGCATTCCTTACATTATCTGCTCGGTGCTCAGCTTCATTCCGGCCCTCGTACTGCACGAGGTGGCCCACGGCTTCGCGGCCTACAAGCTGGGCGACCCCACGGCGAAAAGCCGCGGGCGCCTGTCGTTGAACCCGCTGAAGCACATCGATCCCTTCGGCACGGTGCTCTTGCCGGCCATGCTCATGTTCATGGGCATGCCCGTGTTCGGCTACGCGAAGCCCGTGCCCTACAACCCGCGCTACTTCAAGAACCCGCGCCGCGACGACGTCATCGTGGGCCTGGCGGGTCCGGCGGCCAATCTGGCCATGGCCGCGGTGGCCGCGGTGGTGGCATGGGCGCTGTACGCGCCGGCGCTGGGCGGTCTTATCGACAACGAGCTGTTCGCCTACTTCTACTTGATGTTTTTGCCCACGTTCGCCCTGGTGAATCTGTTCCTGATGTTCTTCAACCTGCTGCCCATCCCGCCGCTGGACGGCTCGTCCATCTTCGCCATTTTGCTGCCGGCGAAGTACCTGCCGAAGTACTATCGCATCCAGCAGTACGCCTTCCCCGTGTTCATGATCGTTATCGTGCTGTTCCCCTATCTGTTCCACTTCAACCCGTTCTCGTGGTACCTGGGGCTGACGGCGGGGAACTTGGCCAACCTGATGTTCCCGTTCCCCATCTACTAGGCTGGGCGCGTTATGTCCTACAAGGTTCGCATCGACAGCTTCGAGGGCCCCTTCGATCTTCTGCTGTACCTGGTCAGCCGCCAGAAGGTGGATATCGGCGCCATCTCCATCACCGAGATTGCCGATCAGTACCTGGAAGAGGTGTCGCGCATGGACAACCTCGACTTGGATGTGGCGAGCGACTTTCTGCTGGTGGCGTCCACGCTGCTGGAGATCAAGGCCCAAAGCCTCATCCCGCGCGAGCGCGACGAGCTGGACGACGAGTTCGCGGAGCTCGCGCCGTCGGAGGCCCGCGACATCCTGGTCGAGCGCCTGATGGACTACAAGAAGTTCAAGAACGCCGCCGCGGCGCTGCACAGCCGGTTTGTCGCCGAGGGCCGGCAGCACCCCCGCCCCTTCGGCCCCGATGCCGATTTCCTGGGGCTGATGCCCGACTTCCTGGCGGGCGTGACGGTGGACGTGCTGGCCTATCGGGCGGCCCAGGCCTTGGCACGGCGCGAGGTGTTCCTGCTGGAAAGCGAGCACATCGCCGCGAAGCCCATTCCCGTGGAAGTGCATGTGCGCGCCATCCACCAGCGCATCCGCAATCGCAAGCACTTGCGGTTCTCCGATCTGGTGGGCAGCGACACGCCTAAGGAAGTGGTGGTGGTCACGTTCCTGGCCATTTTGGAGCTGTACAAGCGCGTGATGGTGCGCCTGGTGCAGGACGAGGCCTTCGGCGATATTGCCATCGACTACATCGAGGGCTCCGGCGAGCTGAATTTGGAAGGCGACGACGCGCTCACCTCGGTGGGCGAGCAATAGCGGCCACGCGGCTGCCGCGCGGGGCGAGATAAGAGATAGGGAAGAGATGTTCGAGGGATTGCAGGAAAGCCAGCTTCCGGGAGCGGTTGAGGCCATGCTGTTCGTGACCGACGAGCCGGTGGGCACCATCGCGTTGGCCGAGATGCTGGAATGCGAGCCGGCTCAGGTTGAGGCGGCCCTTGTCGGGCTGCGCGACAAGCTGGAGCGCGACGGCGCGGGCATCCAACTGCGCGAGGTGGCCGGTGGTTGGCGCCTGTTCACGCATCCGGCCTACCACGAGCTGATCGAGAAGTACGTGCTGTCGTGGGACACGCGCAAGCTGTCGGCGGCGGCTATGGAGACGCTGGCCATCGTGGCCTACACGCAGCCCGTCACCCGCGCCGGCGTGGCCTCGGTGCGCGGTGTGAATTCCGACAGCCCCTTAAGCTCGCTGGTGGAGAAGGGTCTGGTGCGCGAGGTAGGCGCGGCCGACACGCCGGGTAATCCCACCCTGTACGGCACCACGCGCGCCTTCCTTGAGAAGTTCGGCCTGCGCAGCCCGGCCGATCTGCCCGACCTGGCCGACTTCGCCCCCGATGACGAGACGCGCCGGCTGATCACCGAGCGGCTGAGCGCCACGCGCGAGGATGTGGCCGTGAGCGACGAGCAGGCCCGCGGCATGGCCCGGGCGCTGCTGGGCGAGGACGAGGCGGCCGCCGACGGCGAGGCGATGCTGTTCGACGAGGAGATGTACGCGGGGTTGGACGCAGCCGCCGAAACGCTGACCGCGGCCCTGGCCGAGCAGGCCGAGGCGGCGGGGGAGGTTGACGGAGCCGTTGCGGCCGCCGATGCGCCTCGCGAGGCCGCTGCAGGGCGCGATGCCAAGGCCGAGGCCATGTTCGCCGAGGCCATCGCCTCTACGCTCGGCGTGGTGGACAAGATCGACTTCAACTCCCTCACCTTCGAAACCGACGATGAGTAGCATGCGCCTGCAGAAGTTCCTGGCGCGGGCCGGGGTGGCCTCGCGGCGGCACTCGGAGGAGCTCATCGCCGCGGGACGCGTGGCCGTGAACGGGGCCGTCGTGACCGAGATGGGCGCGAAGGTGGACCCTGATACAGACGTAGTGGCCGTGGACGGCGCGCCCGTAGCGCTGCCCGAGGAGGGCGCCACCTTCATGCTGCACAAGCCCGCCGGCTACGTGACCACCATGAGCGACCCTCAGGGGCGTCCCACGGCTGCCGCCCTCATGGCCTCCGAGCTGGCCGCGTACCCGGCGCTCTTCCCTGTGGGCCGGCTGGATTCCGACACCACGGGCCTTCTGCTGTTCACCACCGACGGCGAGCTGGGCTATGGGCTTCTGCACCCGCGCCGCCATGTGGAGAAGACGTACCTGGCCCTCGTGGAGGGGCGCTTGAACGAATACGACCTGCGTCGTCTGCGCGAGGGCATCGTGCTGGACGACGGGCCGACGCTGCCGGCCGGCGCGCGGGTGCTCGCGGGCGAGGAGGCCCGGCGCGCGCGGTGCCTCATCGGATCGGGCGAGGGGGCGAGCGGGCGCCTTCAGCGCCATGGCGGCAAGCGTTCGCGGGGCGCGTTGGAAGCGTCGGGCAGCTATGTGGAAGTGCGCCTGTGCGAGGGCCGCAAGCGCCAGGTGCGCCGTATGCTGGAGGCGGTGGGGCATCCGGTGATCGCCCTGCACCGCGAGGCCTTCGGTCCACTGGAAGTAGGCGATTTGCCCCGCGGAGATGCGCGCCTGCTGACCGAGGCCGAGGTGGCAGCCCTGAAAAAACTGGCTTCCTAGCGCCCTTCTGGTTCCATAGGTCGCGGTTGCGTCCGTATCGGCAATTCTGATCGAACCCCTCGGGTTTTTGCCCTTGCGCCCGTGGATGCGGCGGCTATAATACGCGCCAGAGAAGGATACCGCTGCACCGGGGACAAGGCCTCGGGCGGCAGGATCGCAAAGGAGGCGCTCATGAGCGTTACGGTTTCCACATTCCTGTCCATGAAGCAAAAGGGCGAGAAGATCTCGATGATCACGGCCTACGACTACACCACCGCGCGGTTGGTGGACGAGGCGGGCATCGACTCCATCCTCGTCGGCGATTCGCTCGGCAACGTGATGCTGGGCCTGGGCGACACCGTGTCGGTTACCATGGAGGACATGATCCATCATGGCGCGGCGGTGGCGCGCGGCACGAAGAACGCGCTCGTCGTCGTGGACATGCCCTTCATGTCCTACCAGACGAGCGTCTACGATGCCGTGGTGAACGCCGGCCGCCTGATGAAAGAGGCCCGCGCCAACGCCGTGAAGCTGGAAGGCGGCGTGGAAGTGGCCGACTGCATTCGCGCCATCGTCGACTGCCAGATTCCCGTGTGCGCCCACATCGGCCTCACGCCTCAGGGCATCAACGCCCTGGGCGGGTTCAAGGTGCAGGGCAAGACCGCCGATTCGGCCCGCAAGCTTCTGGAAGACGCCCATGCGGTGGAAGAGGCCGGCGCTTTCGCCGTGGTGCTCGAGGCCATTCCCGCCGAGCTGGCCGAGCGCGTGTCGTCCGAGCTGACCATCCCCACCATCGGCATCGGGGCCGGTGCCGGCTGCGACGGCCAGGTGCTCGTGAACCAGGACATGCTCGGCATGTTCCACGACTTCACGCCGAAGTTCGTGCGCCGTTTCGCCGAGGTGGGCGACGTGATGCGCGAGGCCTATCGCGCCTACGATACCGCCGTGAAGGACGGTTCCTTCCCCGCGCCTGAGCACACCTACGCCGCGCCCGAGGGCGTGCTTGAGAACCTGTAGGGGAGGCGCGCCATGCAGATCATCGAAACGGTTGAGGCCATGAAGGCCCAGGTGGCCGCGTGGAAATCCGAGGGGCTCACGGTGGGGCTCGTGCCTACCATGGGGTCGCTGCACGAGGGCCACGAGAGCCTGATGGACGCCGCCCGCGCCGCCTGCGACAAGGTGGTGGCGTCGGTGTTCGTGAACCCCATCCAGTTCGGTCCCGACGAGGACTACGACGCCTACCCGCGCGATATCGAGCGCGATGCGGCCATCTGCGAGCGCCACGGGGTGGACGCGGTGTTCCATCCCTCGGTGGAGGAGATGTACGGGCCGGCCTACAACACTTACGTGGTAATGGAGACGCTCACCGACGCGCTCTGCGGGGCATCGCGTCCGGGGCACTTCCGCGGCGTGTGCACCGTGGTGACGAAGCTGTTCAACATCGTGCAGCCCGACCGCGCGTTCTTCGGCCAGAAGGATGCCCAGCAGCTGGCTATCATCAAGCGCATGGTGGCCGACCTGAACATGAACGTGAAGGTGGTCGGCTGTCCCATCGTGCGTGAGGACGACGGCCTGGCGAAAAGCTCGCGCAACGTCTACCTGAGCCCTGAGGAGCGCCAGGCGGCCCTGGTACTGTCGCGGGCGATTCGCGCTGGCGAAGAGGCCGTGCGCGGCGGCGAGCGCGATGCAGCGGTCGTGAAGGCGCTCATGACCGGCATCATCGAAGCCGAGCCGGCCGCGCGCATCGACTACGTGGAGGTGGTGGACGGCGCCACCATGCAGCCGACCGACCGCATCGGCGAGAGCGCGCTTGCGGCCCTGGCAGTCTATATCGGCACGACGCGCCTCATCGACAATTTCCTGTACGAGGAAGGGGAGTAGGCCGTGCTGCTGAACGTGCTGAAAGGGAAGATCCACCGTGCCCGCGTGGTGCAGGCCGAGCTCGACTACGTGGGCTCCATCACCATCGACACTGCGCTGGCCGAGGCCGCCGGCATTCTGGAATACGAGCGGGTGCAGGTGGTGGACATCGACAACGGCAACCGCTTCGAGACCTATGTGATCGCCGGCGAGCCGGGCAGCGGCATGATCTGCGTGAACGGTGCCGCCGCCCACTGCGTGGAGCCGGGTCACAAGGTGATCATCATGGCCTATGCCAGCATGACGCCCGAAGAGTTCGCCGCGCCCGAGAACGCGCCGCGCGTGGTGTTCGTGGATGACGACAACCATATCACTCGCGTCACGCGCTACGAGAAGCACGGGCGTTTGGAAGATATGTAGGAGGCTCTTATGAAGCCCATTGAAACAGTTGCCATTGTGGGGTTCGGGTCGCTGGGGGCCATGTACGCGGGCTGCTTTGGGCGCGCCATGGGCGCCGAGGGTGTGTTCGTCGTGGCCGACGAGGCGCGCACGGCTACCTACCGTGCCGAGCCCACGGTGTTCAACGGGGAGGTCATTCAGGCCACCTATCTCACCTACGACGAGGCGGCGGCCCGGGCGGCCGAGAAGCCCTTCGACGTGGTGCTCTTCGCGGTGAAGTACGGCGCCCTGGCCGAGGCCATGGAGCAGTCCGCCCCGCTCGTGGGCCCCGACACCGCCGTTATCTCGGTGCTCAACGGCGTGACGAGCGAAGAGGTGCTGAGCCAGCGCTTCGGGTGGGATCGCGTGCTTCTGTGCGTGGCCCAGCAGATGGACTCGCGGAAGGTGGGCGCCACGGTGACGGCCGGCTGCGTGGGCGTGATGGCCCTGGGCGTGCACGACGTTTCGGATGCGGCGCAGCAGGAGAACCTCGCACGGGTGACGGCGTGGCTGACCGCTATCGACCAGCCCTTCATCGTGCCCGATGACATCCAGCACCAGCTGTGGGGCAAGCTCATCTGCAATGTGGGCGTGAACCAGGCTTGCGCCGTGTACGACTGCTGTTTTAGCGGCATTCACGCCCCGGGCGAGGCGCGCGAGGCCATGATAGCGGCTATGAGCGAGGTGGCCGCGGTGGCCCGGGCCGTGGGCGTGGGGCTCACCGACGACGACGTGGCCTACTGGCTCGATATTATCGACCATCTGAACCCGGAGGGGCTGCCCTCGCTGCGCCAGGATGTGCTGGCGCGCCGGCCTACCGAAGTGGAGTTGTTCAGCGGCACCATCAACCGCCTCGGTCGCGAGCACGGGGTGCCCACGCCGGCAAACGAGCGCTTCTATGCCGCCATCAAGGCCATCGAGGCCGCCTACTAGCTGCCGATCGATCGCACCTGCCCGCGGGGGCGCCTTGGGCGAGCCTGCGGGCAGGTGCGATCGTTTTCCGCTTCCCATCAGCAGATAACAAGTTCGGCTTTCGTCCGCGGTTCGGTGTTACACTGTCGTTGATAAGGTGTAACACTGGTGAAGAGGAGAGCCGTGGGCCGCGGAAGGTATATCGTCATCGTCGTGGTATCGGCGCTGCTGATCGCGGGCGCGGTGTGCCTGTACCTCGTGCAGCTGTCGGCCACGGTGAGCGAGAACCTCATGTCCACGGTGGACGAGATATCCCGTCACGACGTGGAGACCATCGAGGGCTCGCTCGACGATACCTACGGGCGCCTGGGCGCGGTGGTCAAGCATCTGGAAGTGTACGATGCGGCCGACGTGCACGAGGCCCAGGAGCAGCTGAACCTGGAGGCGGCCGCCTCCAACCTCTTCAACGCGCTGTACCTCATGGACGACGCGGGCACGCTCTACAGCAGCTCGTACCTGGTGATGGAGCCCGACGCGCACGCCTACGACGAGCTTCTGGCCGACAGCGGCGAGCCCTTCGTCATGCTCTACGACGACGAGGTGGGTCGTCTGGAAACCACGAAGGAATCGCTCATCTACGGCGTTCCCCTTGACGATTTCCGCCTCGGCGACCATACCTTCGTGGCGCTGCTCGGCCGCAGCGATCTGTCGGCCATTTCCAACCAGCTCATCATCGAGAGCTTCCACGACCAGGGCGTCTCCAGCGTGGTGAACGACAAGGGCTACTACATCGTGAACGCGAGCCCTGCCACCGACCTGGCCGGCGAGGACAACTTCTACGACACCTTGGAGGCCGGCACCATCGAGGGCGGCGTGACCATCGAGGACGTCCGCCGCAACATCTCCGAGGGCAAGAGCTTCGTCATCAACTGCACCACGGCCGAGGGCCAGCGGCTCGTCATGTCCTTCGCGCCGGTGGAGGGCACCAGCTGGTCGTTCATCATGACCGTGCCCACCGACGTGTTCGATCAGCGCTTCGCCCCCTTCATCGCCATGACCGTGGGCATGCTCTGCTCGCTGCTCGTGGTGGTGGCCATCATGGTGGCCATCCTGCTCCGCTCGGTGCGCCGCTCGCTGCGCGCCCGGGCCGAGGTGGCCGCGCGCACGGAGTTCCTCTCGAACATGAGCCACGAGATACGCACGCCCTTAAACGGCATCATCGGCCTGCACCACCTGATGGAGCGCCATATGGACGACCGCGAGGCCATGGGCGCCTACGTGGGGAAGCTGGGCACCGCGGCCCAGTATCTGCTGTCGCTGGTGAACGACATCTTGGATGTGTCGAAGCTGCAGGCCGGCAAGGTGGAGCTCACGAACGAGCCCTTCGATGCGGCCGCGCTCATCGAGAACGTCTGCGATATGCAGCGTGAGCCCATGGCCGAGCGCGGCATTCGCTTCGATCTGAGCTGCGAGAACGTGGGATCCGCGCTGCTTTTGGGCGACGGGGTGCGCGTCAGCCAGGTGCTCGTGAACATCTTGTCGAACGCCGTGAAGTTCACGCCCGAGGGCGGCGTTATCGGCCTGCATGCCGTGCAGGAGCCGGCCGGCGCCCAGGCGGCCCGGCTCACGGTGACTGTGGAGGACACGGGCTGCGGCATGACGCCGGAGTTCCAGCAGCGCATCTTCGACGTGTTCGCCCAGGAGCGCAACAGCAACAGCGAGTCCCAGAAAGGCACCGGGCTCGGCATGTCCATCTGCTACCTGCTGGTGAAGCAGATGGGCGGCACCATTGCGGTGGAAAGCGAGCTGGGGGTCGGCTCGCGCTTCACGGTGAAACTTACGCTGCCCGTGGCCTCTGACACGGTGGATGCGGAAGGGGAGGGGGTGGCCTCGGGCGAGGGGACGGCCTCGGGCGAGGATGCGGGCCGGCCGGGCGCCGGGGGGTCGGGCACGACCGCTCCGGATGCCGCCGACGATGCCGAAGCGCCCCATCCCGAGCGCAGCGCCGAAGGCGCGGAGTCGAAGGACCTCCCCGCCGCTCCCGCCGACGCCGCCCCGGCTGCCCCGCTTCAGATCCTCGTAGCCGAGGACAACGAGCTGAACGCCGACATCATCGCGAGCATCCTGACCGAGGAGGGCTTCTCGGTCACCGTGGCCGGCAACGGCGAGGAGGCCGTGGCGTGTTTCGACGAGTCGTCCGAAGGGCATTTCGCCGCCATCTTCATGGACGCGCAGATGCCGGTGATGGACGGCTACGCGGCGGCCCGCGCCATCCGCGACCTGCCGCGTCCCGACGCGAAGGCGGTGCGCATCTTCGCGTGCACGGCCTCTACTTTCGCCGAGGACCGCGCCCGCGCTCTGGATGCCGGCATGGACGACTTCTTGCCGAAGCCCCTGAACGTGGGCCTCATGCTGCAGAAGCTGAACGATATCCGGAAGGGAGGCGCCTCGTGACGCTCGCCCGCTCTCTGCACGTGGGCGCTCCCGCCCACGCCTTGGGTCGCCCGCTTTCGCGCCGCGGCTTCTGCGCCGCCACGGCGCTGGCTGCCTGCGTCCTGGCGGCTCCCGGCTGCGCGCCGGCAACCGATGCCGTGCACCTTGTGGTGAAGGTGCCGCGTACGGGCCACAGCGTGGTGTTCGACGACAGCATCACGCAGGTGGAGACGGTCATCCAGGCCATGGCCGACGATTTCGCCGCCACCTACGAGGCGTGCCCCGTCGAGGTGGAGGTCGTCGTCTTCGAGCAGAACCAGTACGATGCCGCCGTGCGGGGCACCTTCGACACGCCCAAGGCGCCCGATGTGCTCTACGGCGATTACTTCAACATCTCCACCTACATCCACACCGGCCGCGTGGTGCCTCTCGACGACGTGGCCACACCCGATGTGCGCGCCGATGTGTCCGACTACCTGTGGGAGATGAGCACCGTGGACGGCCGCGTGTTCCTCATGCCGTACCTGGCGCGCCAGAACGTGCTCGCCTACAACAAGGAGCTCTTCCGTCAAGCGGGGCTCGGCGACTTCATCGCCGAGGGCGAGATCACCGCGTGGTCGCTGGAGGAGTGGACGCATATTCTGGACACCCTGGCCGCCAAGCTGCCCCAGGGCACTTTCCCCATGATGATGTACGCTGCCAGCTCCCAGGGCGACACCCACATCATGACGCTGCTGCGCAGCGCGGGATCGAGCTTCTTCGACGAGAGCGGGCACTTCGCCCTGTCTGCGCCTGAGGGCGTGGCGGCCCTGCGGTGGATTCAGGAGGGCGTGGGCCGCGGGTGGTTCCCGCCCCATGCCGAGAACCTGGAGATCGAGGACTGCTCCAGCCTGTTCCGCGCGGGACAGCTGACCATCTACATGGTGAACAACGCCTCCATCGGCCGCTACGGCGATGCGGTGGGGCTCGTGAACTTCCCCGGGCCCGATGCCGACGGGTGCGCCACCACGTTCATCTCGGGCTTCGAGGTGTTCGACAACGGAGACGCGGCCAAGTTGCAGGTGGCCCGCGATTTCGTCTCCTTCGTGTACGGAAGCGACCGCTGGCTCAGCTACGCGGCCGGGGCGATGCCCGCGTCGAAGCGGGTGGCCGAGCGCTACGGCAACGAGATCCTCTGCTACGACCTGTTCCGCGCCAACGTCTCGAACGTGGTGGATTTCACGGGCAGCAACCCGGACACTTTGGCCGTGCGCGACGTGTTCTACCCCTGCATTCACGACTTGCTCATGGGCAAGCTCACCCCCGAGGAGTGCGCCGCCCGCATCGAC
This sequence comes from Adlercreutzia wanghongyangiae, assembly GCF_035989245.1. Lineage (NCBI taxonomy): Bacteria > Bacillati > Actinomycetota > Coriobacteriia > Eggerthellales > Eggerthellaceae > Adlercreutzia > Adlercreutzia wanghongyangiae. Next base: position 29,620 of record NZ_JAYMFF010000006.1, on the reverse strand, counting down.
GCCGACTGCAACGCCGCTATCGACGCCGGCATCGCCGAGAGCCGCCTGCACGAGTAGGGGGCGGGGCTCGCCGGTTTTATGGTACTATCGCTAAGAGAGAGAATCGCGCTTCACTCTGCGTGAACGCGCTGTCATTAAGGAGCATCGTGCCTGTCCCCGAGTCTATGCTGCGGGGGGGGGTGCTCGTTTCTGAGCATTTCCCGCTGCATGAGTTAGCGCAAAGTGTCGGCCGACACTTTTTCTTGTGCCTGGCGGCCGTCTTCGCGGTCCACCATCAGAGCATTGCCATCCACATCGGTCGTATAAGGAAAAGGGCTTCCACCTGCGATTTTGTGGCATTATGCCGTTTCAGCGAAGTTGTTTTTGCCGCACACCTTGCCTTGCAGCTTTTTTCTGAAATCCACCGCCAGAATCCCCTTGGGAGGAGAAGGCGCCTGGCGAGGGGGATTGCATGACGGCTCGGGATGGCAAGCGCAAGGACGGGTCGCTTTCGCGGGAGCACTTCATGTTGCGCGAGTTGCGCATTGTCGCCAGCCTTCGTTTTGACGGCGTTCCCGACGACGAGATCGTCCGCTGCGCCGTCGACGACAACATCTTCCAGTATCCCACGACGCGCGAGGCCGCCCGCGTCGCCCGCACGATGCTGCTGCGCCTGGAATCGCTTAACGACGAGAGGCTGGTGGGCCTGGCGGCTCGCGGCCCGAAGGAGCGCTCGGCGCAGATCAACCTGTACGCCATGATGCGCGTCTACCCGCTTATGGCCGCATTCATGAACGAGGAGATAGCCCTGCGTTTCCGCACGCTTGACTACTCCATCACTCGTGCCGATATCAACGGATTCCTCACACGCTACCAGGCCGATCACGCTGAGGCCGCTCCGTGGAGCGAGAGCACGGTGCGGCGCATCGGCGGCGTGCTGGTGGAGACGCTGTACGAGGCGGGGTACGTGCCCGCACCGCGCAGCGAGGAACTGCTGCCCTTCGTAATAGATTCTTATCTTGAAGACGCTATATACCGCAACGGCGATCAGCAGTGGCTGCCCGCCTTCAATGTGATGGAGGTGCTGTAGCCTATGGCCCCTGCCGCATCCGCTCTTGATCAGGCCCGCAGCGAGCTTGCCCAGCGCGAGGCCGTTCTGCGATCCCGCCTGGCCGACCCCGATTTCCTCGCGAACCGCGGGCTCGGCAACGAGGTGGGCATCTATCTGTTCTGCTACGACCCGGCCTTGGAGCTTGAGGTCCGCGATCTTGTCGGCCGCCTTTCTCGCGAGAGCGAGGCGGGCGTGCTGCCTTGCCGTTTGGTGGAGCGCAATCTCTACGATCTTTTGCTCGGCATCTGCGATGAGCGCCGCGTGAGCGACGCTATTCCGCGTATGGAGGCCAAGCGGGGCACCGCGGCGCTGCTCGACCAGCTGCGCAAGACCGCCTCCACCGATGCCTTCGCAAAGGCGCTCGACTACGGCCCCCACGAGCTGGGCGATGTCCTGCTCATCACGGGGGTGGGCGAGGTGTATCCGCTTTTGCGCACCCATGCCCTGCTCGACAACATCCAGCATCTGTTTGCCGACATTCCACTGGTGGTGGCCTATCCCGGCTGCTACGACGGCGCGTCTATGCGCCTGTTCGCGGGCGCGGGAAACCGCGGGCTGGAAGACGGCAACTACTACCGCGCCTTCAGCTTGGTCTAGGGGCGCTTAAAACCTATGGGGAACATTGAGGAAGGAAGTAAGCCCGTGCAGATCAAGAACTTGTTTGCCAAAGACATCAACCGCTCCATCAATGGCGTCATCAAAGTGGCCCAGGACGACGAGGCCTCCATTGTGCAGGAGCTTTCCGAGTACGTGGTTACCAACGAGCTGCAGCGCCACTTCGCCGATTTCTTCGAGGCTTACGATCGCGCCATCGACGTGCCTACGGACAAAGTGGGCGTGTGGATCTCCGGCTTCTTCGGCAGCGGTAAATCGCACTTCCTGAAGATGCTCAGCTACCTGCTCGCCAACCGCGAGGTGGGTGGTGTTCCCGCTATTGATTACTTCGACGGGAAGATTGCCGACCCCATGGTGTACTCGCGCATGCGCCGCGCCGCTGAGGTGCCTACCGAGTCCATTCTGTTCAACATCGACGCCAAGGGCGGCCACTGGAAGGGTGGGGCTGAGGCGAAGACGGCGCTGCTTCTGGCCTTTGCCCGCGTGTTCTACGAGAACATGGGCTTTTACGGGGAGGACTTGAAGCTGGCGCGCCTGGAGCAGTTCGTGGACTCGCGGGGCAAAACCGAGGCGTTCCGCGCCGCCTTCGCCCGTGTGAGCGGAGGAGACTGGCTGGAGGATCGATCGAACTACCTGCTCTTCGAGGACGATGTTGTCGAAGTGATGCAGGAGGTGCTCGGCATGAGCCGCGAGGCTGCCCAGCACTGGTTCGACGGCACCGAGACGGCGGCTATCTCGCCCGACCGCCTCACCGACGAGATCGCGTCTTACGCGGCGCGGCGCGCCGAAGAATGCGGCGGCGAGTTCCGCCTGCTGTTCATGGTGGACGAGGTGGGCCAGTTCATCGGCAGCGACGTGAACCTCATGCTGAACCTGCAGACCCTCGTGGAGGAGCTGGGCGCCAAGAGCGCGGGCCGGGTGTGGGTTATGGTCACGAGCCAAGAGGCCATCGATGAGGTCACCAAGGTGGCCGGCAACGACTTCTCGAAGATTCAGGGCCGCTTCAACACGCGGCTCTCGCTGTCGTCCTCCAGCGTCGACGAGGTAATCAAGCGCCGCGTGCTGGAGAAAACCGACGCCGCCCGCGCTCTGCTTTCCGCTGAGTACGACGAGCAGTCCGCCGTGCTGAAGAACCTGTTCACCTTCGAGGAGAGCCAGTCCGACCTGCGTGGTTATACGGGTCCGGCTGACTTCGTGGAAACCTATCCCTTTGCCGATTACCAGTTCAAGATCATGCCGAGCGTGCTGGCCGAGATTCGCAAGCACGGCAATTCCGGCAAGCACCTCTCAGGTGGCGAGCGCAGCATGCTCTCGGGCTTCCAAGAGGCGGCTCAGAAGGTGCAGGACGCGTCGAACACGGCGCTCGTGCCCCTGTGGCGCTTCTACGATACCATTGCTACCTTCCTCGAGCATGGCATTCGCCAGGTGATCGAACGGGCCGCCCGGGCTGCCGAGGGCGATGCGGGGCTGGTGCCCGCCGATGTGGAAGTGCTGAAAACCCTCTATCTCATCCGCTACATCAAGGATATCAAGCCCACGGTGGGCAACATAGCCATTCTCATGGTGGACGACATGGCCGTGGATAAAGTCGTGCTGCGCGATATGGTGAAGAGCTCGCTCGACCGTTTGGTGTACGAGAACTACGTGGCCCGCAACGGGGATGCCTATCACTTCCTCACCGACGAGGAGCAGGACGTGGCGCGCGAGATTTCTGCCACCAACGTAGATGGCGCTGCCATCACCGAGGAGATTAAGCGCCTTATCTTCGACAGCCTGTACACCTCGCGCAAGTATCGCAAGGGCGCCAACGATTTCCCCTTCGACCGCTATGTGGACGACACCATCCACGGCGCGGCCCAGGGCGGCATGAAGCTGAACATCGTCACGGTGGGCTGGCCCGAGCTTTCCCAGGCCGATGACGGCACTCTGGCGCTGAGGTCAACCGACCAGGCGCTTGTGGTGCTTCCCGAGGGCGATGACCGCTACTACGAGGCGTTGCTGAACGCCGCCCGTATCAAGAAGTACGTGAATACCCAGAACGTGCCTGCGTTGCCGGCCAGTAGGCAGGACATCATAAAAGGCAAGCAGGCCGAGGCCGCCCGTAACAAGAAGGAGGCCCAGCAGTACTTGGAAGAGGCCGTGGCCGAGGCGCGGGTGGCCGTGAACGGACGCGTGGTAGACCGCCGCACGCTGGGCGGCCGCTCGGTGAAGGCCACGCTCGACGGAGCTTTGGACGAGCTGGTGAGCTCGGTGTTCACCAAGGCCGGCTACGTCACGGAGCCGGCCGGCGGGGCGGCGGATGTCATTGCCGTGCTGACTGGAACGGCCCAGGGAGCGCTTGCGGGCACCGATGGCGCCAATGCGCTTGCCGTGGAAGAGGTGGAGAAGTTCCTGGAGAACCAAAACCGCTTGCATGTGAACACGACCATGGGCGAGCTGCAGCGCAAGTTCGGCGGCAGGCCCTTCGGCTGGCGCGAGGCCGACGTGGCGGCCGTGGTGGCACGTCTGCTTTCCGAGGGACGGGCCCAGGCGCGCGTTGCCGGGAAGGTGCTGAACCCGCAGGAGCCGGCCGAGCGCAAGCGCATCGCCGAGAACCTGGCGGGCAAGGGCGCCGATAGCCTGGAGATCAAGAAGCGCGAGCTGCCCTCCAACGCGCTTATGAGCCGTGCCCGCGCCTTGCTGCGCGAGTTGCCCGGCACCTCCGCCGTGCCCGACGACATCGATGGTCTTACTCGCGCGGTGCGTGAGTACTTGGAAGGGCAGCACGAGCGCACGCGCAATCTGCTCACCAACGAGTACGAGCGGCGCGAGTATCCGGGCCGAGCTGCTGTGGAGCGGGGCCTGCATCTGGCCAGCGAGATTTTGAAGAGCCAGGCCGACGAGGTGGCCTTCCTGAAGGCGTTCACCGATGCCGAGGACGACCTGCTCGACTGGTCGGAGGATGCCGAGCCGGTGTTGGGATTCTTCCCGAACCAGCAGCGCCTGTTCGATGACGCCGTCAAACTGCGCGAGGCCATGGCGGGGGAGGGCGTCTACCTCATCGACTCCGCCGAGGCGCAGCGGGCCCTGGAGGAGATGGCGGCCATTCTGGGCAATAGCACGCCCTACAGCCGCGTGAGCGAGCTGCCCGCCTTGGGCGATGCCGTGCGCCGTGCCCATGACGAGGTGGTGCGCGTGGGTCGGTCGGACTTGCTGGACACCATGGAGGCGACCATGGCTGAGATCTGCGACTATGCCGCCAATGCCGATTTGCCCGCCGGCTTTATGGACGCCATCGAGCGGGAGCTGGCCTCGAAGAAGAGCCAGACCCTTGCCGTCGATACCCGATCGCAGCTGGATGCTTTCGCCACTCAGCTGGATGTCTGGCGCAACAGCAAGCTCGCCTCCATCGATCGCGCCATAGAGGAAGCTCGCGAAGCCGCCGCCCGCGAGGAGGCGATGCGCGTTCGCAAGCAGGATGACGTGACGGTAAAGAAGCCCGTTCCGGGAACTCCCTCCTCAGGCTCCTCCGGAGGGGGCGACTTCGGCCGTTCCTCCCAACCCAAGGATGCCTCTCATCCCGAGCCTCGCCGCCCGCGCACCAAGACCATCGAGCGGCGTGATCTGTGCCGGGCCACGCGCCTCACCTCCGAGGCCGACATCGATGCCTATGTGGAGTCCATCCGCAAGAAGCTCGCCGAAGCCTTGGCCGACAACGATTCCATCAGCGTGCGCTAAGGAAGGGGTTACCGTGCAAGATACCGCCATCAAGAACTTCTGCATCTGGGCTCGCCGCGAGCTGATGGCCCAGGTGGCCCTGCAGGCGCGCCGCTACGGCATTCGCGAGGACGGCTACGACCCGGCAAGCGCCGACGCTATCGAGGGGCGTCCCCTGTCGGTTGACGAGCGCCGCCAGCGCGCCGACCTCATTCGCCGGTTGGGGGTTGCTGACGCCCCTGGGTACGAGGAGGCCTACAAGAGCCTCGTTGACCAAGCCGCCTACACCTGGTTCAACCGTCTTATTGCCATTCGCTTCATGGAGCTGAGCGATCGGCTGCCGAGCCATGTGCGCATGCTGTCGGCCGCCGACGGCTCCTTCGCGCCGCAGGTGCTGCGCGAGGCGCTGGATGTGCCCATCGAGGGGCTCGATACAGCCCAGGTAAGCGAGCTTCTGCAGGCCTCCGACGACGAGGCGCTGTTCCGCTGCCTGTTCCTTGCCCAGTGTCGCGAGTTGGCGGCCTGCCTGCCCGATGTGTTCGAGCCGGTAGGTGCCGCCATGGAGTTGCTGCTGCCCGAGGGGCTGCTGCGCCAGGGCAGCGTCGTGCAGCGCTTGGTGGACGATATTCCCGAAGAGGACTGGCGCGAGGGTGTGGAAATCGTCGGCTGGATGTACCAGTACTACGTGAGCGAGCGTAAGGACGAGGTGTTCGCCAGCTTCAAGAAGGGCAAGAAGGCCGATGCGGGCGCCATCGCGCCGGCCACCCAGCTGTTCACCCCCGATTGGATCGTCCGCTACCTGACCGAGAATTCACTTGGACGCTTGTGGGTGCAGTCGCGTCCCGAGAGTCGCCTGGTTGAGCAGATGCCCTACTACATTCCCGACGATTTGGGTGTGGAAGATTCCTCAGATGTTTCCGCTCAGGGAGATCCCGTAGGGGACGGCTTCAGCCGTCCCTCCCATCCCGTCTCAAGCCCCGAATCCCTCAAGGTCATCGACCCCGCCTGTGGCTCCGGCCATATTCTCGTTTACGCCTTCCGACTGTTGGCCGCCATGTACGAGGAGGCGGGGCATGTGCGCCGCGACATCCCGCGTCTTGTCTTGCAGAACAACTTGACTGGCTGCGAGATTGACCCGCGCGCCGCGCAGATGGCCTCGTTCGCCTTGGCTATGACCGCCTGCGAATGGGATTCCCGCTTCCTGCGCCGTGCCGATAAGGTGAGCGCGAACATCGTGTGCCTGCGTCCGGCTGAGCTAGATGCCGACGAGTTGGAAGAGGTGCCCTATCTGGCCGAGCGCACGGCGCTGCTAGATGCCATGGCCCACATGGGAGAGTGCGGCAGTCTGTTTGTGCCCGAGCCCGAGGACATTGCCGCCTTGAAGCGCGCCGACGACGAGCTGGACGCCTGCGAGGCCGGCGGAGACCTTCTGGCGTACCGCCCCCACGCTGCCGTCGCCCAGATGCTCGCCAACTGCAAGCCTCTTATCGAGGCCTACGATGCCGTCATCGCGAACCCACCCTATATGGGCTCCTCAAACATGGACAAGTGGCTTGCGAATTGGACGAAGAAACACTATCCCGACAGCAAGCGTGACCTGTGCACCTGTTTCATCGAGCGCGGCTTCACCCTTGCGAAGCCCTGCGGTTACTCCGCCATGGTTACCATGCAGAGCTGGATGTTCCTCGGTAGCTTCGAGGCTCTACGTGAGAAGATATTGAAGGAGCGATCCATCGCTTCCATGGCTCATCTGGGCACACGCGCGTTCGATGCCATCGGCGGTGAAGTTGTTGCCACTACGGCCACGGTTTTCGGCGGAAGCTCCGCCAATGCACCCGCAAGCTATCTGCGCCTGGTCGACTTCGATGGAGAGACTGCCAAAGAGGAATCCATCCGAGAGGCCATCGCCAACCCAGCCTGCGGCTGGTTCTACCGCCGAAGCACTGACGCCTTCAAATCCATCCCCGGCACCCCCATAGCCTACTGGGCGAGCGAGAAAACGCATCAAATTTTTAGAGACGGGTTGCCGTTGCACAGCTTTGCAGTTCCTAGGCAAGGGCTCGCAACAGGAAATAACGATTGTTTCATGCGTTGTTGGTGGGAGGTGTCACTAGCCAAAGAGTTGTTCAATTGCACTTCGGCGGAAGAAGCGGTCAAATCAGGTATGAAGTGGTATCCCTACAACAAAGGAGGGTCTGCCCGAAAATGGTTTGGAAACTTTGATTATATTGTTAACTGGGAAAATGATGGAGAGGCGATAAAGAATAACATTGATAAATACGGCAATCTAAAATCCCGTCCACAAAATCTATCGTATTACTTTCTTCCTTCGATTACTTGGAGCTTAACTGGAAGTAGGGCGGCATTCAGGTATAGACCGCCGGGCAGCATATTCGACGTAAACGGAATGAGTCTTTTTCCTCAGACGTTGGAAATCAATGATTTATTGGCATTTTTAAACAGCTCTTCCGCTGAACAGTTGCTTTCCATTTTGGCTGGAACGATTTCTTTTCAAGTTGGTGATGTGGCGAAGCTGCCAATTATGGCGGGAGAATTGCCTGTTGCTTCAAGTTGCTGCGAAGTATGCTTGCGGAGCGCCATGGCTGACCAGGAGTCCCGTGAGACGTCTTGGAGCTTTGCCCATCATTCAATGGTGTAGGAGGACGCATGTTCCCGATTTTTGATATAAATGGAATAGAAAGCAGCTTGAGGGGGCGGAGGGATAGACGTGCGATTCTTCTTCTGCTCGTGAAGCCAAGTGACGAGATGGCTGATAGCCTTATACAGAAGTTTAATTACTATCATTTCGATTCCGCCGAAGCTTGCTCTATTTTTGCAGCTGGTTTTAGCGAAGGCTGCTTCTCCAACGAGTATGAGGACGCATATGAGGTATGTAGCGTGTGTGGAAGGAGCTGGTGGTATAGCGATCAGTGTTTTGTCGGGCTCAAAAAACAGCTTGAAGCTCGTTTGAAATGGCGATATAGCGGCGAGATTGAAATACTGATCCTTCAGCGCTCGATGGGCGAACACTCATCGTTGGATTTCACCAATTATGTCTCAATTGACGCCCTAGCTGGCATACGTGAAGGGTATATCGATTCTTTGCCCAGACTAATGGAATCGCTGATTAATGCCTCGAAGGTAGAAGTTGAGTCAAAGAGAGTTTTGGATCAGGCAAAAAGGTTGAGTCCAAAAGAAATTGCCCAGGAAGCAATAAAGACAACGCTTGAGGCTATCGGTTGTCCTGAAAGGCTGCGGCAGGCACTGAGCAACTCGGCTTTCTACCGCTCTGCAAAACGAAAAGGATAATTTGTTATTTATATAAACAATACTATTAATATTGAAAAGGAATCATCATCTTGCTAGTGCCAATCTTAGACAAATCTGAAGCCTGGATGCCCGAGGCCAATGCTCGCTTCGATTGGTTGAGGGCTAACGAGGAAGAGTTTGGCCGCATTTTCGTGGGCTCCGGCTCTTGCGTGTTGTCTTACGGTGTGGATTTCCGTACTGCTACAATAGCGGCCAGCGGATGCCCGTGTTCGAAGTTGCGGGCAGCGCCGTTTATGTTTCTGCTGACCGCAAGTAAACTAGCGCTTGCGGTCAGGCTTTGTTTCGGGGCGCGAACCCCGTGCTGCGGGCACGGCCCTGATCGCCGGCATCTCCGTTTCAGCTTATTCCAATCGCTTTTTGCGCATCTTCTTCAGGTAGTTCTTTTTGAATGCGGTGCTTCCGCCGAAGAAAATACCGTCAGTTGCGGTTTGCTGCTTTTGGTCGTATTTAAGGGCTGCGAGTTCAAGACCGCACAGGTAATCGGCGAGCTGGAAGAGGCGAAACGATTTCGGGTCGACCAGCCGAAAGATGACGGCTTTGTCTCCCAGTGCCTTTACGAAAGCCCGGCGGATGGCGTGGGTGACAATGCTCTGCCCGTTATCGTAGTAGATCTTAATCTGACTAAAGGTTTGAAAGTAGGCCAGGTTAATCTGCAAATACCCCGTCAATTCTTGGGAGAGTTTCTCCTGGAGGCTTTCAGGAGATTCGAAGTGACTCTTTTCGTAGGAGAAAGTGCGGTATTTGAAAGGGAGATCTTCTGCAAATCTTCGAAATTTGGCAAGCAGGGCTTTGCGGACATCCAGGCTTTCGACCGCATAAGAGCCATGGCCGTTCATGAGCGGAGAAAAATGAAAAGGGAGATCGGGGAGGTTGCTGTTTGCGAGATGGGTCCTGTAGGCCTTGTCGCGCATTTCAACGGAATCGCGCTGATCATGCATTACGAGGGTCACAAGATAGTAGCGAGATACGCTTCCCGTGTCCCCCGATTCATCTATGAATACAGAAAGGTCTCCCATGTTCGTCCTCCGACAGTGCTACGCGATGGGCGTGGCCGTCAGCTGCGTGAGGGGTGTGCTGAAAGATCGAGCCAAATATGCTGGATGCTGGGGCCTGCGATAAAAAATGCCGGGGGATTGCCCCCGGCTCTTGGAGGTAGTTCCCGAAAGAACCACCACGTTGTTTTTACCACAGCGGTAGATGTTTGCGCAAGTAAAAATTCACATGATGCTGTGGCGTTATCGAGAATGGCCAGTGCGTTGAAAGAAAGGAGGGCCGCTTAGTGGCTACGCTCATTGCGGACAAGTACGAGGCCTGGAAGGCTGAGGCTAATGCGCGCTTCGACCAGCTGAAGGCCAACGAAGAGGAGCTGAACCGCATCTTCGCGGAGATTTACAACATGGTGGGGGAGGTGCCCATCGAGGTGGAGGACAAATACGTCTCGGTGGCGCGCATCTTCGATACGGCCGAGGAAATTCCCGAGTCGTTCAAGGGTAACAAGTACGTGCGCACCCGCCGCGACGAGATCGTCTCGCTTATCAGTTACGCCGTGGGTTGCATGCTCGGGCGCTACTCGCTTGACAAGGACGGCCTCATTCTGGCGAACCAGGGCGACACGCTGGACGATTACCTCGCCCAAGTGCCCGACCCCACTTTCACGCCCGATGCGGACAACGTGCTGCCCATCACCGACGACGAGTACTTCGACGACGACATTGTGGGCAACTTCGTGGAATGGGTGCGCGTGACCTACGGCGACGAGACGCTGGAGGAGAACCTGCGCTATGTGGCCGATGCGCTCGGCGGCAAGGGCAGCCCGCGCCAGGTGATTCGCGACTACTTCGTGAAGGATTTCTTCCGCGACCACTGTCAAACCTACAAGAAGCGACCCATCTACTGGCTGTTTGATTCCGGCAAGAAGAACGGCTTCAAGGCGCTTGTGTACATGCACCGCTACCGACCCGACCTGCTGGCGCGCCTGCGCACCGACTACGTGCACGAGCAGCAGGAGCGCTACCGCACGCAGATCGCTCATCTGGAAGACGCCGAGCATGAGGCATCGGGCGCCGAGAAGACGCGCATCGGCAAATCGCTGAAGAAGCTGCGCGACCAGCTGGACGAGACCACTGCTTTCGAGGAGAAGGTGCACCATCTGGCCGACCAGATGATCGAGATAGATCTGGATGACGGTGTGAAGGTGAACTACGCCAAGTTCCAAGATGTGCTGGCGAAGATCAAGTAAGGGAAAGGATAGGATCATGGATTTCGACCCCAACGTTCTTTTCGCTCAGACTCTCGACCTTACGTTTGAGGGGGACGAAAAGGCTTTCAACTCGGCCAGCAATTTTCTGTCCAAGGTCCAGAGGCTTCTTGACGCGGGTGAGCCTTATCCTGAGGAATATTCCTTTCTTGAGGATTTTACCAACTTGGACAGCCTGCCTTTTACCGAGATATCAGAGAGAGTTGAAGTGACGGGTTTGCCCTTGAGCGGCCTGAGCGACGTCATCCTGTTTCTCAAGGTGCTCGCTTACCACGGGAATTTATCGTTCAAGGGCGCGCTTTATTCGCCTCGGCCCTTTGATATGGTGGATTCGTACGTTATCTTCTTTCTGAGTATTGGCGAGAACGAGCATGGGAAGGTGCTCGACATCCAGCAGTACGGGAGGCCGATAGGGGAAGGCCCGCTTGATATCCACGACGAAATTATGCGCTGGTTCAGCGGGGAAAACCCGCGACGTCAGGAGATGGAGGAGGAGAACGCTGCCCGTCGAGACGGGGATGACGATGAAACTGAAAGTTTCTCGGATAACGTGGTGACCCTTGATTTTCCGGCGCTCATGCTGACGCTGCTTTCGGGCAACTGGGTGTTTTTTAACGAAGGGGAAATTGTCTGGAACGGAGAGCATCACGAGATAACGGGCATTCAGATTAACGCAGCCCAGGTCGATGAACTCATGCCGTTCTGGAATCACTACACCACCGATTTCGACGATATTAACGAGGTCGTGGAGTATTTCCTCGCCTTTATGAGGCAGTTGGAGGAAGATGGGGCCTTTGTTGTCCCGCGCGATCGCATTGCGCCAGGTGTTTGCCAGGCTTTACCCGATGGCCCTCTGACGGGCATCACGTTCGCGAATTTGGCCGCATGCGGCGCCGCTTTTCAGGTTGTCTCGGTGAAGGATGATACCTACAGCGTTGTTTTCGATACCCGTCTTGCCATAGGCATACCGCAGTTCTTCAATTTGGTAGCCCGCCTTCTGTGGGATTGGCGCCAGATATTGAGATCGGTGCGAGGAGAGCCGTTCAAAATCATGTTCGGTGCGGCACGCAACTTTGACGCCGATCGGTATCTCGGTGGGGTGGATAAGCCTGTGCTCGGCGCTCAGGACAATCCGATGGTGCTGGAGGTGGCTGCCTGCCCAGAGATTGCGTTATCCGAAGTCGAGACCGGTGCGTGCGAGCTATCGTGTGAGGAGGCGGCCGTGTGTGAGGAGACGGCCGTGTGCGAGGAGCCGCCGTGCGGGGAAGTGACGCGCGAGGATGTCTGCACGCATGAGGAGTTTCTGCACGAGGGCGCTGAGCGGGAAGAGGCGGAGCGCGCCCTGCGACTTCAGGCTCTCGCAGACCGGGAAGCCATGCTTGTGGGCGACCAGAAAGCTGTCTTCGAGGCTATCGGCTTGGTTGGCGGTGGTGTGAGTGTCGACGAGCTCAGCTCGATTGTCGATGTTGAAGGTGGCGCGAAGGCCCTTCGCAAGGTTATCCTGCCCGAACTTCTCGAATCAGGGTTGGTGCAGGTGTACAAGGAAAGCGCGCCGGGCACTGATGACGATACGCGAGCCAAGCGATTCTACACATGGAGCCAGATGCGATTCTCCCTCATGAAGAAGGCGGATAGGAAGGCATTCGGCGAATGTGCAAAGCGCCATTTGCTCGAGGCGGCTGACGATCCCATCATGAGCGAGGCGAGTGCCGAGATATTGCGTCTTGAGAATGAGCTGAGCCGATGCTCGCTGGAAAAGCAGCGGTTGAAGGGCGAGCTCAAGGAAGCGAAGAGGGCGTATGAGGAAATCCGGCATCGCAATAAAGCCCTTATCAAGATCTTGAAGAGAAACGCGCGGTCGACCGTCGACTAGCGGCGCTTTCTACGATGGGATGCGGTGAGATACCGTGAAATGCACGAGGAGAAGTTTGTGACCGAAATTGATGTGAGGGAGCGCTTTCTGGCGCGATTCGCTGAGCCGCTTTTCGGGGCGGCTCGTCGGCGCATCGTGATTTGGCACGATGCGGATGGGGAATTCGAGGAAGCGTTCGATGGCTTGACGGCCGATGCCGAGGCTGGGCGATTTGATCAGGGAGTGCGGCCCCTGCGGTTCCTGAAGATTCAGGATGGTTCGCTGTTCTCGGCCAAGCGCATGCTCTCGCGCGAGGATACCGAGAGCGATTTCGCCCTGTACCGCTGTCGGGCCGGCAGCGATTTGACGGGGGATCTGTTCGCCGACGTGGAGTTGTACGCTGAGCATTTTCAGGCCGATGGGCTGTCGCTGCTCGTGCAAACGGTGGGAGCCGTCGACACCTCCGAGGTGCGCGGCGCCCTTGCCGAGCTGCGCCCCTTTTTCGCGGCCAAAGATCGCGTAGCGGCCTTTGTGGCTGTTATGCCGCAGGCCCAAAGCGCGACCGATGTGCGCGCGGGTGTGCTGGCCGCGGCATTGGGGAAGATCCCTCCGACTGCCCAGGCCATCGTGCGAGCCTATGCTCTGGCCGTCTTGGCCGAAGATGAGGGGTGCTCGGAGCGCATGCTCGAGCGCCTCGAGCGTTATGGAGCCGCCGAGGCGATGCGGCGCTGCGTGGAGAGGGTCACAGGGTTCGGCGGGGATATTGGCGACGGGCGAGCCCTGATGGAGCATCTGCTGTTGTCGGCCTTTGCGGCTACGGTTTCCGAGGACCTGCTTGTGGGGCTAGAGGGCCGATACTCGGCGGCTCATAGCCAGTTTTGCCTGGGCATTGTGCACGATTGGGCCGAGGCTTCCGAGGAAGAGCGGGCGGTTTTGACTGAGGCGGCCGAGCGCGTGCAGGGCGATCTTAACCTGGAGATGCGCTTCGCCGCTGCACCGGCGGCAGCCTTTATCGCCTCCGACGTGTTTCCCGCCGTCGGCCATGCCATCGTGCGCGAATTGGCGACGTCGCTCGCCCAGGGGGCCGACCGGCGCGCCGAGGTACGCGAAGCCGCGGGCGTGCGGCGCGGATTGTCCGACTACGGCGATCTGGCCAGCTATTTCGATATGATGGAGGCGGCGTGCGCCATGCAGGACTTCCTGCGTGCCCATGGCGAGGGCTACCATGCGTCTTCCGCGGCTGCCGCATGGAATGCCTACGCTGCGGATTGGTGGCAGATGGACGGCGCCTACCGCCGTTTTTGCGAGGCGCACCGCCGCTGCGCGCGCCACGGCGCGCCCGATCTTTCTGAAGCGGCAGACTCCCTGTCCGATTGGGCGGAGCGGCAGTACGCCAACGGGTTCCTCGTTTCCGCCAACGAGTGCTGGGCGACCGCGGCTGAGGCCGACTGGGATCGCGAGGGTTACGTGGAAGGCGTTGCCCGCCAGCATCGCTTCTACGATGAGGTGGTGGAAAACGAGCTGGCCGGCGCCAAGCGCGTCGTGGTCATCGTGAGCGACGCCTTGCGCTACGAGGTGGCGCACGAGCTGGCTGACGTGCTGGAGCGCAGCCAGCGGGTGTCGTGCGCGGTCGATGCCGTGCAGGGCGCCTTCCCCTCCATCACGAGCTTTGGCATGGCGGCGCTGCTGCCCCACCGGTCCCTGTCGGTGGACGCGGCGCGGGGTTTGGCGGTGTTGGCCGACGGTGCGCCCACGGCGACGACCGAGCAGCGCCAGGCGGTGCTGCAGGCGCGGCGTCCGGCCTCGAGGGCTTTCCGGGCCGCGGACGTGCTGGCTATGAAGTCGGCCGAACAGCGCGAGCTCGTCCGCGATGCGGAAGTGATCTACCTCTACCACAACACGGTGGACGCCACCGGCGAGGACGCCTCGACTGAGCACGATGTGTTCGGCGCGTGCCAGCGTGCCGTCGACGACATCTGCGGGCTGGTGCGCATCGCCACCAATCAGTTCAAGGCCACGCGCATTGTGGTGACGGCCGACCATGGATTCCTGTACACGCGCGAGGCGGCGCCTGCCACTGACAAATATTCTCAGGCAGGTTTGCGGGATGAGGCCATCGCAGTGGGCGAGCGCTACGTCGTCGCTCCATCGGGGGTGGCAGACGACCTGCTTCTGAGGGTGTCCCTGAACCCCGTGGGGGGAGAGGGGCTCGTGGGGCTCGCGCCGCGCGGCTTCGTGCGCATCAACCGCCCGGGGGGCGTGGGCCGCTATGCCCATGGGGGCGCCAGTTTGCAGGAGCTCTGCGTGCCTGTGCTTCGCGTTCGTTACGGCGGCTCTCGTTCGAAGAACATCGACAACGCCGTGGCCGCCGAAGTGAGGTTGCTGGACACCAACCGGCGCATCACGTCGATGCTCTTCGGCGTACGGCTGTACCAGCCCGAGCCGGTGAGCGGAAAAGTCGCCCCCGCTACGTACGAGTTAGTGCTTACGGATGGCTCGGGCAATCCCGTGAGCGATGTGCGCCGCGCGGTGGCCGATCGGGCCGACGCTGATGAGCGGGCCCGCATCGTGGAGGTGCGCTTCGCCCTGCGAGAGGGCCGCTCCTACGGCCCCGGCGAGCCTTTCTACCTGGTGGCGCGCAACCAGGATACGGGTGAGATGGCCTGGAAAGAGGAGTACCAGGTGGATATCGCCTTCGCGCCGATGGACGATTTCGGATTCTAGGAGGATACGGTGAGAGAGAACGAAGAGAACTTTTTTGCCCCATCGTCGTCGGTCGACTCGGCAGCCGAGGCCTGGGACGACGACGCGGTATTCGCCGATCCCATCGCCGAGGCGCCGGATGCGCCCGCAAGTGATAGGGACGCGGTCGCGCCTTCCGTCGAGGCAATCGGTGACGGGCCGTGCGACTCTGACGACTCCATCAACGAGGCCATGGACGAGGTGTCCGCCGTTGCTGCGGTCGATGGTCTCTTCGAGACCGACGAGGTGGATCGGCTGGCCGTGGATCATTTCCCTGGCAAGATCGTGCGCAAAGACCTGACGGCCCTCATGAAGCGCGGCGCCAACGTGCCTACTTTCGTGCTGGAATACCTGCTCGGCATGTATTGCTCCACCAGCGATCCGGTGGCGGTGGAGGCGGGGTTGGAGCGCATTCGGGGCATTCTCCTGAACAACTACGTGCGCCCCGATGAGTCCGAGGTCATCAAGTCCAAGATACGCGAACTGGGCTCCTACACCGTCATCGACAAAGTGTCTGCGCGCTTGGACGAACGCAACGACAACTACGTTGCCTCCTTCACCAACCTGCGCATCGAGCCTTTCGTCATGCCTGCGGAGTATGTGCGTCAGTTCACGAAAATCCTCCAAGGCGGCATTTGGTGCATTATGCGCATTCAGTACACCCATCCGGTGGACGATGACTTCGCCGACATCTTCGACGAGCCGACGCCTAAGAAGAAGGAGAAGAGCCGCGGGGCGCAGGATTCGCCCTTCAGCGTGATTAGCCTGAATCCCATCCAGATGCCCAATCTCGATCTGGATTCGATGATCGACCAGCGACGGCACTTCACTACCGAGCAATGGCAGGAGCTGCTGCTGCGCTCGGCCGGCTATGAGCCCACGGCCCTAACCGAGAAGGAGCGCATGCACTTTCTCGAGCGCATGGTGCCCCTTATCGAGCGCAACTACAACCTTTGCGAACTGGGGCCGCGCGGCACGGGCAAATCGCACATCTACAAAGAGATTTCCCCCTATGCCATTCTGCTGTCCGGCGGCCAGACCACCACGGCGAACCTGTTCGGGCGCATGAATGCCCGCGGCGAGAGCCGGCTGGGGCTTGTGGGGCTTTGGGACTGCGTTACCTTCGACGAGGTGGCGGGCATGAACTTCAAGGACGCCAATGCCGTCCAGATTATGAAGGACTACATGGCTTCGGGTAGCTACGCCCGCGGGCGCGATACGCTCAACGCTGACGCCTCCATCGTCATGGAGGGCAACATCAACGATTCGGTGCAGAACGTGCTGAAGACCACGCATCTGTTCGATCCCTTTCCTCCGGAGTTCAACGACGATAGCGCCTTTTTCGATCGCATCCACTACTACCTGCCCGGTTGGGAGATTCCCAAGATGCGCTCGAACCTGCTGACGGAGCATTACGGGCTGATTACTGACTGCTTGAGCGAATTTTGCAAGGAGATGCGCCGTAAGGACTTCACGCATCTCATCGACCGCTACTTCCGGTTGAACTCCGACTTCAACAAGCGCGATGAGATAGCCGTGCGCAAGACCTTTAGCGGACTGGCGAAGCTGCTGTTTCCCGACGGCGAGATGACCAAAGACGACGTGCGCTGGATTCTCGAGTACGCCATCGAGGGGCGGCGACGCGTGAAGGAACAGCTGAAGATCATGGCTGGCGTGGAATTCATCGATGTGGCCCTGGGCTACTACGACGCGGACGATCCCGCCGACGTGCGTGTGGTGCCGGTTCCGGAGCAGTCTGACGACTCGCTCGTTCCCGATGCGCCCCTTCTGCCGGGTCACGTGTTTGCCATCGGTCATTCGGTGGTCACGGGCGAGTGCGCTATCTACAAGCTGGAGAACCGGGCAGTGGCCGGTGAGTTCAAATTGCAGACCGAGGGGCTGGGCCGCTCCAGGGCGGTGCAGGAGGCCTTCAAGGCGGCGTTCAACTATTTCGAAAACAATGCGGCCCGCGTGGCGCCGGGCATGCATATCGGTGTCAAGGACTATCTGCTGTTTTTCAATGATCTGCAGGGAAAGGGGCCTTCCGACGAGGTGTCCTTGGCTGAGTTCGTCGGGCTGTGCTCGGCGGCGGCGAACCGACCTGTGGCCCCGGCGCTTGTGATTCCGGGCGTGTTGCGCATGTCGGGCACCATGGGCGACCTGCGCGATTTGGAAGACATCCTGCGTGTGGCCCGCAACGCCGGAGCGCGGCGCATCCTTCTGCCCATGAGCTCCATACGCGACCTACAGGACATTTCCTCGGAGCTGATCGGTGCCGTCAGCCCCGATTTCTATCCAGACGGGGATGCGGTGTCCGCGGCCAAGAAGGCCTTGGAGCTTTAAGGGGGCATGATGGCTGAGAACGAGCATGTGGAGCGCGCAGTAGAGTCGGGGGCGCTGGTGGAGGCGCTGGTCGAGCGCGATGCGGCGGCTCGAGAGGCCTGTGCAGAGCAGGACCTTCGGCAGCAGCGCGCCCGCGAGCTGGTGGCAGTGCTCGACGCGGTGAAGTCGCGGGCTCAGCGCGAGCGGGAGCGGCGCGCTTGGCGGGCTGCTCGGGCCGTTGAATGCATGTGTCAAGATGTCGAGCAGGATGTCCTTGGACAGCTCGCGCGCGACCCCCGAATGCCTCAGGCCATTAACTATCGCCAGCGCTATCGGGCGTTTCTGCGCATGGAAGATCGCGACCAGCTGTTTGGGCGTCTCGAGCAGACGCTCGATTTGGCCGATCGCATCCTTAACCTCGCCCCGAAACTCGATGTGGACGCAGCCTTTCGCGAGGCCGCCGGGACCATTGCCGCGCGCATTGCGCTGCGGGCGGGAGAAGCGCCCGTGCCGCTTATGGAGGAGGCGCTGGGAGCTGCTGAGGGGGCGGCGGTCTCGGGTGGTGTTCCGACAGAAGGGGGAGGGGCGTCCGATTTGGACCGTCTGCTCGACCGTGCCTTCGCCGCTGTCCCCATTACCGAGGACGGGGCCGTCGGGCTGCTCGTTTCCGAGAGCGAGTTCGAGGATGAGAAGCGCTCCCTTGGGGACGAGCTCGACGGGGCCGTCGCCGCGGAGGAGGCGCGCAATGCCCAGCAGGTGGCGGGTGCTTCCATCGATCTATCTGGGCTTCCCTCCTTCAATGGCTCCACAACGCTGGAGTTCGAATACTCGCCGGATGAGCTGTCTGCGCTCTCCGCGCTGGTGCGCATCTCGTTCGAGACGTTCAAGCGCGTGGTACAGGATCACGGCCTGTTTGCCGCCTTCGCTGCCGACGGCGCCTTCGGGGGTTGCTCCTACGACCCGTGGTGGTCCATGGGCTGGCTCGACGACTGGCGCGCCGATCTGCTTTCCGGTCTTGGGGGAGAAGAACCAGATGGGCGGGATATTCCGGTGACCTTCGAGGAGGACGAGGGCGGTGACGCCCCGGCCCGCGCCATCGAGCGCATGAAAGAGTTCAACGCGAAGCCCTTCTACGGCATGCTCGATGACAATTTCGCTTTCCACACCGAGGCCTTCTGGTACGGCTTCCGCAAGCTCATGGAATACATCAACGGTCTTTGCAAGGTGAATACGGGCGACTTCTGCGAGTACTTGGAGGACTTGAACGCGTTCGTTGCCGGTGGGGCCGAGCAGCTGGGTCTGCGCATGAGTGATAGGCAGCTCGCCGAATGGTGCGGCGCTCTTCAAGATGCGTCTTAGAAGTGGGGTGGAATTTTTTTCCGGGAGGTGTCCATGGCAACGATCGACGTTGATGCGTTGCGCGAGTATCTGCGCGACTACTACGGCACGGCCATGATGAGCGGTCTGTGGCCGGCCGTGGCCGATCTGGGGGAGGTGGATGCCATGGGCGGCCACGAGCTGTGTGAGCGCGCCGAGGAGTTGGGCGTCGATCTGCGGAAGTTCGCGGTGGGGAAGTAACGGCGCACCTCCTCTCCCAACGGGTTCTCCCGATCATCGCGAGGCGTTCTGCATTGTTCGGGAGGAGCACCTCTGCTATAATGTATGACATGTCATACTGAAAGGAGGGAGCTATGGACGCCGTGCTTACGGTTCGTCTGGATCCCGCTGTCAAATCGCAGGGTTCCGCCGTTATGGAGCGGCTCGGCACCACGCCTTCGAAAGCCGTGCGGGAACTGTTCGATTTCGCTGTGCGCAATGACGCGCTTCCTTTCGGCGACGCGCATGCTTCGTCGCAGGAGGAAATCGCTCGGCGCATCGCCGCCTTCGATCGCTGCCATACGAAAAAGCCCCTCGCACTTACCGATGACGAGTTGCGGGACGAGCGTTTGAGGAGCCGCTATGGACTTGATGCTTGACACCAACATCGTTCTGGACCACATCGGTCGGCGCGAGCCGTTCTACGAGCTCTCGCGGCGCACCTGCCTGCTCGGTATCGTTGGCGAAGCGCGCACGTTCATCTCGGCGAGCATGGTCACCGATCTCTTCTACCTGCTGCGCAAGGATTTCGGCAGTCGCGAGGCGCAGCGCATGATCGAGGAGGATCTGTCGTTTCTGCAAGTTGTAGGGGTCTTGCCCGAAGATGTGTCGACAGCTCTGGCTCAAAAGTGGAACGATTTCGAGGACTGCCTCGTCGCTCGATGTGCTAAAAAGGCGGGGGCCGATTACATCGTCACGCGCAATGTGAAGGATTTCGAGCGCTCCTCTGTGAAGGCTATCACGCCGCAGCAACTCTTCGACGAGCTGGACGCCCGCGGTATCGTCTATCGGGAGATTCTCTGGTCCGATGATCTGGCGGCAGATGCCTAGAGACGTGCGGAAAATGCGCCGCTGTCGGGTGCTCGGGCCTGGGAAGGGGCGCGTTCGTATACAATGGGGTGCGACTTGTACCTGATCGATTGAGGAACCGGCACTTCCATGACTGATTCTGCTGAACTGAGCGCGGCCGCGGGCGCCGATCCCGTGGCTGCCGACCGCGCTGCTGCGCCCTTCTCCTCCGTGGCCGTTATCGGCTTGGGGCTTATCGGGGCGTCGCTGGCGGCGGCGCTTGCCGACAAGATGCCCGACGTGCGCGTCTTCGGGGTGGATACCGACGCCGCCACCTGCGCCACGGCCGCAGACCGCGGCTGGTGCGCCGTCGCCTGCGGCCCCGACGACCCCGCCTTCCGTGCCTTCGTGGAGGACGAGTGCGAGCTCGTGGTCATCGCCACGCCCGTGGCCGCGGTGGACGACTATCTCGGCCGTTTGCGCGACTGGGGCTACGCGGGCGTGGTCACCGACACCATCTCCACCAAGGGCCATATCCTGGCCGCGGCCGAAGCCCTGCTGCCGGCCCCGGCCCGCTACGTGCCGGGGCATCCCATGGCCGGCTCCGAGCAGAACGGCATCGCCGGCGCCCGCACCGACCTGTTCGAGGGCGCGAACTGGATTCTCTGTCCCGACGAGCGCACCGCTCCCGAGGACTTCCAGCACCTCCACGAGTTCGTGCGCGGCCTGGAGGCTCGCGTGGTGTCGCTGCACCGCGAGGAGCACGACGCGGCCGTGGCCATTGTGAGCCACGTGCCCCATATGGTGGCCTCCTCGCTCATGCAGCTGGCAAGCGCCCATGCCGACGATACCGGTTCCATCATGCGGCTCGCGGCCGGCGGCTTCAAGGACACCACGCGCATCGCCGCCGGGTCCCCGAAGCTGTGGTGCGGCATCGCCTTCGACAACGCCGAGGCGCTGGGGGAGGGCCTGGCCGAGATGGCCGCCATTCTGGAGTCGTTCGCCGCCGCGCTCGCCGCCGGCGACCGCGACACCTTCACCCGCCTGCTCGCCGAGGCCGCCGAGGCGCGCCGGGCGCTTCCCGCGGCCTGGGTGCCCTCCACCGAGAAGCTTCTGGAGGTGCGCATTCCCATGGTGAACCGCACGGGCGTGGTGGCCGAGGTGTGCACCATTGCCTCGTCGGTGGGGTGCAATATACAATCCATTGACATCGACCACATCAGCGAGGGCAACGCCGTGCTGTCGCTCATCCTAACGGACGAGGGCGACGTGGGGCAGCTGTCCCTGCAGCTGATCAACGCCGGTTTCTCCGTATCATTTAGTCCGATTATGCCGAAGGAGTACGCTCATGTCGACTGAGAACCTGCCTCCCTACACCGTCATCGAGCCTCTGGGCGGCGCGCTCTCGGGCGCCTGCCATGTGCCCGGCGACAAGTCCATCTCGCACCGCGCGGTGCTGTTTTCCGCCATGGCCGCCGGCACCTCCCATGTGGAGGGGGTGCTCGATTCTGAGGACGTGCGCGCCTCCATTCGCGCCGTAGAGGCCCTGGGCGCCTCGGTGGATTTGCGCCGGCAGGCCGACGGCACGCTGGCGGGCACGGTGACCGGCTGGGGCGCGGAAGGCCCGCGTCAGCCCGACGCTCCCATCGACTGCGGCAACTCCGGCACCACGGCGCGCCTGCTCATGGGCATTGTGGCGCCGTGGGATATTTCCGTTACCATCACTGGCGATGCCAGCCTGCAGAAGCGCCCCATGCGCCGCATCGTGGCGCCGCTTGCGAAGATGGGCGCCTCCTTCGAGCCCGAGACGCCCGAGACGCTGCCCATCACGGTGCACGGCACGCGGCGTCTGCGCCCCATCGAGTACGCGAGCCCCATGGCCTCGGCCCAGCTGAAGACCGCGGTGCTTCTGGCCGGCACCTTCGCCGACGGCACCACCACGGTGACCGAGCCCGCGCCCTCGCGCAACCACACCGAGCTCATGCTGCCCGAGTTCAACGTGCCCACCACAGCTGGCACCCGCGTGGCCGGCGTGGAAGGCCCCGCTGAAATGCTTGCCTCCGACGTGGTGGTGCCCGGCGATCCCTCCTCGGCCGCCTTCATCGCCGCTGCGGCGCTGCTCATTCCCGGCAGCGCGGTGCGTATCGAGAACGTGTCGCTGAACCCGGCCCGCATCGGGTTCGTGCGCACCTTAGAGCGCATGGGCGCCTCCATCGAGGAGTCCTACCGCGGTGCCGAGGGCAAGGAGCCCCGCGGCACCCTGAGCGTGCAGTACACGCCCGTCCTGCGCGGCTGCGAGGTGCCCTCCCAGCACATCGCCTCGGTCATCGATGAGATTCCCGTGCTGGCGCTTGTGGCCGCCCATGCCCGCGGCATCACGGTGTTCCACGAGGTGGGCGAGCTTCGCGTGAAGGAATCCGATCGTCTGGCCGCCATCATCGAGGGCCTGGCCCAGCTGGGGGTGGACGCCTGGGAAGAGGGCGACGACCTGTTCATCGAGGGCAATCCGGACCTTACAGTGCCCGAGGGCCTCGTATTCAATTCCCATGGCGACCATCGCCTGGCCATGACCTGGGCGCTTGTGGGCGCCTGCGGGCGCGTGCCCGTGTCGGTGACCGACTTCACGTGCGTCGCCGTGAGCTACCCCGATTTCCTCGCCGATCTGAAGGAGCTGGTGAAGTAATGATCATTGCCATCGACGGGCCCTCGGGGGCCGGCAAGTCCACCGTGGCCAAGGCCGTGGCCAAGGAGCTCGGCTTCTCCTGCCTGGACACGGGGGCTATGTACCGCGCTATCGCCTGGCAGGCGCTGCAAAACGGCGTCGCGCTGGATGACGACGCGGCCTTGGGTGAGGTGGCTCGCAGCTACGACATCGCCTTCGGCCATGTGGCGGGCGATCCGGTTCCGCGCCGTGTGTTCATTGGGGACGCGGAAGTGACCGACGCCATTCGCACTGCCGAGATCGACCGCGCCGTGAGCCCCGTGTCGGCCGCGCCCTCGGTGCGCGCCGCCCTGCTCGACCAGCAGCGGAGAATCGGCAACGGCGGCAACTACGTGGTGGAGGGGCGCGACATCGGCACTGTGGTGTTCCCGGATGCGGCCGTGAAGGTGTTCCTCACGGCTTCCGACGAGGAGCGCGCCCATCGCCGCGTGCGCCAGAATGTGGACCGCGGTATCGGCTCCATCGACTACGACGAGGTGCTGGCCGACCTGCGCCGCCGTGACGAGGCCGACTCGTCGCGCGCCACCGCGCCGCTGCGTGCGGCCGACGATGCCGTGCAGATCGATTCCACGAGCCACTACATCGAGGAAGTCATCGAGCAGATATGCGAACTTGCTCGTAGTTCTTCCTGATTCAACTTTGGCAATGCGTAGAGGAGCATCGGGTGGTGCTCACCAAGCGAGTTCCGCAGCGAACGAAACAGCCCAGTGGGCTGTTTCGCCGAGCGAGGACTGTTTGAGCGACTGAGTGCTACCCGATGGTCCGACCTCGGCGAGATGCAAAGACCAAACGCACGTAATGGAAGGCCAAAAGCATGTTCTTGAAATACTCCGACATGTGGGACATGGACCTGGGCGGCCGCGACCGCTCCCATGAGATTCCCCATTGGTTCGGCAACCTGGCGTGGATCGTCATCGGCGGTTTGTGCAAGCTGCTGTTCCGCTACCGCGTGGACAACCGCGACAAGCTGCGTGCCTTCCAGGATGCCACCGGCGCGCTCGTCATCTGCAACCACACGTCGTTTTTCGACGTGGTGTTCATGTACCTGGCCGCGCGTCCGAAGCAGTGGGTGCGCCTCATGGGTCGCGACTCGCTCTTCGACAACGCCGGCGGCCTTCTGGGCCAGATCCTCTCGCGGGTGGGCGCCTTCCCCGTGAAGCGCGACACGGCCGACATGGCCTCCATCAAGCGCGCCGTGCGCATGCTGAAAAACGACGAGCTCGTGGGCATTTTGCCCGAGGGCACGCGCCGCGGCAAGACCGACCGGGTGCCCTCCATCCACGCCGGCGTGTCGGTGATCGCCCGCATGGCGAAGGTGCCCATTTTGCCCATGACCGTGCGCGGGGTTGAGCGCATCAAGCAGAAGGGCCGGGGCGTGCGCTTGCCGAAGGTGACCGTGGACTACGGCGATCCCATCCTCGTCGGCGACTTCGACTTTTTGCCGAAGGACGAGCGCGTGGAGGCCTGCACCTGGTACGCCATGCGCGAATGCTTCGCGTTGTTCTACAACACGGTCCCCGAGAACGTGGATATGGCCGCGCTGTTCCCCGAGACGCGCGACTACGCGCCGGTGTTCGCCGAGCATCCCATCCCACGCCACACGAGCGAGGAGCTGGCAGCCGCCGCCCGCGAGGCCCGGGCCGAGAAGGAGGCCAAGGCCGCAGCTAAGGCCGCCAAGGCGGGGAAGGAGTAGCCGTGGAAGTGATTCGCGCGAAGCGGGCCGGGGCGTGCTACGGGGTGCAGCGGGCGCTCGATATGGCCGACGAGGTCATCGAGGGCGGAAACCGCGCCTACACGCTGGGGCCGCTCATCCATAATCCGCAGGTGG
The DNA here is from genome assembly GCF_035989245.1 of Adlercreutzia wanghongyangiae. NCBI lineage: Bacteria > Bacillati > Actinomycetota > Coriobacteriia > Eggerthellales > Eggerthellaceae > Adlercreutzia > Adlercreutzia wanghongyangiae. The sequence continues at coordinate 4,781 of NZ_JAYMFF010000006.1, read as the reverse complement.
TGGCCGACCTGGCCGCCCGGGGCGCCGAGGCCGTGGGCTCGGTGGACGACATCGCGTGGGAGGCCGCTGCGGAAGGCGCCGTCGAGGGCGTATCGGCCGCCCCGGCCGTGGTCATCCGCTCCCACGGAGTGACGCCCGAGGTGCTTGATGCCGTGCGCGGGCGTGGCTTCGCGGTAGTGGACGCCACCTGCCCGCATGTGTCCCGCGCCCAGGCGGCCGCCGCCGAGCTCGCGCGAGAAGGCTGCCGCGTCATCGTGCTCGGCGAGGCGGGGCATCCGGAGGTGGAGGGCCTGACCGCCTGGGCCCGTCAGGCCGGCGGCAAGGTGGACGTGGTGGCCGGTCCCGACGAGATTCCCGCGGGCCTGTACGACCCGGTGGGCGTGGTGGCCCAGACCACCCAGCGCCGCGAGAACCTGGAGGCTGTGGTGGGCGCCCTGCGCGAGGCGGGGCTCGATCCCATCGTGAGGAACACCATCTGCTCGGCCACGCGCCAGCGTCAGGAGGCCGCCGCCGAGCTGGCCGCGGGCGTGGATGCCATGGTGGTCATCGGCGGCCGCAACTCGTCGAACACCACGCGGCTGGCCGAGGTATGCGCCGACGCGTGCCCGCGCACCTTCCATATCGAAAGCGCCGACGAGCTGGACGCTGCTGCCTTCGCGGGTTGCAAGCGCTTGGGGCTTACTGCCGGCGCATCCACGCCCGAGAACCAGATCGCCTCGGTGGAGGCGTTTCTGCGCACGCTGTAGGAACGCACGGTGGCCACCTACCCCGGAAAAGATATTGAGCGCGAGGCTGCGAGGCACGCGGCTGAAGAGGGGCGACTGAAGTCGCCCCCTACGGGTTTTGTCCCCCATGCGTCAATCGCCGTGACCGATTCCGTCGTCCCCCATGCGTCAATCGCTGGGACCGATTCCGTCGTCCCCCATGCGTCAATCGCCGTGACCGATTCCGTAGGGGGCGACTTCAGTCGCCCCTCCCAACCCGAGGAAACCGCCTCGGCCGCCGAGCCGCCGCAATTTTGTGCGACTCCGGCAACGCCGGCCGATGCGGCGGCTGCGGCCTGGGAGGGCCCGGTGGCGCGCATTATCGCCGTGGAGCCGGAAAGCCCCGCCGACGACGCGGGCTTCGCGCCCGGCTGCTATCTCACGACCGTGGACGGGCATCCCCTGCGCGACATCATCGACTGGCGCTGGCTCGCCTCCGACGACGTCATTGCCGTGGGCTACATCGATCTGGACGGCGAGGCCGGGGAAGTGGAGCTCGAGCGCGAGCCGGGGGAGGACTGGGGCTTCGCGTTCGACGGCGTGCTGTTCGATGCGGTGAAGCTCTGCCGCAACGCCTGCGTGTTCTGCTTCATGCGCCAGCTGCCCGAGGGCGTGCGTCCCTCACTCGTGCTGCGCGACGACGACTTCCGCCTGAGCTTTCTGTCGGGTACCTTCGTCACGCTCACGAACCTGAAGCCGGAAGACGAGGCCCGTATCGTCGAGCAGCACATCAGCCCCTTGCGCGTGAGCCTGCACGCGAGCGAGCCGAATCTGCGCCGCCGCATAATCGGCCGTCATGCCGACCACGGCCTGGCGGCCCTCGAGCGCCTGCTGGCTGCGGGCATCAAGGCCCATGCGCAGATCGTGCTCATGCCGGGCGTCAACGACGGCCACGCCCTGCGCGAGACCTTGGAATGGGCCTGGGCGCGCCCGAATATCAGCGGCATCGGCATCGTACCGTTGGGCTTCACCAAGCACCAGACGGCCCTGCACGAGAGTTTCACGAGCCCCGAGTCCGCCCGCGGTGTCATCGAGGTGATCGCCCCCTTCCAGAAGCGCGCCCGCGCCGAGCGGGGGACGCCCTGGGTCTTCGCCGCCGACGAGTTCTACGTGAACGCCTACGGCGCGGAAACCCCCGAGCGCATTCCGCCGGCGAGCGATTACGGCGACTACGACATGTTCGAGGACGGCATCGGCATCGTGCGCTCCTACGTGGACGAGTTCGCCGAGGCCTGCGAGAGCGGCCTGGCCGCCCGCGCCGCCGAGGAGCTGGCCTCCCGCAACCTCGTGGCCCGCTACATCATCGGAGAGGCCATGCAGCCCTTTCTGGACGCCATGATCGAGGAGAGCCCCCTGGCCGGTCGCCTGGTGCCCCTCACGGTGCGCAACGACTACTTCGGCGGCAACGTGAACGTCACCGGCCTGCTGTGCGCCTGCGACATCGCCGCTGCCATTCGGAATGCGGTAGGGACGGAACCCGCCCCCAGCGAGGAAGAGGGCCACTCGACGAAGGTTGGGCAGGGGGCAGGTGCGGGGTGCTCTGACCAAGCGAGTTCCGCGGCATCTGAAACAGTGGGCGACACGCTTGCGCGAGGGCGGGGCGGGGGCTCGCGCGCAGGTTGCGCAGCGAACGAAACAGTCCAGTGGACTGTTTCGCCGAGCGAGCCATTGCTTGAGCACGTGCCTCCGCCCCGCCCCCGCGACGCGGAGAGCTGCGGCCAACTGTTCCTCATTCCGAGCGTCATCTTGAACGATAACGGCGTGACGCTGGATGACATGACCGTGCAGGATATCGAAAACGCGGTCGGAGCGCCCGTTCACGTGGTATCCTGTAACCCGCTCGACTACCTGCCCGAGATCATCGCGCTGGCCGAGCGCGAAGACGTTTCATAGCCCGCAAGGGCCCGCGAGCGCGGCCGCCCCGCCGCGCGTAATAGAAGAGGAACCATCATGGCACTGCCTATTGTCGCCATCGTCGGCCGCCCGAACGTGGGCAAGTCGACGTTGGTCAACCGCATCGCCCAAACGGGCGAGGCCATCGTGCACGAGATGCGCGGCGTCACCCGCGACCGCAGCTACCACAAGGCCGACTGGAACGGCGTCGAGTTCATGCTCATCGACACCGGCGGCATCGAGATGGGCGGCGACGACGCTTTCCAGGGCTCCATCCGCTCCCAGGCCTTCGAGGGCGCGCGCGAGGCCGACGTCATCATCTTTTTGGTGGACGGCAAGACCGGCATCAACACCGACGACGAGGAAGTGGCGCGCATCCTGCAGAAGTCGAACAAGCCGGTGTTCCTGGCGGTGAACAAAATGGACAATCCGGCTCGCATGGACGAGGTGTGGGAGTTCTACGCCTTAGGTCTGGGTGACCCGTGGCCGGTGAGCGCCCAGCACGGCAACGGCACGGGCGACCTGCTGGACGAGGTGGTGGCCGAGCTGCGCAAGGTTGAGTACGAGCCCGAGGAAGAGGTGCAGGCCATCAACGTGGCCATCATCGGCCGGCCGAATGCGGGAAAGAGCTCGCTCACCAACAAGCTCACCAACAACGACCGCTCCATCGTGTCCGATGTGGCCGGCACCACCCGCGACGCCATCGACACCCTGGTGGAGCACGAGGGTCAGATGTACCGCATCGTGGACACCGCTGGCCTGCGCCGCAAGAGCCAGATCGACGAGGACGTGGAGTACTACGGCTTCGTGCGCGCCATGCGTGCCATCGACCGAGCCGATGTGGCCCTGCTCGTCATCGACGGCACCCTGGGCCTTACCAACGAGGACCAGCGCGTGGCGGGATACGCCGCCGAGCGTGGGTGTGCCATGGTGATCGTGCTGAACAAGTGGGACATCGTGGAGGGCCCCGAGGCCAAGGAGAAGATTCGCGAGCGCATCGAGGACCGCATGACGTTCGTGGGCTACGCGCCGGTGGTGGCCATCTCGGCGCTCACCGGCAAGCGCGTCGACCGCATCTGGGGTGCCATCGACGAGGTGTACGAGAACTACAGCCGCACCATCCCCACCAACCAGCTGAACACCTGGCTCGCCGGTATCCGCGAGACGGGGCACACGGTATCGAAGGGCAAGGCCATCCTGCGTATGAAGTACCTCACGCAAACCGGCACCTGCCCGCCGCATTTCACATTCTTCGTGAACCGCCCCGACGTGGTGGACGACAACTACGAGCGCTACCTGGAGAACCGCATGCGCGAGACCTTCCCGCTTACGGGCACGCCCATCCGCCTGAAGTTCAAGAAGAAGGACTAGCCCATGGCCGCGGTTATCGGTTGGCTGGCGCTTGCCTTCGTCGTCTCGTTCCTCTTGGGCTCCATTCCCTGGGGCGTCATCGTGTCGAAGCTGGCCTTCAAGAAGGATCTGCGCGACGAGGGGAGCGGCAACATCGGCACCACCAACGCCATGCGCACCCTGGGCAAGGCCGGAGGAGCGGCGGTGTTCGTGCTCGACTTCGGGAAGGGCATCGCCGCCGGAGCGCTGGCGGCCTACGTGTTCGTGCCGGCCATCGCCGGTGTGGAGGTCGACGCGACCACGGCCGACGGCCAGGCGCTGCTGACTGCCTTCGGCTCGGCGGGCGTGAACCCGGCGGCGCTTGCCATGGTCCTGGCCTTCGCCGGCTGCACCTTGGGCCACATCTTCAGCCCGTGGCTCAAGTTCAAGGGCGGCAAGGGCATCGCCGTGGCCGCCGCGTGCCTTCTGTTCGTCTACGGGCCCGTGGGCTTCCTCGTCGAGATCGCGGTATTCGCCGCCGGCATCGCGCTCACGCGCTGTGTGTCGGTGGGCTCCATCGCCGCCGCCGTGGTGTGCCCGCTGCTCGGTCTGTACTACTACGGGGGCCAGTGGGTGCCGTGGCTGATCATCCTGGCCACCGCCTGCGTGGTCGTCTGGGCCCACCGCGCCAACATCGGTCGCCTGCGCACCGGCACCGAGAACAAGATCGGCAGTAAGAAAAAGTAGGTTGCGATTCCTCGAGATCGGACTTTCGGGTAGTACTCAGTCGCTCAG
>NZ_JAYMFF010000005.1:0-39989 GCF_035989245.1 Adlercreutzia wanghongyangiae | reverse complement strand
TGGCCACCGCCTGCGTGGTCGTCTGGGCCCACCGCGCCAACATCGGTCGCCTGCGCACCGGCACCGAGAACAAGATCGGCAGTAAGAAAAAGTAGGTTGCGATTCCTCGAGATCGGGCTTCCGGGTAGTACTCAGTCGCTCAGACAGTCCTCGCTCGGCGGAAATGCCCACTGGGCATTTCCGTTCGCTGCGGAACTCGCTTGGTGAGCACCACCCGAAAGTCCTCTACGCTCAACCATGGTTGAGTGAAGCGGAGATACGGGGTGTTCTGACCGAGCGAGTTCCGCAGCGACTGAAACAGGACTCAACGTCCTGTTTCACAAAGCGAGGACTGTCTGAGCGAATCAGAATATCGCGTAGCTCCGCTCCCGCGGAGTTTCAACCAAGAGAAAGGAATGCGAATGCGCGTAGCGGTTATCGGAGCGGGAAGCTGGGGAACGGCGTTGGCGCTCGTGCTGGCCGAGGCGGGGCACGAGGTGATGCTGTGGGCGCGCACGCCGGAGGTGGCCGCCTCCATCAACGCCGAGAACCGCAACCCGCGCTACCTGTCGGACTACCGCCTGCCTGCGGCCATCCGCGCCACGTCGGTGTACGCCGAGGCTTGCGAGGGGGCCGAGGCCATGGTCATCGTGACGCCCTCGGCGGCCCTGCGCGGCGTGGCCCGCGACCTGGCTGCGCTCATCGGGCCCGACACGCCCATCGTCATCTGCTCGAAGGGCGTGGAGGAGGAGACGGGTCTGCTGCCCATCGACACCTTTGCCGACGAGCTGGGCAATCCGGACCGCTTCGCGGTGCTGTCGGGTCCCACCCACGCCGAGGAGGTCATCTGCCGCAAGCCCTCGGCTGCCGTGGTGGCCAGCACGAGCGAGGCCACGGCCCTGTTCTTCCGCGACCTGTTCGCCACGCGCTTCTTCCGCACCTACACGTCGGACGACGCGGTGGGCGTGGAGCTGTGCGCGGCCTTCAAGAACGTCATCGCCATCGCCGTGGGCATCTCCTACGGCATGGGCTTCGGCGACAACACCGCGGCGCTGCTCATCACCCGCGGCCTGGCCGAGATGAGCCGCATGGTGGTGGCTGCCGGCGGAGAGGCCATTACCTGCATGGGCCTGGGCGGCGCCGGCGACATGGTGGTCACCTGCATGTCGCAACACTCGCGCAACCGGCGCTTCGGCGAGCAGTACGTGGCCCGCGGGCTTGCGCTCGCCGACTTCACGGCCCAGACGCACATGGTGGTGGAAGGCGCCATCGCCTGCAAGACGCTGGCCACCCTGGAGGCGCGCTACGGGGTGGAGCTGCCCCTGACCGACACGGTGCGCAGCGTGGTGTGGGAGGGCGTGAACCCCCGCGATGCCGCCGCCGCTCTGATCGACCGCCCGTTGAAGAGCGAGTTCTACTAAGTCCTCCAAGCCTCTGCTCCTCCGGCCCGGGAGGGCGGCGGGGGTGCCGTGCTCGGGCAGTCCTCGCTCGGCGGAACAGTCCACTGGACTGTCCCGTTCGCTGCGGAATCTGCGCGCGGGCCCCCGCCGCCCTCCCGGGCCTGCTCCTCTCGCTCCCGCGGCCCGGCGCCGGAGGACAGTCTATTGGATGCTATTGTTCACCTGCACCATAAGGTTTCACCAGGTAAACGGAGCGCATACATGGTTGCAACCAAAGGGCCTTCCCGCCTTTTCCGGGGCGGGGAGGCCTTATTGTTGTCATCAGCCGAACGGAGAGGGTTTAAGGCAAGCAATTCCTAAGCCTCGCCGTTCGCGCCTTGACAAACTATCACAGAGCTTCCGTCGCACCGTCTCCTGCGTGAACCCTCCTCTCTCCTCTCTCTCAAAACCCTCGCGGCGGAAACCAATTCCATGCGCACGTTTCCCCTTCTCCTCCGTGCGTACTGACAAAAGGCCCTCCGGTTCCCCTGCCGGAGGGCCTTTCCCTTTTGTTCTGCATTTCGCCCGCTATCAGGCCTCATGGCGGGTTTCGCCTCTTGATGTTTCGGCTCTGATACCGTAACGTTATCAGATCAACGCAAAGGAGGTGATTGTGGAAGGTTCGCGCCAGAGAAGGTCCTACGCCTCGTGGATCGTCGCCTTCGTGCTCATCTTCGCGCTCATGGGCACGTCGGTGTACGCTGTGGCGAAGAGAACCTACGACGACATGTCCGATGCGGCCATCCGCAACCTCAACGAGAATCTGAACCTCATGCAGAACACCGTCGAGGCCATCATGCGCAGCGAGGCGGAGTTCCAGCAGCTTATCGCCGACGAGATCGGCCAGGCCCCCGATCCGCTCACCTATGTTCTGAACCTGCGGAACAACGAGACCACCTCCAAGATGTCGGTGGTGCTGAACGGCCAGGCCGAGGGGCTTTCCAACAACGGCGAGCCCTTCAATCCCGCCGATCTCGACTTCTCGGCGGGGGGTACCGTGCTCGGCCTGCCCATCTCCCAATCCTATGTGAACGACCGGGGCACGTGGGCCTACACCGTCGCCTGTCCCATCACGCGCGACGGGGCGTCTGTCGGCACGCTGTACAGCGAGTACGTGTACGACGCCATCGACCAGTCGCTGCCCCAGGGCTTCTACGACCAGCAGGCGGTGCTGTACCTGATGGACGCGGCCACCGAGCGCTTCGTGCTGAAGCCCGAGGGCATGGGCGAGCGCGATGCGGGCCATCTGAACTTGGAAGACTTCTACCGGGCCAACAACGTGGTGGACGAGGCCACCTTGGCGCTGGTGAACGACGGCATCGCCTCGAAGGAGAGCGTGCTGTTCGCCCACGACGTGAAGGGCCGCGAGTCGCTGTGCTACCTGTGGTCCATCAACGGCGGCACCACCTACCTGGTGGGCTACGTGCCCATGGCCGCCATCCAGCAGGAGGCCGAGGCGGTGAACGTGGCCATCGGGCTCGTTATCGGCATCACTGCGGCGGCCTTTGTGCTATGCGTGGTGGTGTATGCGCTGAACCGGCGCAAGCAGCTGCAGATCCAGCGTGCGCGGGAAGCCGAGCGGGCGCTGCACAACGAGCAGCTCACCCGGGCGCTGAAGGCGGCCGAGGTGGCCAACGAGTCGAAGTCGGCCTTCCTGGCCAACATGTCCCACGACATCCGCACGCCTATGAACGCCGTACTGGGATTCACCACCATCATCGAGAAGGAGGCCGACAACCCGGCTAAGGTGCGCGACTGCGCCAGCAAGATCATGGCCTCGGGGCGCCATCTGCTCGATCTCATCAACGATGTGCTCGACATCTCGAAGATCGAGAGCGGCAAGGCCACGCTGACCCTGGAGGAGTTCGATCTGGGCGACTCACTGGCGGCGGTGGAATCCATCATCGCCCCCATGGCCGCCGATAAGGGGCAGATCTTCCGCGCCGAGGTGGAGGGCGTGCGCCACGAGCGTCTCATCGGCGATGAGACGCACTTGAACCAGATCCTCATCAACCTTCTGTCCAACGCTGTGAAGTACACGCCCGAGGGAGGCTCCATCTGGCTGCGCTTCATCGGGTTGCCCCAACACTCCAGCCAGCTGGAGCGCATCCGCATCGAGGTGGAGGACAACGGCTACGGCATGACGCCGGAATTCCTCGAGACCATCTTCGACTCGTTTACCCGCGCCGAGAACAGCACCACGAACAAGGTGCAGGGCACCGGCCTCGGCATGTCCATCACCAAGAGCCTCGTGGAGTTGATGGGCGGTACCATCGAGGCCCACAGCGTGGAGGGGGAAGGGTCGCTGTTCCGAGTCGATCTGGAGCTGCGCATCCCCGACGAGCAGGCCCAGGGCTTCTTCTGGTCCCAGCAGGGCATCGCGCGCATGCTGGTGGTGGATCCCACGGCCGCGGGCCGTGAGGTGGCACGCACCCAGATGGAGGGCACCGGCGTGGTCGTGGACACGGTGGTCGACGAGGCCGAGGCGCGCGCTGTTGCGGCCGAAGTGCCGGACGGCTTCCAACTGGTGCTGTTCAACTGCGACGCCCTTGATGCCGATGCTGTGGCCGCGGGCGTGGCTCTGCGACGCGAGGTGGGCTCCGAGGCGGAGGTTCCCCTTGTCTTCGTGCTGGGCCACAGCTTCGACGCGGCCGCCGATGCGCCGCTGCCCCCGCGCGCAGGCATTCTCGTCAAGCCATTCTTCGTCTCCACGCTGAAGCACAAGATCGAGGAGATCACGGGCGTGGGCGGCGAGGACGAGGCCGCTGCCTACGATGCCGTGCTTCAGGGCAAGCACTTCCTGGCCGCCGAGGACAACTTCCTGAACGCGGGCATCCTCACCGAGCTTCTGGAGTTGGAGGGTGCCACGGTGGAGATCGTGGAGAACGGCCAGCTGGCGGTGGAGCGCTTCGAGCGCTGCGTCCCCGGCGAGTTCGATGCCATCCTCATGGACGTGCAGATGCCGGTGATGAACGGCCATGCCGCCTCCCGCGCCATCCGGGCCCTTGCCCGCGACGATGCGCTTTCTATTCCCATTATCGCCATGACGGCCGATGCCTTCGTCGAGGACGAGAAGGCGGCCCTCGCTGCGGGCATGAACGCCCATGTGGCCAAGCCGCTGGAGATCGGCGAGCTGAAGAAGGTCGTGGACCACTACGTCGAGAAAGGACTCTCATGAAACGCTTTTTCGGAGCCCGGGCGCGCCGCGTGGCCGCCCTCTGCGCCGTGGCCCTGGCCGCTTGCGCCCTCACTGCCTGCGCTGCCGGCGACGAGCCGGCCAGAAACCTCGCCGCCCAGACCGGCGACGACGCCACCGCCACGGTGACCTTCTTCAGCCCCATGGAGAAGGCCAACCCCGATGCCGAGAACACCGCCCGCACCGCGAGCGATCTGACCATCGCCATGGCCGAGGAGCAGCTGGGCGTCACCTTGGCCTACCGCACCTACACTGCCGAGGACTACCAGGACAAGACCTATGACGAGGTGTGCCTCGACCGCGTGCGCGCCGACCAGGACGATCTGTACCTCATGAACCCGGATGCCATGGTGGCCCTGGGCAAGGAGGGGCGCCTGGCCGATCTGTCGGGCCTTTCCTGCGTGCAGAACCTGCGCGAGGTGGTGAAGGTGGCCAACACGGTGGACGGCAAGCTGGTGGGCATTCCCCAGGAGGTGGTGGCTTACGGCCTGTTCGTGAACAAGGACATCTTCGACGAGTGTAAGCTGGAGCTGCCGAACACCCCCGAGGAGTTCCTGGAGTGCTGCCGCGTGCTGAAGGAGAAGGGCTACGACACGCCCCTGGGCGCCAATCGCTGGTGGCTGGAGACCTTCGTGTTCGCCCAGGCCTACGCCGATATGTACAACGGGGGCGATGTGGCCGCCGAGGTGGCCGCCCTGAACGCCGGCGAGGCCCGCTACAGCGACTACATGCGTCCGGGCTTCGAGTTTTTGAAGCAGCTGATGGATGCCGGCTACATCAATGCCGAGAATGCCCTGGTAAGCGAGGCCTTCGAGGGCGCGGGCGAGGGTGTCGACTTCATGGCGGGCAACACGCCCATGGTCATGGCCTACTGGGGCGCCGCCAACACCGACACCGCCTACGGCAACCCGAGCTTCAATATGCAGGTCATCGGCTTTCCCAGCGCGAAGGGGCAGATGCCCGTGGTGTCCATGACCGGCTACTCGGTGGCCGCCGGCGCCGAGAACCTGCAAGGCGCGCTCGACGTGATGGATGTCATTCTGTCCGACGAGGCGCTTAAGGTGTACGCCGAGACCAATCGCGTCATCTCGCCTTCGATGAACGTGCAGGTCGACTGCGTTGAGCCTTTGCGCCCCCTGAGCGAGAAGGTGGAGGCTGACACCTACGTGCTGGCCACGAACGCCGGCATGGACGTGGAGCAGTGGGGCAACGTGTGCCTGGTGGTGCGCGATCTTCTGGGCGGCGCTTCGGTGGACGAGTGCATGGCGAAGCTGGACGCGCTTCAGGATGCGGCGGCTGCTTAATCTGCTTGTCCGCGGGCGCGGGGCGTCGGGGCGGTTGCCGCAGTACCCGCTTCGCTGTTCGCTTCGCTCAGGCGCTGCGCTGCCTCATGCTTTTATGGGCGCCCCTTCGGGGGCGCTTTTTTCATAATGGTGTTCAGAGAACTGCGGCAACCGCCCCGACGCCCCGCGCCCGCTACTGGGATACCCGCTGCTCCAGGTTCAGGAGGGCGGTCGCTACGGCGTCGGCGGGTTTGCCTGCGGCGGTGACGACGCGGTGGGTGGGCACGAGCAGGGGAGTGGGGCAGGCACGCAGGGCGGTGCCCACAGCGCGGTAGGAATCGGGCGCGCCGAGGGCGGCGGCTAGGTCGCGGGCCGTACGCGTCTGCCCGTAGGGAATGCGCGTCACGGCCTCCCACACCTCGCGCTGGAAGGGGGTTCCGGCAGCCGCCCGGGCCACGGTGAAGGCCGTGCGCTTGCCGGCCAGGTATTCCATGATCTCGGTGGCGCAGCGGTTCGTGACGGCTGCGGGGCGCCGTGTGCCGCCGAGGGTCGTCTCGCCCAGCACCACATCGGTGACGGCTCCGCCTGTCGCGCCGATGGTGACGGGTCCGAATGCGGTGGGGTAGATGTAGAAGGTGCGCTCGTCGTCGCTGGGCACGGGTGCTCCTTGTCCTCGGATGCAGGTTTGCCGCTGGTGTCCATTATACGCCGCGGCATGGTCGTCGGTGCGCTAGAATAGCGTCACTGGAACTTCGCGAGATGAGGATGCGTCCTATGTACCAACCGGTGAAAATCGCCCCGTCCATCCTGTCGGCCGACTTCATGCGCCTGGCCGCCGACATCGCCGTCATCGAGGAGGGGGGCGCGAACTTCGTCCACATCGACGTGATGGACGGCCATTTCGTTCCCAACCTCACCATGGGCGTGCCGCTCTTGAAGCAGCTGGCGCCCGCCACCGACCTGGTGTGCGACGTGCACCTCATGATCGACAACCCCCTGGTGCAGATTCCCTGGTTCATCGATGCCGGCGCCGATCTGGTGAACGTGCACGTGGAGGCACTCGCCGACGGCGAGCTTCAGCGCGCGGTGGCGATGGTCCACGAGGCGGGATGCCTGGCTGCGGCTGCCTTGAAGCCCAAGACGCCGGTTGCGGCCCTCGCGCCGGTCATCGCCGATCTGGATATGGCGCTCGTCATGTCGGTGGAGCCGGGCTTCTCGGGCCAGAGCTACATCGTTGGCACCGAGGCCCGCGTGGCCGAGGCCGCCGCCATGGCCCGTGCCGCCGGCAACGAGGCCATGCTCATCCAGGTAGACGGCGGCATCGGGCCGGCCACGGCGCCGCTTGTGGCGGCCGCCGGCGCCGATGTGCTCGTGTGCGGCAACGCCGTGTTCAAGGCAGAGGACCCGGCCGCCGCCATCGCCGAGGTGCGCGCCGCCGCCGACAAGGCGCGCCTGGCCGCGCTGGCCGCATAGGGGAGGGGCGACGCTATGACGAACTTGCAGAGCGATTCGGACCGCGTGGCGGCGGAGCTCGCCGCCGACGTGGCCATGGCCGAGGGGTCTCCCGATGCCGAGGACGCGCGCCTGCCCGAGCCCGCGTCCTCCTTCGTGTACCTGGACTACGCGGCCACCGCGCCCCTGTCTCCAGAGGCGTCCCTGGCCATGGAGCCCTTTCAGGTGCCGGGGCCGGCGAACCTGGCGGTGAACGCCAACGCCAACTCCCTGTACGGGGCCGGGCGCCGTGCCTTCGACCTCATGGAGGGCGCGCGGCGCCAGGTGGCCGGCGCCCTGGGCGCGCGGCGCCCCGACGAGATCGTGTTCACCTCCGGCGCCACCGAGGCCGATGATGCGGCCATCATCGGGCTGGTGGAGGCGGCCTGTCAGAAGCGTCGTCTCGCGGGGCGGGGCGATGCGCCGGTGCGCGTCATCACCTCGGCCATCGAGCACGATGCGGTGCTCGCGCCCTGCCGGCGTTTGGAAGGCGCCGGCATCGAGGTGGTGTACCTGCGCCCGAACCGCCAGGGCTTCGTGGAGACCCGCGCGCTGGAAGAGGTGCTGGACGGGAACACCGTGCTCGTGTCGGTGCAGGCCGCGAACTCTGAGGTGGGCGCCATCCAGCCCATCGCCGAGCTGTCCGCCCTTGCCCATAAGGCCGGCGCGCTCTTCCACACCGACGCGGTGCAGGCTTTGGGAAAGGTTCCGTTGAACGTGGGCGAGCTGGGGGTGGACGCCGCCTCCTTCTCGGCCCACAAGATCGGTGGCCCCAAGGGCGTGGGCGCCCTGTACCTGAAGGCCCGCACGCCGTTTTCGCCCTACCTGCTCGGCGGCGGCCAGGAGAGCGGCCGGCGCAGCGGCACCCAGAACGTGGCGGGCATTGTCGGTTTCGCGGCGGCGCTTTCCGCCACCGTGGCCGCGGCTGAAGACGAATCGGCGCGTCTGCGGGCCCTGCGCGACAAGCTGTACGCGGCCCTGGCCGAGGCGGGTTTCACGCCCACGGTGGAGGTGGAGCCGCAAAGCCGCGACTTCCTTCCCAACATCGTGCACGTGCTGGCCGACGACATGGAGAGCGAGACTATGGTGCTGCGCTTCGACCAGCTGGGCTTCTGCGTGGCTGGCGGCAGCGCCTGCTCCAGCCACTCGCTGGAGCCGAGCCACGTCTTGCGCGCCATGGGCATCGCGGGCGATGCGGTGTACAACGCCCTGCGCGTGTCCATGGGCCGTTACACCACCGAGTCGGACATCGACGCCTTCGTCGCCGCGGCGGCGAAGGTCGCGAACTGGTAGGAGCGAACATGGAACTGGTGAACACCCACTGCCACTGCGTGTACTCGGGCCACGGCGCAGGCTCCGTTGCGGAATACGCCGATGCCGCGGCGGCGGCCGGGCTTTCCACCCTCGCCTTCACGGAGCACTTCCCGCTGTCGCGCGTCTTCGACCCGGACGCCTACCTCTCCATGACCGAGGAGAACGTGGGGCGCTATCTGGCCGAGATCGAGGCGGCGCGCACGGCGCACCCGCAGATCGAGTTCATCGTCGGCACCGAGATGGACTACCTGGGCGATTTGGAGGACCGCGCCATCGACGAGGCGGCGCTTGCCCCCTTCCGCTTCCGACTTCTGTCGGTGCACTTCATCGACGGCTGGGCCTTCGACGATCCGGCTCAGCGCGACCGCTGGGAAGAGCCCGGCGCGCCCGACGCCATCTGGCGGCGCTACGGCGAGCTGTGGTGTACGGCGGCGTCGGATGCGAGCCTGCCCTACGACGCCATGAGCCATCCCGACCTGGCGAAGAAGTTCGGCTACTATCCCTCCTTCGCGCTCGCGCCCTTTTACGAGGCCATGGCCGAGGCGGCCCGCGCGGGCGGGCGCATGGTGGAGGTGAACACGTCGGGGGGCTACTACGCCTGCGCCGAGATGTTCCCGGCTCCGGCGCTGCTTTCGGCCTTCTGCCGGGCGGGCGTGCCCTGCACCGTGGGCTGCGATTCCCACGACCCGGCGAATGTCGCCCGCGATATCGAGCGGGCCTACCGCCTCATGTACGAGGCGGGCTACAGAAGCGTTACCGTTCCGACAGCCACAGGCGACCGCCGAAGCATTACCATCGAATAGGGTGTGCCCGGCCGGCGGCCGCAGAGCCGTCGGAGGCGCGCCGACAGGCAAAGACGATCCGCCGCGGTTCGGCGGCGGCACGAGCATCGAAAGAAGCTGATCGATATGGGTCTGTTCAACAAGGGGGAGCGCGCGGGCGCTCCGGTGAAGAAGGACGCGCTGTCGCGCCGCGGGGCGAGCGAGCTGGCGAAGAAGTCGTTCTCTCTGACCATCGGCGCGCTGGAGCAGGCGCTGCTGAAGGAATTTCCCGCCGAGGACGCTGAAAGCTGGGATCGCACGGGGCTTCTGGTGGGGGAGCGCGGGCTGCCGGTAACCAAGGTGGCCGTGGCGCTGGATCCCACGGTGCAGGCCATCGAAGAGGCCGCCCAGGCCGGTGCCAACGTGCTGCTCACCCATCATCCGGCCTATCTGGCCGCGCCCGACACCTTCGCGCCCGAGCCCAGCCCGGCGCTCAGCGCGGGTGCGGTCGTGTGGGCCGCCATTCGCCATCAAGTGGCGCTCATGGACTTCCACACGGCCCTCGACGTGAGTCCGCTGGCGGCCCGCGTGCTGCCGGGCATGCTGGGCCTGAAGTTCACGGGGAAGTTCGCCGAGCCGCTGTCCTCCTCGCGCCGCAAGGGCTACGGGCAGATATGCGAGGTGCCGGCCGTTGACGGCGCTCCCGAGACCCTCGGACGGCTGGCGGCCCGCTGCACGGCGGTGTTCGGCCGTGCGCCGCGGGTGTGGGGCGCGCCGGATGCGCCGCTGCGCTGCGCCGTTACCTGCACCGGCTCGGCGGCCGACACGGGCGCCGCGGCCCTGGCCCTCGGCGCGGACGTCGTTGTCTGCGGCGAGATGAAGTACCATGCGGCCCTGGAGCTTTCCCGTGCCGGCCTTGCGGTCATCGAGCTCGGCCACGACGGAAGCGAGCTGCCCCTGGTGGCCGTGCTCGCCGAGGCGCTGGACAAGGCGGGCGTGCCGGCCGATGCCATCGTGCTCATCGACCAGTCCGAGAACTGGTGGTATCCCGAGGCCGTACGCGTGTAGCGCGGGCGTTTCCCAACTCTGATGGAAGGGCGGCTGAGGGCCGCCCTTCTTTTCCGTTGCCGCCGAACAAAAAGGATTTTTTCCGTCGTGCGCTTCCGCGGCGCGGGTTTTCGCCTATTATTATCAGGGAAGAACACCAGACTGAAGGAGAGGTGCCATGGACGCTACGCGCGAGGACATCGAGAGCCTGTTCGAAATGCAGCGCATCGATCTTGAGATCAAGCGCCTCACCAAGCAGCTGGACGAGCTGCCCCAGCGCAACATCATCATGGCGGTGCGCGAGAAGAAAACCGCCATCGCCGCCCAGCAGGAGAAGGTGGCCGAGCTAAAGCGGACCACATCCCGCAAGCTGGCCCGCATCGACGACGAGGACGCCTCCCTCGCGAAGAAGGAGGCTGGCGTGCAGGCGGCCATCGACGCCGCCCACGGCGACTTCCGCAACGTGGAGGCCCGCACCAAGGAGCTGGCCGGCATCGTGTGCCGCCGCGCCACCATCGCCGAGGAACGCGCCGGTGTGGCCGCCGAGCTTCAGAAAGTGGTGGACATCGAGGACCAGATCACGCTGGCCCTCGACGAGATCGCCGTGAAGGAGCAGCAGGCCATCGACTCGTTTCAGAAGCAGGGGGGCGACCTGAAGCTGGCCATCGCCAAGCTGGAGGCCCAGCGCGGCCAGATGGAGACGAAGCTTGATCCCGATTTGGCCCGCACCTACGACCGCATCGTCGCGCGCTCGGGCGGCGTGGCCATCGGCGTGCTGGACGGCACCCGCTGCGGCGTGTGCCGGGTGCCCATCGACGGCGGCCGCCTCATCGACCTGCGCAGCCAGGCACCCCTCGGCGTGTGCCCCTCGTGCAAGCGTCTTCTGGTAATCGCGTAAATAGTTCTTGTAAGGTACGAAGGACCTGTGCTATAGTAGGCAGGCTTTTGTCATTGACAGTGGTAATTGGTATTAATGGAGTGATAAGAAATGTCCAAGGTTTGCGAAGTTTGCGGTAAGCACCCCGTCGCTGGTCGGAGCATCAGCCATTCCCATCGCGTGAGCAACCGTATGTTCCGCCCGAACATCCAGAAGGTCACCATTCGCGATGCGAAGGGCCATGTGCGCCGCGCCAATGTGTGCACTTCCTGCATGAAGGCCGGCAAGGTGGAGCGCGCCTAAATTCGCCGTTCCCCCGGGGTGGCGAAGACTGAAGCTCAAAAGCCCGCACCGCGGGCTTTTCTGCGTTTGGGGCGGTCCTACTTGTGGAATATGCCCGACGGTCAACCGCGGGTAACCGCACCGCCATCTTCCTTGCGCTATACTTTTCCCGATTTGCGAATGCGACAAACTCAGAGGAAAGGACACCTCCCATGAGTTCTACGATTTCCGGCAACCTGCACGTCGCCAACGACGTGCTGGCCGACTTGGTCGGCAACGCCGCCATGGAGTGCTACGGCGTGGTGGGCGTGTGCGCTCCGAACGCCGCCGACGGTATCGCGAAGATCCTGCCCGCCAGCCGTCTGCGCCGCGGCGTGGTGGTGAACAGCCTGGATACGGGCGTGCACGTGGATCTGTACATCATCGTGGAGTACGGCACGAATATCGCCACGGTATCGCGCAACCTGATCGATCAGGTCAGTTTCGCGCTGAAGGAGTATGCGCGCGTGCCGCTCGCCGGTGTGGACGTGCACGTGATGGACGTCAAGGTGCGTCGCTAGCCCCCTTATGAGCCGGGTGCCGGCGAGGCCCGTGAACGGGTCCGCGCATCGTCGCCCTTGAAGGAGCATCAAACGCTTATGTCTACTTACACTTCCAACAACATTCTGAACGCCGTGGCCGCCGCCGCCAAGACGCTTGACGAGCGCAAGGAAGAGGTCAATCGCCTGAACGTGTTCCCCGTGCCCGACGGCGACACGGGCACCAACATGTCGCTGACCATCCAGAGCGTGGTGGGCAACGTGGCGAACCTGCCCATCGGGGCCAGCGCGGTCGAGGTGCGCAAGGCCATCACCACCGGCGCGCTTATGGGCGCCCGCGGCAATTCCGGCGTCATCACCTCCCAGATCCTGCGCGGCCTGTGCGAGGGCAGTCAGGGCTTCGAGACCTTCGACACCGAATCGGTGGCCGCGGCCTTCGCCAAGGCCGTGGAAGTGGCCTTCCAGGCCGTGCGCAAGCCGGTGGAGGGCACCATCCTCACGGTGCTGCGCGACGCCGCCTCCGCTGCGAAGAACGCCGCCGACGAGGAGCTTCCCACCGACGAGGCGCTGGATGCCATCGTGACCGAGGCCTACGCCTCGGTGCAGCGCACCCCCGATCTTCTGCCGGTGCTGAAGGAGCACGGCGTGGTGGATGCGGGCGGCTTCGGCCTGGCCATCATCTTCGACGCCTTCACCGCCGCGCTTCTGGGCCGTGCGGGTACCATGGTCGACGAGCTTTCCTTCGGGCGTGGCACGCATCCCAAGGTGGAGATCGAGCAGGTGAACGACTGGGAGGGCTCGCAGTACCGCTACTGCAACGAGTTCCTGGTGGATTCCGACACCCTCGACCGCGAGGAGGCCCTGAACTTCCTGTCCACCATGGGCGACTGCGAGCTGTGCGTGGGCGACGTGCCGAAGTTCAAGGTGCACGTGCATTCCGATCATCCCGATCAGGTGCTGAAATACTTCCTCGATCGCGGTCAGGTGTCCGAGGTGTTCATCCACAACATGCAGATCCAGTCGGCCGAGCGCACCGAGAAGCTGGCCGCCGAGGAGGAGGCCGAACGCAAGCCTTTGGGCTTCGTGGCCGTGGCCGCGGGCGAGGGCAACGCCGACATCCTGCGCAGCCTGGGGGTGGATGTGGTCGTTTCGGGCGGACAGACCATGAACCCTTCCACGAAGGACCTGCTGGACGCGGCCGCGTCGGTGAATGCCGAGGCGGTTATCATCCTGCCGAACAACTCCAACATCATCATGGCGGCCAACTCCGCTGCCGAGCTGGCCGAGACTCCCTGTGCCGTAGTGCCCACCAAGTCGGTGCCCCAGGCCTTCTCGGCCCTGTTCGCGGTCGATCAGGACGCCTCGCTTCAGACCAACGCCGAGGAGATGACCGAGGCGGCTGCCGCCGTGAAGACCGGCGAGGTTACCTGGGCGACCCGCGATTCCAAGGACGCCGCGGGCAACCCCATCGCCGAGGGCGATGTCATCGGCATTGCCGACGGCTCCATCGAGGCGGTGGATTCCACCATCGACGGCGCGGTGCTCACCCTACTTGGCAAGATGGACGCCGACGACGCCGACACCTGCACCATTCTGGCCGGTGAGGGCTACGCCGACGACGATCTGGAGGCGCTGGTGGAGAAGATCGAGGAGGCCTACGAGGACCTGGAGGTCGACGCCCAAAGAGGTGAACAGCCCCTGTACCCCATTGTGTTCTCGGTCGAATAGACTCGCTTTAAGATCGCCGGGGGCGCGGGACGGACGGCATACCCAGTCGCTCGGACAGTCCTCGCTCGGCGCAAATGTCCACTGGACATTTGCGTTCGCTGCGGAACTCGCTTGGTGGGCACGCCGTCCGTCCCGCGCTCGACGTTATCATTGCTGAAGTAGGGGAGAGCCGTTGCCCATTGATCGGGAAAAAGCCACGTTGGCGTTGGACGGGCCCGTCTCACGGGTCCGTTTGGTCAGCCCCGCCCGCGCCAAAGCGCTGGAGAAGCTGGGCGTGCGCACGCTGCGCGATCTGCTGACGCATTTCCCCCGGTCCTATCTCGATTTGTCTCAGGTGGAGACCTGCGCCTCGGCGCGCATCGGCGAGACGTGCACCATTCGAGGCACCGTTCACGAGATCAAGCTGAAGAAGCCCCGCTACAACCTGAAGCTGGTGGAGATCGCCCTGGTGGACGGCACGGGCATTCTCATGGTGACGGCATTTCGCCAGCCGTGGCTGATGGACCAGGTGAAGGCCGGCGATGAGGTGGCCGTATCCGGCAAGGTCACGTTCGACTACGGCTACAAGCGCATGACCAATCCCTTTATCGAGGTGGTGGGGGAGCAGGACGGTCCCTCCATGGCCGGCGCGGTGGTGCCGGTGCATCCAGCTACCGAGAAGCTTTCGGCCGCCTGGGTGCGGCGTATCGTGGCCAACGGTTTGGAAGAGGCCGATGGTGCCTTCGATCCGCTGCCTTTGGGGCTGCGCCTGCGCTACCGCCTGATGAGCCGCAACGCCGCACTGCACGCCATCCACTTTCCGCGCACCATGGACGAGGCTGCCGAGGCGCGGCGGCGTCTGGTGTACGAGGAGCTGTTATATCTGGAACTGTTTCTGATGCAAGAGGGGGCCGAGCGCGCTCGCGGGGCCACGCCGACGGCGCACGTGGTGGACGGCCGGCGCGTCGGCGCCTTCGCGACGGGGCTTCCCTTTGCGCTCACCGGAGAGCAGGAACGCGCCCGCGACGAGATTCTGGCGGCCATGGCCGCTTCTTCGGCCATGAACCACATGCTGCTGGGCGATGTGGGCACCGGTAAGACCGTGGTGGCCGGCTTCGCCCTGGCTGCGGCGGCTGATACCGGGGGCCAGGCGCTGCTGCTGGCGCCCACCGAGGTGCTGGCGCGCCAGCACGCCGAGGGGCTGGGCAGTCTGCTCGCGGCCGCCGGCGTTTCCTGCGAGCTGCTGACCGGGTCAACGCCTGCCGCCGAGCGCGCCTCCATCACCGGGCGTTTCGCGGCCGGCGAGGTGGACGTGCTCATCGGCACCCACGCCCTGCTTTCCGACGACGTGCAGCCGGCGCGCCTCACCCTGGCGGTAATCGACGAGCAGCAGCGTTTCGGCGTGGATCAGCGGGCGCGGCTGCTGGCTAAGGGCGAGGCACCCGATGCCCTGTATCTTACGGCCACTCCCATTCCCCGCACCCTGGCTCTGGCCCTGTACGGCAACCTGACGCTGTCGTATCTGAAACACCGCCCCCACGATGCAGTGTCGCGTAGCACCCGGGTGCTGCCGAAGGAGCTGCAGGGCGAGGCCTTCGACGCGGCCCGGGCTGCCCTTGCTCGCGGCGAGCAGGTGTACGTGGTGTGTCCCCTGGTAGGGAAGAGCACGGCCGAGCGCGACGAGAAGGCGGCTGGCAAGGCGTCCGACGCCGATGCGGCGGGGGAGGAGTACCATCCCGTGGTGGCCATCGAGGGCGAGGGCGACTTCGACGACGATGTGACGGCGGCCACAAAGGAGGCGGCCATGCTGCAGGCCACCACCTTCGCCGACTACACGGTGGAGCTGATGCATGGCGGCATGGGCGCCGATGCCAAGCGCGCGGTGATGGAGCGCTTCCGCGACGGCGAGGTGCAGGTGCTGGTGGCCACCACGGTCATCGAGGTGGGCGTGGACGTGCCCAACGCCACGGTGATGATCGTGCAGGACGCCGATCGCTTCGGCCTGGCCCAGCTGCATCAGCTGCGCGGACGCGTGGGCCGCGGCACGAAGGCCGCCGAGGTGTTCCTCGTGTCGGCCTCCACCCGCGACGAGTCGCTGGCGCGTCTGGCGGCCATGGAAACCACCGACGACGGCTTCGAGCTGGCGGCCTACGACCTGTCGCTGCGTCGCGAGGGCGATATTCTGGGCAACCGCCAGCATGGTGCGAGCGGGCTGAAGCTGGTGAACATCATGCGCGACGGCGCCGTCATCGAGGCGGCCCACGCCGATGCCGCTGCGCTGTTGGACGTGGACCCCTGTCTGGAGGAACCCGACCATCGCGCCATGGCCCGGGAAGTGCGGCTCGCCTTCGCCGGGGAAACGGTAGGAGGGTAGGGGCTCAGCTGCCTGTCGGAGGCGCGGGGCACTCCAATTCGCTCGGACAGTCCTCGCTCGGCGGAACAGTCCACTGGACTGTTCCGTTCGCTGCGGAACTCGCTCGGTTGGAGCGCCCCGCGCCTCCTCTGCGCCCTGCCATAGTTGAGACGAGAACGAAAGGAGCGCGGGTATGCGCATTATCGCGGGAGAGTACCGGGGGCGGCGGCTCGAGGCGCCGCGCGGGCAGGGAACGCGACCCACGACCGATCGGGTGCGGGAGTCGCTCATGAGCGTCATCCACTCGGCGCGGGGCGGCTTTGACGGCGCCGTGGTGCTGGACGCCTTCGCGGGCTCGGGGGCGCTCTCGCTGGAGGCGCTCTCGCGCGGGGCCGTGTCGGCGGTGCTCTGCGAGCGCGATCGCGAGGCGGCATCGGTTATCGAGCGGAACGTGCGCGCGCTCGGTCTAGGTCGCGACGAGGCGCGGCTGGTGCGCGGCGACGTGCTGAGGCGGCCGCCGATGCCCGCTTCCGGCAAACCCTTCGACCTGGTGTTCTTGGACCCGCCCTACGCCCTTGCGGCTGCTGAGGTGTTCGCGCTGCTTGCCCGGCTCAGCGATGCGGGCGCGCTCGCTGTCGACGCCATCGTGAGCTACGAGCATGACGGGGCCGACGACGCGGCCGTGAGGGTGCTCGCCGCTGGGGCCGGCTGGTCCATCGCCTCCCACCGCCGCTTCGGCGACACCGCCATCGACATCCTGGAGCGTTCGGCGTAGCGCGACGGCCTGCGCAGCGGGACGGGCGCGATCGCTGCGTCGATACCGCCTATCCCTGCGATGGGTGGCCTTCTTCTGATGTTCTCAAGGCATCGGTCGGCAGGAACACGAAGCCCTTCGACTGCTTTTCCTGGCACAGAAAACCTTTCTCCACCAGATCGAGCAGATCGGCGCGGGCCGTGGCGTAGGCCACCTTCTGGCTGATCTGGTGCTGGCGAATGGTGTAGGACGATGGGCGGCTGCGGCACAGGTTCTCCAGGACGGTGAGCTGGCGACGGTTGAGCCCTTCGCCTCCCCGCAGCCGCTTCACGGTCTCCTGGGCGCTCTGTTCGCGCTCGGCCACAAGGGCCTCGAGCTTGCGAAGCGACTGGAGGATGGCCCAGGTGGCCACCGTGAGGAGCGGGGAGAAATCTACGAGCTTCTCCTCATCGTCGATGGTGTTCGCGGCCACACTGCCCAGATTGCTGCTGGCAAACTCAGCCTCATGGTTGCCGCGGGTGTTCGTTTCACTCTCCCATTCCAGGACGGTTTCTGTAAAGGGAAGCAGCGACAACAGGGGTAGTCCGGCTTTGATGGAAAAGAGGTTGAAGCACAGCTGCGAGATGATGTAGGCGAGCTTGCGGTGGGGGCAGTACGTGCACACCCCAGTGCGGAAGATGAGAGCCTTGAAGAGCGCATGCTCGAAGGGGTCTCCCGTTTGCCCGTTGGCGTAGTCGCACAGGGCGTTCAGCTGGGTTCGCTCGAAGGGAGTGAGGTGTGCTTCCGATGCGGGAGCATCCGAAGGATTCGAAGGGTCCTCCCGAGATCGGGGGATGGCATCGAAATTGACTCCCTGGCAAATGCGATGTCCGAGGGATTCGATGAGCTCCACCGAGAACGGCGTGTCTCGGTAGGCGCCAAGGGATTCCATCATGGTGAATATGTTGCGCAGAAGCCGCATATCGGGCTTCTTGGAGCCGATTTCGCGCTCAAGGGCGTCGAGGGCTGTTTTCGGACCGAGGGCGAGGCCGTCGCGCTGGGCGCAGTTGATGGTCTCGTTGACTTGGAAGCGCGTGCGGTAGTAGTTTCCCTGAGTGCTCATCAGAAGCTGTGAGAGGGGAGAGGCCTCGCGACACTGATTGTCAACGACGGCGGCGGCATGGGAGAGGAACGCCGTCGGGGCGTACCAGATGCCGTAGCCGTCCACTTCCTCGTAGGGAACCCGGAATGCGCTGAAACGGCGCAGGGCTGCCACCGTCTTCCAGGTTTCGAGGGCGCTCATCCCCGCCGGCAGGGGCATCGAGAGAAAATCGTCCCACAGCAGTCCGTTGCGGGTGGCGCGGCGCATGATTTTGCCGAAATTGACATCGGATACGAGAGAAATAATGGGCGTTGAGTCCACGGGGTCACCTTCCCTCGGCGTAGATTGCTCGCAAATCGAGACCAGATTCGATGACAAGTACCTCAAGATAGTGCACTTGTGTAGGCCTATCAATCGAAAATGATAGCAAATTTCTAGAAAAAATAGTTTTAGAAGGAACAATAGTAAGAATTGGTATCAATATTAACAAAATTGACATGAAAAACTCCCCTCCAGATAATCGTCGGTGCAGGAATGCGTTATCGATATGAAGGAGAGGAGAGCAATGATGGAACAGGAGAGCGTGGTCGCCCCCTTCACCCGAAGGAGCTTTGTCAAGGGCGCCTCGGCCGTTCTGGCGGCGGGGGCCGTCGGCATGGTCTGCGCCTGCAGTCCCCAGACGAGCGAGGAGGCGGAGCAGGAGCTGGCTCAGGCCGGAGCCGAAACCGAGACGTTCATAGGGGTGTGTCGCGGCGAGTGCGCCGGCGGCTGCCCGCTTAAGGTGCATGTGCGCGACGGCAAGGTGGTGCGCACCTCGCTGCAGCCCCTGCCCGACGAGCGCTACAACCGCCTGTGCCTGCGCGGCTTGCAGCAGCCGGCCCGTATGTACAGTGCCAACCGCCTTCAGTACCCCATGCGTCGCGTGGAGGGTGCCGAGCGCGGTGTGGGCGAGTTCGAGCGCATCAGCTGGGAAGAGGCTATCGACGAGATCGCCACCAAGTGGAAGGGCTACATCGACGAGTTCGGCAACGAATCGCTCTGCCTTCTGCAGGGCGGCGGCCAGAACGGCATCACCAGCAGTGCCATCTGCATCGGCAGCGCAGGCCAGCGTTTCATGAACGTCATGGGCATGACGCTTCTGCCCCTGGACGTCGACCATGCTTACAGCCGCGTGGGCTGGATCACCACCTCCAGCACCGGCGGCTTCAACCTGCCCAACGAACCTGCCGACATGCTGAACGCGAAGACCATCGTGCTGTGGGCGGGCAATCCGTATATTAACTCGCCGCAGATCGTCCATTTCATCAACGAGGCGCAACTCAACGGCACAAAAGTCATTGCCATCGACCCGAACTTCAACACCAACGCCTGCAAGGCCGACGTGTGGCTGCCGGTACGGTCCGCTACTGACGGTGCCCTCGCCTTCGGCTGCATCAACGCGATCCTCGAGAACGGTTGGGAGGACAAGGAGTTCATCCTGGCCCATTCGGAGTTGCCGTGCTATATCAAGGAGGACGGCAAGCTTTTGCGCATGAGCGATCTGGGCGTGGAGCCGACGGTGACGGTGGACGAGGCCACCGGTGCCGAGGTGGTCGACGATCCGCTGGCCGTATGGGATGAAACCTCCGGCCAGGCTGTTGCCTTCGGAACGACGGCAACGCCGCAGCTGTCCGGCATCACCGAGATCAACGGGATCAAGGTTGTCTCCACCTACGACGACATGCTGGAGCGCCTGAAGGACTACACGCCTGAGAAGGCGGCGGCCATCACGGGCCTTTCGGTGGAGCAGATCACCGAGCTCGCCCGCGTCTACGCCCAGGAGGGGCCGGTGTACACCTACACCATGCAGGGCTGCAATCATTACAAGAACGGTCACTACAACTTCGCCGGCATGACGCTGCTCGGCCTTATCACCGGCAATGTGGCCAAGCCTGGTGCCAGTATAGGGCAGGGCGTGAGCTTGCCGGTGGCCTGCAACCTCATGGAAGTCATGATGCCCGGCTTCAATGCGGGCACGCCCATCGCCCCCTCGCCCGGCGAGATCCCGTTCAACCAGGTGGAGGAGATTCTGGACACGGGCATGTACGGCACGACGCCGCTGAACCTGAAGTCCGTCTACATCACCAACGCGAATGTGGTGTCGGGCAGTTGCGGTTACGACAGCATCGACCGTTGGCTCAAGAAGTTCGACTTTGTGGTCGTGGCGGACATGGAGATGACGGACACGGCGAAGTACGCCGACATCCTCCTGCCGGTCAGCCACTGGTTCGAGATCGACGAGTTGTACGGTTCCTACGCCACTCACGGCCACCTTACCTATCAGTCCCAGATCGTCGAGCCGCTCTACGAGTCCATTCCCGACTTCGAGATCTACCGCAAGATCACCAAGGCTTTGGGCGACGAGTACTACCAGTATTTCGATATGGACAACAACGGCTTCATCGAGCTGTGGCTCGATACCGATGCCTTCCGCGAGATGGGCCTTACCTGGGACTTCTTCAAGGAGAACCACATCGGCAACTTCTGGAACACCGAGGGTGACGGCGAGCTGGGCATCCGCGACGACGTCGTCTTCCGCGTGTATCAGGAGGAAGTGCCCCAGCCTGATAACACGGACTGGAACGGGGTGTGCGCGGTTCCCGGTATGACGTGGGACGAGTCGGTTCCCGAGTACACCACCGATCGCTCCATCGTCTTCTGGAAGGAGCCCGGCGAGGCGAATCCGGCCGATCCGTGCCGCGAGAAGTATCCCTACCAGATGATGCACGAGCGCTTGCGCACCCGTCTGCACCAGCAGTTCTGGACGAGCAAGTACAACGAGGATTACGAGCCCGGACCCCTGGTGCGCATTCGTCCCGACGACGCGGCGTCCCACGGCGTGGCCGAGGGCGATCTCGTCGAGGTGTTCAACGATCGCGGCAGCGTGACGCTGCCGGTGACCATCGATCCCGGTCTGAGCGAGGGCATTATCGTCGCGCCCCGCGGCTTCGAGAACTTCGAGTTCATTGCCGGCGAGTGGTCGAGCCTGGCATCCCAGGAGTACAACGCGGTAAACGAGAACCACTGCTTCCAGGATTGCGCGGTGGACTTCAAGAAAGTGGAGGCATAACCATGACACGTTACGGAATGGTCGTTGACCTGAAGGGCTGCTTCGGCTGCCAGGCCTGCGCTGCCGCTTGCAAGATTGCGAACAATCTGCCGATCGGCATGGCCTACAACGTCGTCTACACGAAAACCGACGACGACCCCGAGAATCCGGGCACGGCCGTCATCAAGGGGGCCGCGGTGAACGACACCCCCTACGGGGAGTACCCCGATCTCAAGCTGGGTTGGATGCCCAAAGGCTGCCAGCACTGCGATAACGCGTCGTGTGTGGAGGTATGCCCCACGGGTGCTACCTACCAGCGCGAGGACGGCATTGTCAATGTTGATACCGAGCAATGCATCGGTTGCCAGTCCTGCATCGAGGCCTGCCCCTACGATGTGCGGACCTACATCGAGAGCGAGCCTTCCTACTACATCGACTTCGCAGTGGGCGAGTTGGACGCGCCCGCCCATGCCGTGAACACCGTGGAGAAGTGCACGTTCTGCGCGAACCTCATCGACCGCGGCGAGACGCCGGCCTGTATGGAGTTGTGTCCCGGACGTTGCCGCTTCTGGGGCGATTTGGACGATCCCGAATCCGATGCGAGCCGTGCCCTGGAGGGGCGCGAGTACTACCGGCTCAACGAGGCGGCGGGCACCGAGCCCAAGGTCTATTACTTGAAGTAAGTTACAGCTAGAGGAAGCGGGGAGGGCGACGCCGCCATGAAGCAGGAGTTGAACGAGATCGCACGCTGGTCGACACTGGCCGACTTCTACGAGTTATTCGGTGTGGCCTTCTCCTTTCCCGAGGAGCCGCTGGCACGGGCCGTTTCTACCGGAGCTCTTTTCGGCGACCTGGAGGCTATTGGCGCCGAGCTTGAGTGTCCGGCTGTTCTCGAGGGAGCGAATCGTCCGGAGGCCTTTGCCCGCAAGGAGCCTTCGGAGCTGCTCGTCATCCTGCGCCGCTCCTATTCGCAGCTCTATCTGGAGCCGGGTCGGCTGCGCCGAGTGTATCCCTATGAAAGCGCGTTCGCCTTCGCCGAATCCCACGAGAGCGGCATGCCGACGCTTGTGGTAACCCGGGCAGCCTTGAGCGTCGAGCACTTTATGCGACGGGCCAGGGCGCTGCCCGAGGATCGTCACAGCCGCCCCGTGGACTCCATCGAGTGCGAGTTCGGTCTCATGGGCACCATATGGGAGAACGCCCTCGTCTCCGCGTCGCAGGGCGAGGAGGCCATGGCGCGCGAATGGGAGCAGCTCGCCGGCGAGTTCAAGGGGGCCCATCTCGATATGTGGGTGAACCGCTTCATGGAGCGGACGGTGCAGGAGGCACCGGAGAGCTTTCAGGGTCTCATGGCCCGCGCATATCTGGAGATCGACCGAAAGGGAAATCTATGACCTTCCTCCTGGTACTGCTTGCGACCTGCTTGGTTGTTTGGGCCACGGCCCGCCTCGTGGGCAAATGCCCCGCTGTGCTTTATGTGGTAAGTCTCGGGGTGGCGGCGGCCTCTTGGTTGGCTCTCCTGGGGGACATGCCCGCTGGTGTGGGCCGCGCCCTCATCATGCTCGTTCGTCACTGCTATCTACCGCTGTCGATTTTCTATGCGGTCATGCTCATAGGCGCCTTGGGCGAGGACTCGGCGCTGCGACGGCGCCTGCAGCCGGTGCGCGGCGCATGGTCCATCGCGGGGTGCCTGATGGTCGTCGGGCATTTGGCGTTGTACCTCGCCATGTACCTGCCCCGTCTTACGTCCATCGCGAGCTTGCGCGTCAACGTTGTCGCCATGGTGGCTCTCGGCCTCGTCCTCACGGTTTTCACGGTGGTTTTGGGAATCACGTCCGTGAAGGCTGTCAAAAAGCGCATGACGGCGGCGCGCTGGAAGAGCGTTCAGCGCTTGTCCTATGGGTTTTGGGGCGCCACCTATGTGCACCTGCTCATGGTGCTTCTTCCCTCGGCCGCGGCCGGCTCGGTCGCGGCCGAGGTCAACTTGAGCTGCTACACCGCTGTGTTCGCCTTGTACCTCGTTCTGCGCGTGCGCCGCGCAATCATCGACCGGACGCCGGCGCCCTCGGCTGTTTTCGACACCACAGGGGAGGAGTTTGATTCGGTCGCAGCCTAATTCCGTCGCCGTTCTCTTTGGCGACACCGCCATCGACATCCTGGAGCGTTCGGCGTAGCACGACGACCTGCACAGCGGGACGGGTTACCGGGTAAGGTGTCCCGCTGCGCTTCCAGCGCCGAGAAGGTTGGGCGCTTCTCTTTCGCAGGGTCTTGAAAAAGAAAGCTTATTACAATAACCTTTCTTTTCTACCGGGGAAAAGAAAGGTTGCGCGTATGGGAGTCTACCTCGATCGCTTTTGGCAGCCCGATGGCGGGGGTATGAACAAGGCTGAGCGAATGGGCGGTGCCTACCACCCCTATCTTCCCGACACGCTCGCCGATTACGAGCTCTTGCTCGAGCCTTCCTGTGCGAGGGCGGTTGCCGATGCCCAAGAGGCACTGGGGAAGCTCGAGTCATCTGGTTCCCGCATCGATACCGAGCCGCTCGCACGTATGATGCTGCGCGCGGAGGCCGTCTCCTCGTCGCGCATCGAGGGACTGGAAATGCCCGCTGGCAGGCTTTTGGAATACGAGGAGCTCGATCGCCTTGGCGTCGGGCACCGTCTCGACGGCACAGAGGCCCAGATACTCGGCAATCTCCATACGCTCGTTGACGGCCTTGGGCGCGCGAACGCCGGCGAACCGCTTACGGTCGAAGAGATATGCGAACTCAACCGCATTCTGTTGATTGGAACAAAGCTCGAGGGGCGAGGTGGCGCTGTTCGCGCCGAGCAGAACTGGATCGGGGGGAATCGCATCAATCCCGTCGGGGCCGTATATGTGCCTCCCGAGCCTGAAGCTGTGCTCGGTCTTTTGGAGGATCTCGTCGCTTTCGTCAATTGCAGCGAGCTTCCGCCCATTGCCATTGCGGCCATAGCTCATGCCCAGCTGGAAACCATCCATCCTTTTGCAGACGGCAACGGCCGCGCTGGTCGGGCGCTTGTGCATCTCATTCTGAAAAAGGGAGGCACGACGCGCGTCACGGTACCTCCGATATCGCTTTTGCTGGCAACGGACCGCGAGAGGTACATCGCGAATCTTTCTGCCTTCCGTTTCAAGGGGGAAGGCGAGACCGATAGGCGAGCGGCGATGAACGGCTGGGTCGAATACTTCGCCCATATTACCTGCGAGGCGTGTTCGCGCGCCTCGCAGTTCGAGGGCACGCTGCGCGCTGTTAAGGAAGGATGGCGCGAGCGGGTCTCCTTCCGCGAAGGGTCGGCGGGAGCACGGCTGCTCGACATTCTTTTGGGAACGCCGGTCATCAGCATCAAGACCGCCCAGGAGCTCACGGGGAGGAGCTATCCGGCGGCGCGGACCGCTGTGGCCGAGCTTGTTGAAGCTGGGATTCTGAAACAGAACGCAAAAAACCGCAAGAGCGGCATCTTCGTGGCTGGCGATGTGGTGGAGGCCTTCAATGCCTATGAGCCCTCGCTGGCCACGATATCGGGAGATACCGCAGTGGAGAAGCCGAAAAGACCAGTGCCCCAAAGGGCATCAAGGAAGTGTTAGCGCGGTAGCCGTTGCCGCAGACCTCGCAGTGTCTTTGCGCCGTCGCTTCGGCGACATCGCCATCGCCATCCTGGAGCGCGTCGGGCTCTGGGAGTATCCTCATGGAGCGTTTGTGCACGGGATAACCGTTGTATTACATAGCTTCTCCATCATGATAGAATGAAAAAACTCATCATGGATGGATTGCGTGCTGATGCCCGCGGCCGGAAGCGCCGCCGGGCCGCGCGGTGCGATAGTCAGGAAGGAACAGCAATGGACGAAACCGGAGTGTTGGGGCTGCTCGAAGAGCTCTCGATTCTTCTCGAGGACTCGAAGCCCGTCTTCGGCAAGAGCAACCTGCGCCAGGTGGACATCGCCGCCGCGTTCGACATCATGGACGAGATCCGCGACCTGTTCCCGGCCGAGTTCTCCCAGGCCCGCCAGATCGTGCGCGAGCGCCAGAGCCTGCTGGACGACGCCGAGGTTGAGGCCAACCGCATGATCGAGGACGCGCGCAGCCAGGCCATCACCATCGCCAGCGAGCAGGAGATCGTGCGCATCTCCCAGCAGCAGGCCGACACCATCTTGGCCGACGCCCGCGAGCTGGAGCGCCAGACCCGCGCCGGCGCCGAGGACTACGCCGACGAGGTGTTCGGGCACATCGAGCAGAGCCTGGACACGCTGCTGAACAACACGCGCCGCTGCCGCGACCGCCTGAACGCCACGTCCATCAACGTGCGCTAGGCGGCGCGAAACAGAGAAACCGGAGGCGCTCACCTGAAGGGGAGCGCCTTTTTCGTTTGAGGAGGAAGATGCCCTATGGCAACCTGCGATTCTGCGGTCATCATCGTTCCCGAGGAACTGCTTGAAACCGCCGAGACCCGTCACTTCGAGGGAGCGGCCGCTTTGGACGAGCTGGCCGCCGGCGCCGATGCCTACCGGTTCGCCGCGCCGGTGGCGTGGTCGGTGGACGTGACCAACACCGGCGGTGCGCTGCTGGTGATGGGCCGTGCCACGGCCACGGCGGCAACCCAGTGCGCCCGCTGCCTCGACGAGGTGTCCTACGACCTGGAGGGCGACATCGAGGGCTATTTCATCATCGATGGGAACGATGCCGCCGCTCCCGACGATATGGAGGGCGACGAGTTCGACTATCTGCCCGAGAACCGCCGTATCGATCTGGTGCCCTTGATCGAGCAGGCGCTGCTGCTTGAGCTTCCGCTGGTGCCTTTGTGCGACGACGACTGCCAGGGCCTGTGCCCCCATTGCGGCGCGAACCTGAACGAGGGCCCCTGCGGGTGCGGCGGCGACGAACCGGGAGACGACGGTCCGTTCGCGGCGCTGAAGGGCCTCACCTTCGACAACTGAGCGCGAGCAACGACCGGGTAACGAAGGTCGGCGCGGCGGAAACGCTTCGCCGACTTTTTTGCTGTGCGAAGCTGCGCTGCTCTACAGTGGAGAGGATAGACGGCAGGCGAGCAGGGAACGTCGGGCAGGGGGTGTGTCAGGTGGGCGTGATCGACGGACGCCAGGTGCTGTGCCACGGCGCCTTCGCCCTCGCGGTAGGCGCGGTGGGGGCGGCAGCCTCGGTGGTGCTGTGCCTGGTGGTGAACGGCGCGTTCGGTCTGCTGGGGCGCTTCCCCGCGCTGCTGATGGGGCTTCCCCTGTTCGCGTTGGCGAGCCTCGCCCTGTACCGGCGCCACGGTGTTCCGCTGAACACCACGACGCGCTCGGTGGCCCGGCGCATCCGCGAGGACGAGGTCATCTCGCCTTGGCTGGCCCCCGATATCCTGGTCGGCACGGCCCTTTCCATCTTGGGAGGCGCGTCGGTGGGGAAGGAGGCCGGCGCCCTGCACATGGGTGCCTCGCTGGGCCAGTTGGTGGCGCGCCCCTTCCACCTGCGGTCGGTGTACCGGTCGGACGCCGCCTGCGGAAAGGATCGGACGGGCATGAGCGCCTACGCGGCCTCGGCGGGTATGGCGGCGGCCTTCTCGGCTTTGTTCTTCGCCCCCTTGGGGTCGGCCGCCTTCGTGATGGAGCTGACGGGCTACCGCCGCGAGGTGGTGCGCCATCTGCCCACGTTGCTGCTGGGCTGCGCGGTGGCCTGGGCCGGTGCCTCGCTCACGGGCGTGGGGGATGTGATCCCGAAGGTGGCCCTGCCCGCCGTCACGTGGCGCGTGGCGGGCGCCTGCGTGCTGGTGGGCGCGGTAGCCGGTGTGGCCGGCGGCCTGTTCGGGTCTGCCATCGACCACGTGCAGCGGGCCACCGAGCACATTCGGCGGAACTACTGTTTGTGGGCGGTCGCGGGCAGCGCGCTGTTCGTCGCGCTCGTGCTGGGTGCCGGGTGGCAGGCCTTCGAGGGCACCGGGGCGGTGCAGCTGGCCGAGGCGTTGGCCGGTCGGGCCGGGGCGTGGGACTTCGCCGTCAAGGCCCTGCTGACCCTGCTGTGCCTGGGATTCTGGCTGCGCGGCGGCGAGATCATGCCCACGTTCACCGTGGGTGCGTTGCTGGGCGTCAGCTGCACGACGATGACCGGGGGCGATGCGGGCGTGTCGGCCGCCCTGGGGCTGGTGGCTTTCTTCTGCGCCATGAGCCGCTGCCCTTTGGCGGCCTTCCTGATGGGCTGCGAGATATTCGGATGGGAGGGCGCGCCCTTATTCGCCCTGGCGGTGGCGACGGCCTACCTGGTGCGTCGCGGCGAGGGCTACTACGCCCTGGGCGCCACCTCGATGATGCGCGACGCACTGGGGCGCCGTCGGCAACGGCATCGCTCGGCGGGTCGCCCTGCCGCGCAGGGCGAGGGGCGCAACGCGGCGTCCGAGGCTGCGGGGAGCCGTCGGTCGGCGCGGCTGGTGGACGACGCGACGCGCCTCGTGCGCACGAAGGCGGCCGAAGTGGAGGAAGAATTGGAAACCCATGGGGATGATGCGGTGAAGTAAGGGTACAATGACGCCATCTGGCATCGCCGACAAGGAGGCTTCATGGAACAATTCTTAGAGCGCACGTTCAAGTTGAGGGAGCACGGCACCACGGCCAAGACGGAGGTCATGGCCGGCACCATTACCTTCCTGTCCATGGTGTACATCCTCGCCGTGAACCCGTCTATTCTGTCGGCCTCGGGCATGGAGCCCGGTGCGGTGTTCACCG
Source organism: Adlercreutzia wanghongyangiae (assembly GCF_035989245.1). NCBI lineage: Bacteria > Bacillati > Actinomycetota > Coriobacteriia > Eggerthellales > Eggerthellaceae > Adlercreutzia > Adlercreutzia wanghongyangiae. The sequence goes on along the minus strand of NZ_JAYMFF010000005.1, from coordinate 12,066 downwards.
CTACGGCCATCGCCGCGGCCTTCGGCACCCTGTTCATGGCCTTCTACGCGAACTATCCCATTGCCCTGGCCAGCGGCATGGGCCTGAACGCCTACTTCGCCTACTCGGTGTGCGTGCCCATGGCCGAGCAGGGCATCCAGGACCCGTGGACCATCGCGCTCACGGCCGTGCTGGTGGAGGGCGTCATCTTCATCCTGCTCACCCTGTGCAAGTTCCGCGAGGCGCTGGTAAACGACGTGCCCCAGAACCTGAAGACGGGCATTGCCGTGGGCATCGGCCTGTTCATCGCGCTGGTGGGCCTGGAGAACGCCGGCGTGGTGGTGGGCAACCCCTCCACCTTGATCGATCTGGGCTCGTTCGCCACGCCCCAGGTGGCGCTGTCGGTGATCGGGCTTATCGGCGTGGCCATTATGTACCACTACAAGGTTCCCGGCTACATTCTGTGGGGCATCCTGGGCACGTGGATTCTGGGTATCGGCGCCGAGCTGCTCGGGTGGTACCAGGTGGATGCGGCCGCCGGCGCCGCGTCGCTCATTCCCACCTTCGCCGAGGGCATCAACCTGCAGGCGCCCTATCTGTTCGCCTTCAACTTCGACTTCGCCCTGAGCCACTTGGTGGATTTCGCGGTGATCGTGTTCGCCTTCCTGTTCGTCGACCTGTTCGACACCGCCGGCACGCTGATCGGCGTGGCCAGCAAGGGCGGCCTGCTCGACAAGCAGGGGCGTCTGCCCCGGGCCAAGGAGGCCCTGATGGCCGACGCCGTGGGCACCGTGGTGGGCGCCTGCGTGGGCACTTCCACCACCACGAGCTACGTGGAGAGCAGCGCGGGCGTGGCCGCGGGCGGCCGCACGGGTCTGACGGCGCTGGTCACCGGCCTGCTGTTCATCGTGGCGCTGGTGTTCTCGCCCATCTTCCTGGCTATTCCCAGCTTCGCCACCATGCCGGCTCTCGTGTGGGTGGGCCTTCTGATGATGTCGTCGGTGACGAAGATGGACTTCTCGGTGGATGCCGCCGGCGCCGTGGGCGGCTTTCTGGCCATCATCATGATGCCGTTCACCTACTCCATCGCCAACGGCATCATGTTCGGCATCCTGGCCTTCGTCATCGTGCGCATCGCCCAGGGCCGCGCCAAGGACGTGCATTGGGTGATGTGGGTGGCCGCCGCCCTGTTCCTGCTGCGCATTGTAACTCTGGTGGTATAGCGGAATTTGGATTTGCCGTGGCCGCTGGCGGATTCGGGGGAATTGCCCCTTGCGAGGGTCGGCGGCCTTTGGTAGCATATCAGATCGTGCGTTTACACAAGAAATTGTTGCTCGACATCCCCGTCGGCCAACTCTAGAAGGAGTAACGAGATGGCAGTACCTAAGCGCAAGATGGGCCGTGCCCGCACCCATGCCCGTCGCAGCACCAACGACAAGATCCCCATGCCCGCCCGTTCCGTGTGCCCGCAGTGCGGCGAAGTGAAGCTTCCCCACCGCGTGTGCGGTAACTGCGGCTACTATCGCGACCGCGAGGTCATCGAGACGGAGTAGTCCTGTGCTGTTGACGGTCACGGAAGGTTCAGGTTGCCTTCCGTGATGTCGGCAAAGCCTCCTCGCATGCCAAGCTGGTACAGCCTGGTTTGCCAGGGGGCTTTTTGGCTATATGATGCCGCGCCTCCGATCGTGCCCACGCTGCGCGCGGGTAGGGTCGGGGACGCACCGTCCGTTTTCTCAAGGAGTATGTTTCGTGGTTGAACCAGTAACTATCGCCGTCGATGTCATGGGGGGCGATCTCGGGCCCGACGTGGTGCTCGACGGTGCCCTTCAGGCGCTTCGGGCCGATTCCGCGCTCCATCTGGCGCTGGTGGGGCCGGCCGACGTGGTGGAGCCCTTCGCGGCCGCCCACGACCGCACGCGCGCCGTCGCGGCCACCGAGGTGATCGCCATGGGCGAGCATCCGGCCGCCGCCGTGCGCGCCAAGAAGGACTCGTCTATTGTGGTGGGCTGCCGCTTGGTGAAGGAAGGCCAGGCCCAGGGCTTCTTCTCTGCCGGCTCCACCGGTGCCTGCCTGGCCGCGGCCACCCTGGTGGTGGGTCGCGTGAAGGGTGTGAAGCGCCCGGCCCTGGGTCAGGTGCTGCCGGCCTATGCGCGCCCCTGCCTGCTGATCGACGTGGGGGCCAACGCCGATTGCAAGCCCGAGTATCTGGTGCAGTTCGCCCAGATGGGCGTGGTGTACATGGAGTCCATCATGGGTGTTTCCGCGCCGCGGGTGGGCCTTCTGAACATCGGCTCGGAAGACACCAAGGGCGACGAGTTCGCCCAGAAGGCCCATCAGCTGCTGGCGGCCTCGGTGCCCCAGTTCGCGGGCAATTGCGAGGGCGGCAACCTCATGGCCGGCGACTTCGACGTGGTGGTGTGCGACGGCTTCACCGGCAACGTGTGCCTGAAGACCATCGAGGGCACCGCCAAGACCCTGTTCAAGTATGTGAAGGACGCGCTTATGGCCTCGCTGCCCTCGAAGCTGGGGGCGCTGCTGGTGAAGGGCGACCTGTCGCGTCTGAAGGGGAAGCTCTCGCCGGAAACCTACGGCGGCACGCCGCTTCTGGGCGTGAAGGGCGCCGTGATCGTGGGTCACGGGTCGTCGAATGCCACAGCCGTGGCCAACGGCATCGCGGTGGCGGCCACCACCGTGCGCGCGAACGTGGCCGGCGTCATCGCCGACACGGTGGCCCGCGCCGGTTCCGCAACGCCCGGCGGGGAAGGGGAGGCCGCGGCCTCGGATGCCCGATGAACATGACCCCCGAGCAGGAATCGAAGCTGGCCCGCGCCCAGGAGATTCTGGGCTACACCTTCAAGGACGTCCAGTACCTGCTGTCCGCCATCACCCATCCCTCGGCCACCGAAGGGCGCGCGGTGAAGTTCTCCTACGAGCGTCTGGAGTTTCTGGGCGACTCCATTCTGGGGGCGCTGGTGGCCAACGAGGCCTTCCACCGCTTCCCCGATTTGGACGAGGGCGGCCTCACGCGCATCAAGGTAGCCCTGGTGTCGGGCGCCAGCTTGTCGGAGGTGGCCGACAAGCTGGGTTTCGCCGATGTGATCGTGTTCGGCTCGTCGGAGACAGGCACCGGCCGGCGCGGCCTGCACTCGGCGCTCGAGAACGTGTACGAGGCCGTGGTGGCCGCGCTGTATTTGGACGGCGGCGTGGACGTGGCCGGCGCCTTCGTGGACCGCACCCTCATTCCGAAGATGTCGCTGGATCTGGCCCGCGAGCCCGAGAATCCCAAGAGCGCCCTGCAGGAGAAGCTGCAGGAGGGCGGCATCACCCCCACCTACAAGCTGGTGGAAACCCAGGGGCCGCCCCACGACCGCACCTTCGTGGCCCAGGTGTACGCCGGCGACAAGGGTCTTGCCCAGGGCGTGGGCCGCACGAAGAAGGAGGCCGAGAGCCAGGCGGCGAAGTCCACCCTGGCGCGCCTGTCGGAGTTCTTCGGCATCGGGCTTTCCGACGAGCAGGTGGCCGAGAAGGCCGCCGAGAAGGCGGCGCGTGCCGAGGAAAAGGCCGCTACCAAGGCGGCCCGGGCCGAGGAGCGCGCCCGCAAGAAGAGCGAGCGCGATGCCGCCAAGAGGAAGCAGGACTAGGCGCCCATGTACCTGAAATCTCTTGTCCTGAAGGGCTTCAAATCCTTCGCCGACCGCAGCGTGATGTCCATGGAACCGGGCATCACGGCCATCGTGGGACCCAACGGGTCGGGTAAATCGAACATCTCCGATGCGGTGCTGTGGGTGCTGGGCGAGCGCAATGCCAAGAACCTGCGCGGCCAGGCCATGGAGGACGTCATTTTCGCCGGTTCGTCGGCCCGCAAGGCCACGGGCCTGGCCGAGGTGGACCTGGTGCTGGACAACTCCGACGGCACGCTGCCGGTGGATTTCAACGAGGTGGCCATCACCCGCCGCATGTACCGTAACGGCGAGAGCGAGTACCTCATCAACGGTACCGTGGCCCGGCGCATGGACGTGCTGGATATTCTGCACGACTCGGGCCTGGGCACCGGCACCCACTCCATCATCTCCCAGGGCTCGCTCGACTCCATTCTGCAGAGCAAGCCGGAGGACCGCCGCGCGCTCATTGAGGAGGCCGCCGGCGTGCTGAAGCACAAGCAGCGCAAGGCAAAAAGCGAGCGCAAGCTGGCGAACATGGACGCGCACCTGCTGCGCGCCCGCGATGTGGTGGGCGAGGTGGCGCGCCAGCTGGGGCCCTTGGAACGCAAGGCGAAAAAGGCCCGCACCTACCAGGAGCTGGCGGTGCAGCAGGCCGATATGAGCCTGCGCATTGCCGTGGACGATCTGAGGCACCTGCAGGGCGAGTGGGACGCCTCCCAGCAACGCGAGGCCGAGCTGGCCGCGCAGCTGGAGGGGCGCCGCGGTGCCATTGCTGCGGCCGAGGCCGAGGTGGAGGCGCTGCAGGAGCGCATCCGCCAGGAGACGGTGGACGCCGGCGACCTGTCGCGGCGCCACCGGGCGGCCGCGGCGGCGGTGGAGCGCTTCGACTCCACGTCCATGATGCTGCGCGAACGGCGCCGCGGGGCTCTGGCCCGCGCGGGCGAGCTGGAGCTTTCCCTGGAGGCCAATCGTGTGAAGGCCGCCGAGGCCGCAGCCGAGCTGGAGCGGGCCAGCACCCTGTTCCAAGAGGCCGCCGGCGAGCGTGCCGAGGCCGAGAAGAAGGTGTCCGACCTGGATTGCGTCTACCGCGATCTGGGCGCGAAGCGCGGTACCCTGGAGCGCGAGCTTTCCGCCTTGGGGAAGGACGTGGAGAAAATGCAGGGCTCCATTGAGGTGGCGCGGCGCAAGCACGCCGAGAACACCGAGGCGCTCACCCACGGGCTGGCCCACGTGCAGGTGATCGAGAGCCACGCCGCCGAGCTGTCGCTGGAGTTGTCCCGTGCCCAGGCCGAGGCCGAGGAGGCTGCCGGTGCGGCCACCGAGGCCGAGGGCGCCCTCGCGGCCTTGGCCGCCGACGAGTCGGCGGCCCGCCAGGCCGTGGGCTGCGCGCTGCAGTCGCGCGATGCGGCCCAGGCCGCGCTCGACGAGGCCCGCGACACCCACCGCGCCTTGACCGTGGAGATATCCACGCTGGAAGAAGTGGAGCGCACGAGCGCCGCCGCCAACGGCGAGGCCCGGGCGTGGCTGGTGGAGCATGCCGACGAGCTGTCCGGTATCGGCGAGCCCCTGTCCCACGTCATCCAGGCCAAGACCGGCTTCGAGGCGCTGGTTGAAACGCTGCTGGGCGCCGATGTGGCCACGCTTCTGGTGGAAGACGCCGCCGTGGTGGAGGCCGTGGCAGCCCAGCTGGCCCAGGCCGGCGCCGAGGGCGAGGTGGCCTTCCTGCTGCGCGACGACACCGCCGAGCGCGGCGGCGCCCGCGCGCGCTCGTGGCAGGCGCCCGCCGGGGTTCAGGGCGAGCCGCTGCTGGGCCAGCTGTCCTTCGCGCCGGCCGATGCCGCCGCAGTGGAGGCTCTGCTGGGGGATGTGGTGGTGTGCCCCACGCTGGACGATGCCCTGGCCGCCCACGGCGCCGATACGCGCGCCCTGCGCTTCGTGACGCCCGACGGGTCGGTGGTGTGGTCGTCGGGCAAGGTGTCGGTGGGAGGCTCTGTGGTGGACGAGGGCACGGGCGCTTTGGCGCGCCACCGCCGCCTGGAGGCTCTGCGCGGCCAGCTGGATGCTGCCGTGCGGGCCGTAAAGAAGGCCGAGGAGGCCCACCGCCTGGCGGAGGAGGCCCTGCGTCACGCCCAGGCCACCAGCTTGGAGCTGTCCCAGTCGCTGGCGGCGTGCAAGGGGCGGGCCGAGGCGGCCCGTGCCGCTGCCGATGCTGCCGCCGAGAAGCTCACGTCGTGCCGTCGCGAGCTGGAGGGCGTGGAGCGTCAGCGCGCCGAGGCCGAAGCCGTCATCTCCCAGGCACGGCCCAACGTGGAATCCTTCGAGGCCCAGATTGCCGAGCTGGACGAGAAGATCGCCCAGGCTAAGCAGCGGCAGGAGGCCGTTCAGCAAGATCTGGCCCCGCTGCGCCGCGAGGCGCACCGCACCTCCGACGCCCTGGCCGAGGCGAAGCTGGCGGCCGCCACCCTGGTGGAGCGCGTCACCTATGCCGAGCGCGTGCGCGACGCCCGCGCCCGCGACCTTGAATCGCTGGCCGCCGCCGAGACCGAGAGCGTCGCCTCGCTGCGTGCGAAGACGGTGTCGGCCGCGCGCCTGGAGCCCCTGCTGGCCATCTTCGACGAGCTGGTGGCCTCGGCGAGCGCCTGGACGCGCACTCTGGAGGAGCGGGCCACGGCCGCCCAGGATGCCTCCACGGGCCTGCACGCCTCGGTGACCGAGGCCCGTCAGAAGGCGAGCGTGGCCCATGCCGCCTTCGATGGGGTGAGCGAGCGCTTGAGCGAGGCTCGCGTGCAGAAGGGACGCCTGGAGCTGCAGGTGGAGGCCGCCGTGGCCCATATCGCCCAGGATTGCAAGACGCCGCTGGAAACGGCCCTGGCCCTGCCCCCGCTGGAGAACCGCGCCGAGGTGGAAGACGAGCTGTTCCGCATCAACCGCCGCATCGCGAACCTCGGCACCATCAATCCCGATGCCGCCGAGGAGTACGACGAGCTGAAGGTGCGCTACGACTATCTGGCCGGCCAGCTGGAGGATCTGGATTCCGCCCGCAAGGCCCTCGCGAAGATCAACCGGGTCATCGACGCCCGCATGAAGGACGATTTCATCCGCACCTACGAGACGGTGGACGCGAACTTCCAGGAGATATTCGCCACGCTGTTCCCGGGCGGCAAGGCGAACCTGTCGCTGGTGGACCCCGACGACTTGGAGAACACCGGCGTGGAGGTGAACGCCCAGCCCAAAGGCAAGCGCATCGCGAAGATGATGCTTCTGTCGGGTGGCGAGAAGTCGCTGACGGCGCTGGCGTTGCTGTTCGCTGTGTACCGCACCCGTTCCACCCCGTTCTACATCCTGGACGAGGTGGAGGCGGCCCTCGACGACACGAATCTGCGCCGTCTGGCCGCCTATATCAACAGCCTGCGCGAGGAAACGCAGCTGATCATGATCACCCACCAGCGCCGCACCATGGAGATGGCCGACGTGCTGTTCGGCGTGTCCATGCAGGGCGACGGCGTCACCAAGGTGATCAGCCAGAAGCTGGACCAGGCCCTGAAGCTGGCGGAATAGGCTTCGTGCCGCGGAAGCGGCCCCTGATTTTGCGAAGGCGGCCCGGGGTGTCTCGGGCCGCTATGCGTTGGGGCCGTGCAAGCCGGCGCCCGCCCGGCCTGTTGGGGCGCGTATGGCCCTTTTGGGAATGCGGCGATGTCCGCGGTGTCCTGGATTGCCCCACGGCGGCGGTTGGGTAAGGACTCCCGGCTTCGGTCGACGAGGGGGTCGGTTTTTGCACGAGATCGCGAGTTATGAGCGTCTCGTCATCTACTCCGGCTCGATCCGCGAGAAATGCTCGGCGCTTGCGATGCTCTGAACAGGCGTTTCTTTTAAGGTCCCGCAATCGGCAGTCTGCGCGCCGCGGCTCAGACGCTCATAACTCGCGATCTCGTGCAGAATCACGCCCCTTGGTTGACCGACGGGGCCGTGGTCGCAATCATGGGTGCCCCTTTCTGCATAGTTGGTGAGGGGAGTATGCCCCTTTTTCCCGAAGACCGCCCCGAGAGTATAATGGCCGCGTCTGACAGATGAAGGGGGGGTCATCATGAAAGTCAGCGACCATAACAGCAGGTTGCGCCTCGAGGTGGAGCACTGTCCCATGCGCCCAGGCTGTCCACTCGCATTTATGTGCGGGGTGGCATTGAACGACGGGAAGCCTCTTCTTCCCGTTATCTCTGATGTCGGCTACGGCGAGATGATATGGACCGATTTGAACACCCGTCATCGGGTGTGCGTTGTCCGGAGCGGGCTGCTCCTGAGCCGGGTGTACGCCAGTCGCGATGGGGAGATTCCCCATTCGATTTTCGGGATGGGCTTTGTCGGGGGCATTCCTGATATATACATTCCCTATGTGGCCTCCGATTTCTATTTCTTCTCGGGTCTTGTTGCTGGGCAGTTGTGCTCCTTTGACGGTGGATTCGCCAAAGAGCGCATCGACGCCCTCGGCACGCCGCAGGCGCAGTTGCTTATTGCTCGGATCGGGCTTAACCACACGACGTCGATTTACAGTCAGACGCTGACCTTCGCTCACCGTCGGGTGCGCGATAAAGTGGTGTCGGTGCTGCTGCGAGTGGAAGGGGAGCTGTCTCGGCAGCCGGGCTTCGGCGGAGAGTTGCCCATTGCTCACGACGACGTTGCATTTCTAGCGTGCATTGAACGCGCCACAGCAAGTAGAGAGCTGAAGAGGCTTGCTCAGGAAGGGCTTATCGATCTGGGATATCGCCGCATTCGCGTGCTGCCGACACTGCGGCAGACCTTCGGCGACATGATTGAGGCCAATCTGCCCTTTTATGATAACGATTTGAGTGTACTCCAATGATGAATGTCCCAAACATTGTGATCGTTGACACATTCATTTACTGATTCTTTGTCAGTTTGCTTACATTTTTCCTTTCTCGACCATGGGATACTGCACGCGTCGAGGGTGCGCTTCCAGCGCCTTTCGGCAACTCGTTGCGGGGTTCCCGCATGGGGCGGGGGCCCGAAGAGAGAAGGGGGTATACCATGAGCAATGGCGACAAGGGCATTACTCGTCGCGGGTTCGTGGCCGGTGCCGGCGCAGTAGCTGCAGGCTTGGGCCTGGCAGGCTGCGCGGCCGAAACGAAGGGAGGGGACACCAATCTGGCGAATACGTCGCCCGAGAAGGTGGCCTATGATCCTAACGAGGGGGAGTGGATCCCCACTACGTGCAACATGTGCTTCAACAACTGTTCCATCAAGGCTCACGTTATCGACGGTGTTGTGGTTGAGTTGACGGGTAATCCGGACAGCTCTATCGGTCGCGGCCACATCTGCGGCAAGGGTGCTGCGGGCATTATGATGCTCTACGATCCCAACCGTATTACCAAGCCCATGAAGCGTACTAATCCCAAGAAGGGTTTCGATGAGGACCCGGGCTGGGAGGAGATTTCCTGGGATGAGGCCTACGATTTGGTGGATACCCATATGAAGGAGGCCATCGAGCGCAGCGGTCCGCATGCAGTGACCGGCATGTCCATGGTGGCCAGCCAGATTGGTTCGCTCGTGCGTCATACCGCGCTCGGCGTCATCTACGGCAATGCCGAGGGCAGCTGCTCCGACATCTGCGGCGCTGGCGTTCACCAGCTGGAATATCTGTTGACTGGTACGGGTAACGCGCGTCCCGACTACAAGTACTGCAACTACGTCATTCAGTTCGGTACCAATGCTGGTACGGCCACGCGTCATGGCTTCAATATGACGGCGGAGCCTTTTGCCGCCCGTCGCGCAGAAGGTTTGCGCCACGTGGTGTTCGACCCGCATATGGGCGCCGCCGGCGAGAAGGCTGATCTGTGGGTGCCCATTCGCCCCGGCACCGATGCCGCAGCAGCCCTTGCCATCGCGAATGTGCTGGTGGAAGAGGGTCTGATCGACGTCGAGTTCTTGAAGACGCGCACGAACGCTCCCTCGCTGGTGGATGTGTCCACGGGCCGCATTATTTTCGACGAGACGGCGGGCAAGTCGCTGTACATGGATGCTGATGGAACTCCGAAGACGTACGATGTGTGCGCCGATCCCCAGCTGGAGGGATCCTTCGAGGTGAACGGCAAGCAGTGCAAGACCGGATTCACTCTGTACAAGGAGCATATTGCGAAATACACGCCCGAGTACCAGGAGGAGATCACCACGGTGCCGGCGGATACTATTCGCCAGATTGCCCGAGAGCTGGGCAAGGCCGCTTGCATCGGTGAGACCATCGACATCGATGGCGTTACGCTTCCCTATCGTCCTGCTGCAGTCGACGGTTTCTCCGGCATCACGCGCCACAAGCATGCATTCCATGCTTGCTGGGCCGTGTTTACGCTGAATAACCTCATCGGCTCCACCAACTCCGTGGGCGGCTTCTGCGGCTTCGACCCAGCCTGCAACGGCTGGACCGACGACAACCCGAACATGTCCTGGCGCCCCGCCGTATGGGAGCCCGAGGGCCTCATCGACAACCACCAGCTGCTTTTGGCCTTCCCGAACTCCTACTACAAGAAGGTCTACGAGGGCGACTACACTCCCACCACCATGGGCATGATGGAGCTGCAGCCCCTCGGCGAGGACAACCACTTCGAGCATGTGGCCCAGGCCTATCCGGAGATGTACCACACCCAGGCGGCGGAGGTGGCCTTCTGCTACGCCTGCAATCCCATCAAATGGTGGGGCAACTACGACGAACAGGCCGAGATCTTCAAGGGCTACAGCTATGTTATCGGCATCGATATGTTCTTGAACGAGTCGTCCTACTTCTATGATGTCATCCTGCCCGAATGCTGCTATCTGGAGCGCACCGAGCCGTTGCCCCATGCGGCAAACAACCATCGCGTCATCGGCGGCATGGACAACCCGTGGACGGTGCCGGTGTGGCAGAAGGTCGTGGAGCCACGCGACGGAGCGCCCTCCAGCTGGGAGCTGTTCAGCGAAATGGCGAATCGTGCGGGCAAGAACGCCGAGTTCATCGCGACGTTGAACATGATGTTCCGCGTAAAGGAAGAGTATTCGGTACCTATGGACCAGAAGCTGGACGTGGAGGCCTTTGCCGACTCGGTTCTGAAGTCAAACATCGACGAGGAGCACGACTTCGCCTGGCTGAAGGAGCATGGCGCCTACGATCATCCGCGCGATGTGGACGAGGTGTACCTGTGGGCCAACGGCGATGCCGGTCGCGTACCCATGTACTTCGACTTCATGCTGGAGGCGAAGGAGCGCGTGGAGGCGAAGGTGGCCGAGCTGGGCATCCCGTGGGAAACCGATGACTACCAGGCGCTGCCCGATTGGAAGCCCGGCTGCGGCTATGAGGTGACCGATCCTGAGTACGATATTCTGCCGGTTTACCATACCGACGCCATCAACACCGACTCGTGGCTGATGGAGAATCCCTATGTCAACGAGATCAACGAGGAGAACCCCTACGGTTATACCATCGAGATGAATGCGGCCACTGCGGCTGCTAAGGGGTTGGCGACCGGGGACAAGGTGCGCCTGTCCGTGCCCGAAGGCACTTCGGTCGAGGGCATTCTCGCTACATCCGAGGGCGTTCACAGCGAGTGCGTGTCGGTAATCGGCGGCCATTGGGGCTCGAAGTCGAAGTACATGCCGCTGGCCCAGGACAAGGGCGTGCCCATCGTGCATCTCGTGCCCGGTCAGACGCCGGATCGTCTGGATCACATTTGCGCGGCCTTCGACCAGAACATCCGCGTCAAAGTCGAGAAGATCGCTTAGGAGGGGATGAGCCATGACCTACGGAATGCTCATTGACTTGAAGAAGTGCGTGGGCTGCCACGCCTGCTCGGTGGCCTGCAAGGAGGCCCACGGCACCCGCCCCGGCGTGCGCCGGAGCCGTGTGGAGCGCGAGTTCGAGGGAAGCTACCCCAACGTGCGCAAGACCGCCGTGCCCATGCTGTGCATGCACTGCGAGACGGCCCCCTGCGTGGAGATCTGCCCCCAGGACGCCGGCTACAAGCGCGAGGACGGCATCGTCGCCATCGACAAGGAGAAGTGCATCGGCTGCGGCAGCTGCCAGACCGTGTGCCCCTACGACGCGCGGCACCTGGCGCCCTCGGAGGACGGCTACTTCGGCCCCGAGCTGAACGAGTACGAGGCCGTGATGTACGAGGCCATGCCGCCCATGACCATGGACAAGTGCACCTTCTGCGCCGAGCGCGTGGACGCCGGCGGCGCTCAGCAGGCCTGTGTGGCCGCCTGCCCGGCCGGCGCGCGCGTCTTCGGCGACCTGGACGAGCTGAGGGCCCAGGCCGAGGCGGCCGGCGGCTACCAGCTGAAGGCCGAGGAGGGCACCAACCCCTCGGTGTGGTACCTGCCGTTCAAGGTGAACGAGTAGGCGCCCGAGCCCGCCGACCAAGCCATCCCTCCCTTGCGGCGG